>NZ_JAIMIA010000061.1 GCF_019966495.1 Tateyamaria pelophila | reverse complement strand
AAGGCCTATATCAAATGGGAATGCCAGGATGCGTGATCATGCCAAATCCGAATTTCCAGACGTGGGGTTGCTCAATCTGCTCAAAGCGCGATGCATGTAGTCTTCCACATTGGGGTGCACGCGCCGCATTCTGTCGAAGACTGCGCGGGCTTCGCTTTTCTTTCCCTTTTCGACAAGGGCGGATATCTGAAACGCTTGTATCCAAAAAACATCGCGATGTTGCGCACCATGAAGTGCTTCGTTGGAAGACGCATCGGTTGGATCGTACAACGCGGCCATACCGACCCGAATGGACTCAAATACTGAGCAGTCTGCATTTTGCTTTTCTGCGCCGTCACTGGGACCATGATCCAAGGCCGATAATGTTCGCAGCAAATTGAAATCATCGATTTGAGACCCAACCGGCTGCATGTTCTGGATACGAGAAAGGGCACGGCCAATCAAATCCTGCCTGCATCCGGATACGCCAGCGTATCCAAGCGCCAGAGTGGCCCAAATACTTTCGGGTCTGTCTTCAATCAGCGCTTCTGCGGCGTCTTGGGGTATGGGGAATACCGACTGACCTTGTCACGCCTGATCGAAAATGGATCTCTGCCGCAGGGCGATACATTCTCTGTGAGCGCCGATCAGGATTTCGGCGACAGGTTGGGAGCTTTTTTTCGCTATGCGCACGCGGACGATACGTTTCGAGATTTCAGAAAACGGATCGCCGCAGGACTGATCGTAAAACGCCCGTTGGGATTTGAGTATGACCGTGCCGGGTTCGGAGCATGGCATGGCACGCCCACCGACCAATCGCTCAGAACCGAAACAGGGGTTGAGATCTACTACCGGGCTCAGGTGTCGCCCTTCCTGCAAATCACACCGGACATTCAGATCGTGTTTGATCCCGCAAATTCGACCCGATCCTCCGAGGTGATCTTGGGTCTTCGGCTCCGAATTGAACTCTGAAAGGCAAACTTATGCAACGCACAGAAAGTCCCCGCTCCAGTCTGGTTGTCGTCACTGCGACCAGCCTCGCTTGGATATTTACCAGCGCCCCTCCGGTTTACGCTGATGTTCTCAAGGGCGCGGTTGTCGGCGCAGGCGTAGGCACCCTGGTTGGCGGCAAGAAAGGGGCGCGAAACGGTGCCGTCGTCGGCGCCATCGCAGGCGGCGTCAAGCGCAGCAAAAAGAAAAAGAGGTAAGGCCGATGACCACTTATCAACTCAGAACACTGGCGACTGCAGGTCTTGCGACGCTTTTGTGTTCCCCGATCGCCGTGCAAGACAGACCGACAGAAGAAATCCTCAGCGAAGCCCAACCGGAGCAATGGGCTGCGGTATCACATGATGTCCGAAATCGACCTGCGCGGTTGGCAGGTTGTCATGGACGAAGTGCTTGCCGAAGCAAAGGAAAACGGCAAACCGATGTTCATTTCATTCGACATCGCCGCCATTGATCCGGCCTTCACCGCCGGCACGGCCACAACCGGCTAGAATACTACGGGCCCGGACAGTTGGTGACCGTCTTGGGATGGGATTTCAGCGCGCAGATCCGGGAGCTTGAACCTGGCGAATGGACAGGGCCAATCCGCTCTGGGCGCGGCTGGCACCTCGTTCGTTTGGATGCCTTTCATCCACCCAAGACCCTGCCCCCGGACGAGTTGAACCGCATATTGCGTGAAGACTGGACACAGGCCTACAGCCAACGCAGTTTCGAAAGACGTCTGGATAACATGCGCGCCTCCTATAAAATCGACCTGCCCTCATCCATGGAACCACAAACGCGTCTACCGGATTTACTGCGAGCTGGAACTGAACCTTCGGATCAAACCCCGCAAGCGGTTGAAGCGCGACAAGCCTGACGCGCTGGCGGTGCCTGAGGCCCCAAACATCACTTGGTCGATGCATTTCATGGCCGACCGTCTCGGTGATGGTCGGGCGTTCCGGCTGCTGAACGTGTTGGACGACTTCAATCGCGAAGGGCTGGGGATCGAGGTCGACTTTTCGCTGCCCCCAAAACGGGTCATCCGCAGTTTGGACAGGATCATCGAATTGCGTGGCAAACCCGGGACGATCAGGGTGGACAACGGCCCGGAATACATCAGTGGAAAGCTGCTGATCTGGGCTGAGAAACTGGGTATCTCGATCCAGCACATCCAACCCGGTCAGCCGCAACAGAACGCCTACATCGAGCGCTACAACCGCACCGTCCGGCATGAATGGCTCGACCAATACATCATCGAAAGCATCGAGGAGGCTCAAGATCACGCTACACAATGGTTATGGACTTACAACACCGACCGACCCAACATGGGCATTGGCGGCATCACTCCCGCCCAGAAACTGAAAATGGCCGCGTAAGTTCTACGGATGCACCCCATTAAAAATGGGGGGATTACCCCTTCACCAACGGCCCATACCCAGAGCTGTTTCAACAAGTTCACATTCTTCGCTATCGTTTGAGCTGATAGACCTGTTGGGCTGCGATGATTGCAGACGGAGGGGAGGTAGACGTCTTGGAACCGTTTGGCTGTTTCTGGGGTCACGTCCTCCAAGCAGGCGGTGCCTGTATCGTCCGATAGAGAGGCGCGAAGATGCTTGATAGCGGTGTCAAGGTTCATCAACGTGGATCGTTTCAAAGGATCGTAGCCATACGGATTTCTGACCTTCCTTGCTTCTACATACTGAGAGTGGGCCAGACCGAGGGGGAACCCTTTCCCTGTAGCTACACGAGCGAACCGCTGAAGTCGCGTCTGGGAGAGACCACGGGCGTGAGCTTGCTCCAGCTTGTCAGTCATAACCAGCTCGATACCGACGTGCTGGGGGTTATCGGCTTTCTCGCGGGCTTCAGCAATCGCTTCGCGCCATTCTACAGCTGATGCAAGAGAGAAAGCAGCACCGTCACTTAAGCTGTCTTCAAGTCTTCGGATGTCGCCGAGTGCGATGTCTCTCAGTCTGCGGGCCTCAGGAAGGTGCCGTGTTCCCAGCCCTTTCTTTATCTCTTTGCCAAGTGGTTTGCCGTCCCATGGATTGGGGATGCCTACCAGATCTGGTGGCGTCACAAACCGGAATACCCAGCTCTTGCCGGGGCCGCGTGGTTGTACAAGGGAGCGCATGTCGCTGTCGTCAGTCTTCTTGTGGTCCATTATGGACAACAGCTTTTTGGACATCGCAATAATAACCCTGTAAAACCATATACTTGGAGTGGGTGGCGGAGGGAACGCGACTGGCGTCGAACCTTCTCTGCCCCTTAACCGATTGATTTTATTGCGCCGGTCTGTCGGTTCGAATCCCACCTGCTGCAAACGCGACCGAAATCCAACCAGGGTGTTTCCATCCTCCCTCACTTTCGTGATCCACGACCCGCCAAAGATAGTGCGTCTCGCCGTTAATCTTCACGAACACCTCGTCCAGGTGCACTGCCAGTTCGAATATGCGCGCATCTGGCTGACCCTTTTCTTGCGGATCTCTGCGGCAAACAACGGGCCAAACCTGTTCCACCAGAACCGAACCGTTTCGTGGCTGATTTCGATCCCACGCTCGTGCAACAGGTCCTCGACGTTTCGGAGCGAAAGCGGAAACCTGACGTACATCGTGACCGCCAAGCGGATGATCTCAGGACTGGTTTTGAAGTAGCGGAATGGGGGGCGTTTTCTCATCATAGCAGGCTACGAAACCGCCCTGCCCGCCTCAAGCTGGTTTCTTCTGACAGTGCCCGTTGGCACATTACGATGCCGTCGGGAGGGGCATCCATGCCATCACCTGAGCCGCGTCAAGAACCCGCCAAAACCAACGTAACACATTGAAAGATATTATTTTTTTCTTGCAATTCGGTTCTGTAGTGCCCCACTTAGATCACCATGCCCTGACCACCATTGATGTCGAGCGAAGCGCCGTTGACAAAGCCCGCCTCGGCGGAAGCCAGATAGGCGACGGCCGCGGCGATATCCTCAACCGTACCGTGACGACGAACCGGGATAGATAGCAGGACTTGTTCGCGCTCCTCGGGGCTTTGCCGCTCTTCCAGCAGGCCCTTGACCCGCGGTGTCAGGATCGCGCCCGGGCACAACGTGTTGCACGTTATGCCATAGGGGCCGAATTCCTGAGCGACCTGGAGGGTGAAGGCCTGCATCGCGCCTTTAGAAGCGGCATAGTTGGCCCCTGCAAAAAGGCTGCCGAACCTGCCCGCCTTAGAACCCATATTGATGATCCTCCCAAACCCCGCCTCGATCATGTGCGGGATCACAGCCCGGGTGGTGCGCACGCAGGCGGTGACATTGACGGCCATGACGCGGTCCCAGTGCTCATCCGTCTGCTCGAGAAACTTGAACGGCGTGTGCAGCGATCCGCCAATGTTGTTGAGCAGGATGTCGATCCGACCTTCTTGCGCCGCCATCTCGGCCACCGCCATCCGGACTTCGCCCGCATCGGTCATGTCCAGCGCGCGGGTCTTGAGGCGCAGCCCCTCTGCCTTGGCTTCTTTGGCCGTGGCGACGAGAGCCGCCTGGTCGCGATCCCAGATCGTAACGTTGGCACCTTCGCGCGCCAGCCGGAGCGCAACACCCCTGCCCAACCCGCTACCACCGGCAGAGATCAGTGCGCACCGGCCTTCAAAGCGGGTCATTGTCACAGGCATCCTTGTGGCTTGCATCAGGATCCACCTTGACATCGATCACCACCGGACCGCCCATCTTGTGGGCCTCGTCCAGCGCGTCGCGGATCTCGTCGCGATGGAAGACAGTCATGCCCTTGGCTCCCATCCCCTCCGAAACCTTTGCGAAATCCACATCGTTGAAATCGACCGCGATCCGCTTCTCGCCCAGATTGTCACGCACCATGCCCAAGCCGGAATTATTTGACACCATGTAGACGACGTCGAGGTTCTGTTGAACGGCTGTGGGCAGGGTCTGAACCGTCATCATGAACCCGCCATCGCCCACCAAGCTGGTGACGCGCCGTTCCGGGCGCACCAGCTTGGCTGCCGTGGCTGCGGGCGGGCTCCAACCCATCACGCCCGTGCCGCCGGGCACCATGAGCTGGCCCGGATAAGGCATCCGCAAGCCGAAGGTTGCCCAGATCCGTTGCGCGCCCGCGTCCAGCGCCACCAGATCGTCAGGGCCAAGGAAATCCTGCAACCCGCGCACCACATCCGTGTGATGCACCGTTCCCTGGGCCGCGGGCAGGTCTGGAAGTTCGAAATATCCGTTCTTTTTCTTTACTGCCATGCCCGCGCCGGTGCGGGAGGCCGCATTTGCGGATGACAGTCCGATCTCGTCCAGGATAGCCAGCACATCGCCGACATCACCGGTCACCGCTAGGTCCACCGGATAGACCCACCCCGCATTGCGCGGATCGACATCGACCTGTACCAGCGTCTGCTCGCCCGGCCGGATCAAACCGGGATCCCGGAACCGGGTATAGTCGGGGCCCATCGACGCGCCCAGCATCAGCACGAGGTCGGCCTGGGCCAGCACCCGGTTGGCCGCAGCGTGGCCCCACGTGCCCAGCATCCCGGCGCAGATATCCGAGGTTTCGGCAATCACGCCCTTCGCATTGTAGCTGGTCACCACCATGATCCCAGCCGCCTCGGCCAGCGCCTGAAGCTGCAGCCCCGCCTCAGCCGCGTTCACCCCATTACCGGCCACGATCACCGGACGGTCCGCCCCGTCCAGCATTTCTGCCAACCGCCCGATGGCTTCTCGGTCGGGCCGAGCCGGTGTATAGGCGTGGTAGCCCGCGCTGGGATAAAGCGTGGGCTTGGCAGTGGCCTCCATTTCGGCCCGAATGATCGGTGTTTTCATCACCACCGCCGCCGGCCCCATGCGCGGCAGCGAGGCATGCTTGACCGCCATCTGCGTTCCAAAGACCGCCTCCTCCGGCGTGGTGGCATAGGTTGCGTATTTGGTGATCGGTTTGAGCGAGGCCAGAGCATTGGCCCCACCGTAATCACCTGTCATGGTCTGATACACGCCCATTTGGCCATAGCCATCGTAATCAGAGGTTTCGGTCAACACGACCATGGGGGATCCCGCGAAATGTGCCTCAAGAATGCCAAGACTGCCCATGGTGGTGATCCATGGGCCTTGCCCCATGAGGACTGAAGGTTTCCCCGTCAACCGCCCTGCGGCCTGCGCCATGATCGAGGCGATCCATTCGTTGCGCGTCAGCACAACATCGAAATCCGCCTTGGCGTCGTGGAAGGCTGGCAAAGACCATGTCACCCCCAACCCCGGCAGCGTGAAGGCACGGTCCACTCCGGACTCAATCAGGGTCCGGACGACCATTTCATTTGTCTTGGGCATGTTTAGGCTGTCCTTTGCTCAGATCTTCTTGCCGCGCTGGAAATCGTTGCCGGCGCGGTCTTTGCCCCGGACAAGCCAGATCGGGCGTTCCTGATAATTCATGTTGGGCGAATGTTCCCTTGCATAGACTGTCGCCGGATGATCGTCAGAGCGGTCATAAAGAGTTGTGGCCGGCATATAGCGGATCGCGTAATCGGCACGGCGCTTGGTCGATCGATTATGGGCCGATCCATGCACCGTATAGACATCGTGCAGCGACACTCCGCCGGGGGCCAGAATACAGTCCGCGGCTTTCGAGTCATCGACCTCGGCCATTCGCTGTCCCAGCGCCATGTCATCGCGAATGTCGATCTCGTGCAGCTCCAACTTGCGGGATCTGTGAGACCCCGGAATGTACTGCATGCAGCCGTTTTCCTTGTCCGACCCGTCGATCGAGACGCGCACGGTGACCGTTTCAAGCGGCTCGATCGGCCAGTAACGCCCGTCTTGATGCCAAGGCACAGCCTTGCCGTCGCCGGCAGGCTTTGCAAACAGCATCGACCCCCACAGAATGATATCGGATCCGATCACCTGCTCGACCATGTCAAGAATGTCGGGATGCTGGCAGAATTCCAGGAAATCGACATTTCCCATAAGATGCGCCGACTGGCCCCAAGGGTTATGCGGCCCCGACAGCGATTCGGGCCGTATACTGGGGTGGTCCGCGATCAGCTTGTCCACCGCCCCGCGCAGATGCTCGAGCAGCGGTTCGGGCAAGGTGTAGCTGGACATGACGAGGCCGTCGTTATGATAGGTTTCGACTTCTTTTTCCGTAAGCATTGCGTGTCCTCCCTGGTCGGTACCGTCCGGCCTTGATAGCACTCTAATTTTTTTGGAATTCAATTTCAATAAAATTTGAAAATGGGTTTTGAAAAATCCCAAAATGATCGTAAGCTGGTGTCAGCGACGACGTAGAAGGCGGCACCCTGCGACGGGCGTGCCTGCAAACCCGTCGATTTTCTAGGGAGGAAGACATGACCATCATCAAGACAGTGTTCGCAGGACTTGTTGGCGCAGTGGGGCTTGGTGCCGCCGCTCTGGCCCAAGATTTCCCAGCCAAACCGGTCACCATCATCGTGCCGTTTTCCGCGGGCGGCGGCACCGATATCACCACACGTATTCTGGCAGGGCCGATGGCCGAGGCCCTGGGGGCCGAGGTCGTCGTCAAGAACACGGACGGCGCAGGCGGCACCATCGGGGCAGCGGAAACCGCCCGGGCCAAGGCTGACGGCTATACGATCGGCATGATACCGGTCGGCCCCATGACCACACAACCTCATCTGCGCCAGTTGCCCTATGAACCGGCCAGCTTCGACTACATCTGCCAGGCCTATTCCGCGCCGTCGGCGCTGGTCGTGCGCCAAGACAGTCCGTTCGAGACGCTGGGCGACATGCTGGCCTACGCCAAGGAGAACCCGGGCGAATTGAATTATGGCGTTCAGGCGGTGGGGTCTATTCCGCATGTGGCTGGGCTTGGCCTGGCCTCGGCCTCGGGGGCGGAATTCACCTTTATCCCTTATAAAGGCAGCGCGCCAACCTTCAAGGCGATGCTGGACGGGTCGATCGACATGTTCGTCGCGCATATTTCGTTTCTAACGCAGAATTCCGATCAGGTCCGCTCACTCGCCATGCTGACCAGCGAGCGCGTCTTAACGGCCGAAGACCTGCCTACTGCGACCGATCAGGGGATTCCGATGAACTTCCCGATCTGGGGCGGCCTCGTCGCTCCCAAGGGCATCCCGGCAGAGGCTAAGGCGGCGCTGGAAAGAGCCTGCGAAGTCGGCATGAATTCCGAAGCGTTCACGGCGCGGATGGGCGAACTTCGCATGCCCGTCGCCTTCATGGGAGGCGACGCATTTGAGGCCTTTGTGCAATCCGAGTTCGACAAGAACGACAAACTTCTGACCGAAGCCGGTATCAAGCAGTAACTGACGTCACAGGCAGGGCGCGTGTCCGGCGCGCCCGCTTTCCAGACACGGAGAACGTCATGGCAGGTGCTTCCTGGGCAAGCGTGATCGGCGGGCTGATCTTTATGACGACGGCCTACCTGTTATATCACACCTTTGCCGATGTCTATCAGACCTCGATCCTGACGGCCGGGCGGGGACCGGTCTTCTTTCCTCGGATCATCCTCGCGGCCATGGCGGTGCTGTCGCTGATGGTCACCATCGAGGGACTGCGCGAAAAAGGTGCCGAGTTCCGCCCACGCGAGATTCTGGCGGCCGGTGGTGCAATCGTCTTCAGCGGTGTCTATATATTGTCGATCAACTCCGCGGGGTTCGTCATCCCCTCGATGATCTTCACCTTTCTGATGCCGTTCGTGCTGGGCTATCGCGGCATCTGGATCGCCTTGGCCATCGCAATCCTCTACCCGCTCTCGATCTGGTACCTCTTCGAGAAGGTGTTCCTGATCATCCTTCCCTCCTCACCCTGGTTAGAGCTGTTCTGATGGATTTTTTTTCCCTGGGTCTTGAGCATGTGCTGACCATGCCGGCGCTCATCTCCATCGTTATCGGCACAATCCTTGGGGTCGCTGTCGGCGTCCTGCCGGGGCTAGGGTCGGTAATCGGGATCACGATGATCCTGCCGTTCACCTTCTCGATGGAGCAGATCCCAGCCCTTGCCCTGATGCTGGGCGTCTATTGCGGGTCGGTCTATGGCGGGTCGATCTCAGCCATCGTGATCAACACGCCCGGCACACCGCAGGCGGCCGCCACAGCGCTGGACGGCTTTCCGATGGCACAACGGGGGGAGGCGGACCTTGCCATAGGTTGGGCGACCATGGCGTCAACCATCGGCGGGCTTTTCTCGGTTGGGGTCCTGATCATCGCAGCACCCCAACTGGCTGCCTTTTCGCTGAACTTTACGGCAATCGAATATTTCGCGCTGGGGGTCTTTGCCCTGATCTGCATCGCAAACGTGTCGCGCGGGGCGATGTCCAAGGGGCTTCTGGCCGGCGGCATCGGCCTGTTCCTGGCCACGGTGGGCGTCGATCATGTGACGGGCGACATGCGGTTCACCTTCGGCAGTTTCGAGATGACAGCCGGAATCTCGCTCATCCCTGCGATCGTGGGTCTCTTTGCGCTGTCCGAGGTGTTCATCCGGGCCTCGGAATCGACGCAGGTCAAGACCGTGATCGCCCATAAGGTGGGCTTTCGCCTGCCCCCCTTCTCGGAGTGGAGGCCACGGCTCTGGCTGTTGCTGAAATCCTGCATGATCGGATCCTTCATCGGGGCCCTACCCGGCACCGGTGCCGCGACCTCGTCGTTCATTGCCTATTCCGAAGCCAAGCGCAGCGCGCCCAATCGCGACAAGCTGGGCACCGGCGAGCCCGATGGCATCATCGCCTCGGAAAGTGCCAACAACGCGGTCACCGGCTCGGCCATGGTGCCAACCCTCGCATTGGGGATCCCCGGCGATCCGGTCACCGCCGTGATGCTGGGCAGCTTCATCGTGCACGGTCTGGCACCAGGGCCGCGTCTGTTCACCGAGCACCTCGACCTAGTCTATGCGGTGTTCCTGATCCTCATCGCGGTCAACCTGGTCATGTTCGTCGTCGGTGCCTTGGGCGCGCAACTTTTCACCCGGGCCCTCAGGATACCCGAGCCACTGCTGATGACCATGGTCGTGGTAATCGCCATCGTCGGTGCCTATGGCGTGCGTGGCAATCCGCTGGACCTCGTCACCGCCTTCATTGCCGGCGTGGGCGGGTTCATCCTCCGAAAGGCCGGTTTCCCGCTGGCACCGCTGGTGATCGGCATGGTGCTAAGCCAGATGATCGAGAATTCGCTGCGGCAAGGGCTTTTGCTGACCCGCGGCTCCTTCCTTGCCTTCTTCGAACGGCCCATCACGCTGAGCCTGTTCATCCTGACCGCCATGATGCTGATCTGGCCCGTAATTCGCTGGCTGCGAAGCCGCAAGAAAGAGGCTTGAGATGACACCAAGCACACTTGAACGCGTCCTGATCACCGGGGCGACCGGATTTCTCGGCTCGTGGATCGTCTCGGCCCTAGCCAACCGGGGAATCCCGGTCCTGGCCACCGATATCAGCGAGGACTATCACCGACTGGATGCGCTCTGTCCCAATCCCCCCGAGGGCATGGTCGAACGCCGCATCTGCGACATCACCGATCCCGAGGCGCTCGACCTGCTGATCGGGCAGATGCGTCCAACCGGCATCATCCATCTGGCGGCCCTGCAGATCCCAGTCTGCCGCGAACGGCCCGCCGCCGGGGCCGCGGTGAATATCGGGGGCCATATCAACATTTTTGAGGCCGCCCGCGCGCATAGGATTCGGCGGATCATCTATACCAGCTCGATCGCAGCCAAGCCGCGCGGGTCGGCCAACGCGCCCTCGAACCTCTACGGCGTCTTCAAGAAAACCGACGAAGAGATCTCCCGCATTTACTGGCAGGATCATCAATTGCCCAGCCTCGGCCTGCGTCCTTATATCGTCTATGGCGTCGGCCGCGACGAAGGAGAAACCTCGGCCATCACCCGCGCGATCGAGGCTGCGGCACTCGGAAAGAAATACGAGATCCCCTTCGATACACGCAGCTGCTTTCAATATGTCGGCGACATCGCCGAGATCTTTGTCCGTGCGGTGCGTTCGGATTGGCGAGGGGCGCTGTTGTCGGATATCAGCGATCGGGTGCAGTCCACCGACGACGTGCTGGCCGCGATCCGAACCGTGGTGCCGGAGGCCGAGGTCACCGTCGCAGACACGGCGCGGGTCTCGCCGGAGGACGGCTTTGACACCTCGCCCCTGCGACAGGTGATCGGTGACTTGCAGGAAACGCCGCTTGTCGAGGGGGTACTTAAGACCGTCGAGCTCTACCGCGCGATAGACGCCCGGCGGCGACAGGCCCAGTCGGCCTAGAGGATGCCTCGAGCAATATGCTCAATCTGCCGGGCGACGCCCAGAACACGCGGCCCCAGATCGCTCCCAAGCCGTTCCGAGGTGATGATTGACCGAAGCCCGCCGACATTGACCGCATAGATCGGATAGCCATCTGCGCGCCGTATTATGGCCCCTGCGGAATGCGCCTCGGTTATCCAGTGGCCATGGCTCATCGCGAAACCCCGCTCCTGCGCGCAGGCGATTTCGGCCCGCATCCGCGCCTCAACTTCGGGCCATTCGGCCCCGTATTCCGGAGCCATGAGCGAGATCAGCGCCTCGCGGTCGGGTTCAGGCAGCGCGGCGAGATAGGCCCGGCCCATGCCCGTGCTGGCCATCGGGATCCGCGAGCCCACGCCAAGACGGATCGCCATCGAAGCCGGTGTACGGCAGGCGTCGATATAGATAAATTCGGTGCCGTTCGGTGTTCCCAGATAGGTCGAGCCATCAGCGTAATCGGCCAGCTCCTGCAGATAAGGGCGTGCGATGTCGCGAATCTCCATCTGGGCTAATACGTCATAGCCCAATGTCAGGACCGCCGGTCCAAGCGAATACCGACCCAAATCCTCGTCATACTTGAGATACCCAAGCTCGGTCAGGGTGAAGGTCAGCCGCGACACCGTTGCCTTGGGCAGGTCCACCCGGCCGGCGATCTCGGCATTGCCGATGGGCCGGTTGTCGGGTCCAAATGCCTTGAGGATCGACAATCCACGCGCAAGCGCGGTGTTGATCCGATAGTCCTTTTCGGTACTGCTGGCAGGTAGCGGATCTTTTCTTCGGGCCAAGGCGACTCTTTCCATTCATGCGTCAACGATCGTTCACCTGCTTTAGCGCATTTAGTCGGCAAGACAGAGCCCCAAAAAAAAACCGCACTATCGGTTGTGTCGCGAAGATGGAAATTTGAAGGCGGCGTAATCTCCGGGTAAAGGAAACCCGCCTAGACCGGCGGCTGCATCATCACTCACTTCCGCCCTTGCATCTCATCGCAACGCCGAGTGGGCACCGCGATCTGCTCTTGCATTCATCAGATTGACGGAACAGCTTTGTCGTCTTCTTCTTTCGCCAGCATCGCCGAGGCGGTTCGAGCGGTCTTTTTGGCGATGGCCACAGTGACAAGCCGCGTTGGGGTGCTGTCAGACGGGTGCTGTCAGACGAATTCGAACCAGTCTCAGTTTACCGCTGAATGCCGGAACTTATCCGGAACAAAGCAAGCGCCACTCGGCTTGAGCGGCGGTTCGGTTGAACTTGAAATTATCTCCTTTGTAGAGATGGCGCTCCTGGTTGAAATGGTTGTGAACTGAAGAGTGGACTGAGGCGCCCTGCACAAGCTGCGTGGAATGGGGTTCAAAGAGGCCGTGATCGTCACGGACCATGGATTTTTTCTCAACGGTCACGCGCCGCAAGGTCGAACTGGAGAAGTTTCAGGATCGCCTTGGCGAGTTGACGTTTTTTGATCCGGCCTGCGGTTGCGGCAATTTTCTCATTATCGCCTACCGAGAGCTGCGGCTTCTTGAGATCGAGGTCGTGCGCGAGTTGATCGACTATGAGCGCAACTCGATGGGAGAATTCATTGCACCACTAGATGTAGCATAGCCATCACAGCCCATGTGACGGCGAGCGCGGGACTATTGACCACGCTTAAGGGCGTGCCACGCATGAACGCATGGAAGTCAGAACATCATCTGGCAGCGGCGATACCAGGTCCGATCAATGATGTGCCTGATGGTCAGTTGCAAATCTGCCAAAACAGAACCCCCTGCCCCCAGACCGCATGAAGGCGCATGAACGCCGCACCGAGCTCTACGGCCTGCTCGCTACGGCTGTGGTGCGCCTCTTACCGCCGAGGGGCTGGTCATCGACCTGCGCACCGATGGTATCGCAGGCGTCATGCACGAAATGATGACACCGCGCCCTGTTGAGGCCGCGGAATAATGGCCGCACCTGACACAATCCAAATCTTCGTACCGCTCAAAATCCGCAGGAAAAACGGGCGGCCGAAAATCCTGCCGCCTGCGGACTACCTGCCGAGCGAGGACCAGACCCAAGATCCGCATATCCTGCGGGCCATCGGGCGCGCTTGGGGCTGGCGGAGGCGCATGGAAGCGGGCGAGTTCGGCACGGTGCGTGATTTGGCGATCGCTGTGAACCTCGCTGAGCGCCATGTCAGCCGACAGTTGCGGCTGGCTTATCTCGCGCCGGATGTGCTGAGGCGGCTGGTCTACAAGCGCGAGGTCACGGCCGTCACGGTCATGCAGCTTACCGAAAGTGCCGCATTGCCGTGGGTGGAACAGGCGGAGGTGGTCTTTGATGAGGCCGAACAGGGTGGTGTCTGAAGAACACTAACGGCACACTGCCGACCTTCGTGAACGGCGCAGCGAACGGCGGTTGAGAGCCCAATCTTCCGAATGCTGCAACATGTACGAATGATCGAAAATCTTTGGAAACCGTCCTTCAAAAGGCAGCTTTTTTGGCCCCGTAGAGATTTAGAGCAACAGCGGCAGTGTTTCGGCGCCGTTGCTCATTACATTCAACGAACAAAAGGTTGGCCGCGGAAAACTATTCCGCAGCCAGCGCGCTAGAGGAGGTCCATGCATTCGCGGCGAAAGCTGTGTCAAGTTCTGTTTCAGCGATATGGTTGGTGTAGTTCGACAGGGTTTTCAGCGCCGTGCCAAGGATAACCTCGAGCACGGTTTGTCGCGTGTAACCGGCCTGCAGCAAATGCTCGATCTGCGCGTCTGAGGGCCATCCACGGCTTTCGTTGATCACGATTGCGAACTGACGCAGGGCTTCCAGCTTGTTGTCCGCGATGGGTGTATCATTGCGCAGCGCCGCAATGACATCCTCCGCAACACCGCCCATTTGTGACAACGTTGTGTGTGCCGCCATGCAGTATTTGCAGCCGTTCAACCGGTTGTTGGTCATCAGGATGATCTGACGCTCGGTTTCCGACAGATCCGTTTTGCCGAAAATGGCTGACAGCGTTGTATAGCCCTCAAGGATGGTCGGTGCTTCGGCCATGGTGGCGTAGAGGTTGGGCACGAAGCCGTATCCTTTCAGGGCGGCCTGGAGAATTGGTTTTGCGGCTGCGGGAGCGGATTCCATCGTGTGCGTTGGGAAGTCTTTCATTGCCTTGTCCTTGTTTTCGGATTGGTCAGTCAGGTGGGAAATCGTTTGTTTGGCAGGCCTGCCAAACTGCTGTGCCAGTGCGCGCGTCGCCTCTTTCGCGGCGATGACCGAACGGTCATGCCGTGCGTCCTTGAATTCCTGGTATTCAATGGCAACCGTATGGATGTTCGCGGTATCGACGCCGAAGTAGTGGGCGCAGGCGGCAATGGCGGGGTCCAGTGCATTCAAGTGCGCTCGTGGCCCGCCGGGTTCAAATCCGAACTCGCCACGTGACGACAGCACGACCAGTTGCTTGCCCTTCAGGATCGGTTCGATCGGGTAATCGCCGCGCGTCAGATCAAACGAGAAGGTCCGGCCGATCCGTGCAATGTGGTCAATCCAACCTTTCAACGCAGCAGGCATCCCGTAGTTGTACATCGGAGCACCCATCACGATGATATCCGCAGCCACAACCTCGTCGATCAGCGCATCGGAAAGCGCCAGCCGTTCGGTCATCCAGTCTTCGCGTGCCTCCGGCGGGGTAAAGGCTGCGTGGATAAAGCGGTGATCAATTGCCGGAACCGGGTTCTGCCCGATATCGCGGGCAATCACCTTTGCTTCCGGATTGGTGTGTAAGAATTCGGTCGTGAACAGCTTTGTCAGCATGCGTGTCAGGGACCGGTCTTGCTGTTGGGCGCTGGCGTCGATGCGAAGCAGGGTCGTCATGGTTTTCTCCTGTGTGAGTGGGGGCGATGTTTCCCCTGCCGCTTGCCGCGACAGCGAGGGGCGACCCGGGCATCTGCGCGCGCCGCCCTAAAATTCTGCTGGCAGGATCAGAGATCGCTCACGGCGGTGTTCACGATCCCGGACCATTTGGCGTCAGCGCCTGCGATAACCGTCTGCGGGTCTTCGAGATATTTCTCCAGGATCGCGGCGTTGACGAAGAGATAGAGCTTGCCGTCGACGATATCTGCATAGCGCACGTCACCATCCAGCTTCTTGCCGACGTAAACGCCAAAGGCGCAGAAGCCTCCGAATTGCGGCAGATAGGCTGCTGGGTCGGCGTCGAACATGGCCTTCGCCTCGGCTGAGGTGAAGTAGTAGTCGATGCCGTCGTGGGAGGAGGTAAAGGCCGCGTCCCCCTGCGCAGGGTTTCCACCCTGGAACATGGAGACAGGGTCATTGCCATGCATGCCCAGCGGATTGCCGTTCAGTGTCAGACCGTTGGCGACATTGTATTCGTCCGCGGCAAACGCCGCAGTGGCAAGCACCAGAGACAACGCGGTCGCCATGGTTGGGAGCATCTGTTTGTAGGTCATGATTTTTCCTTTCGGGTTTCTTGGGGGTTGGTTTCCAGCCGTGGAACAGCCGGGGTGAGGAGCAGCGACCATGCAGTCGCTACACCGGGGAAAGTGCGTGTGAAGGTCATATTGTTGCCCTCCGGCTTGATGTTAGATCAGGCGGAATTGCCGATCCGCTCGACAGCCTCATCCGTCCACCAGACGCCATTGGCGACCATGCGGAAGTTGATGATCGCAGCGAGGTAACCATCGCCTTCGGGCACCTTTGCACCCGCAGTCGCATCACGGACCACGGCGACTTCGTAGCCCAGTTCAAGCAGGTCATAGAGGTGCGCCTGAGTGCACAGGTTCGCGGACATACCCGCAAGGATCACCTTGTCGATGCCACGTTTGCGCATCTGAAGGTTCAGGTCGTTCTGCGCGGGGCTGTAGACCTTGTGCGGCGAACACACGACGGTCTCGCCGTCCTCGATGTACTTTTTGTACTGCGGCATCCAGTCGGCACCGGAACCTTCGAAGTTGTCGAGGTTGAGAGGCCCGAGCCGGTCGAACATGCCGATGGCGTGCATCGTCGCTTCTAGCGTGCCTTCGAACTGCCAGTCGTGGTCGTGCGGGTAGTAGTAATGGGGCGATATGAACACAGGCATGCCAGCCGCCTTGGCAGCGATGAACAGCTTTTCGATGTTGTCCACGGTGCCTTGCTCGGTCACGCTTTCGCCGACAACGCCCCAGGTCACGCCGTCTTCGGACAGGAAGTCGATCTGGGGGTCTGTCACGACCAGAGCGGTGCGACCGGGGTCGATCTCCATATCGATCTGCGGCAAGCCGGGGTTTTCCGGATCTGCATAAAGCGCGCGAGCTTCATCGGTGGCAGCCCTTGCAGTAGTGCCGGCGATTGCAGCAGCACCGGCTGCGGCAGCA
Source organism: Tateyamaria pelophila (assembly GCF_019966495.1). Classification (GTDB taxonomy): domain Bacteria; phylum Pseudomonadota; class Alphaproteobacteria; order Rhodobacterales; family Rhodobacteraceae; genus Tateyamaria; species Tateyamaria pelophila. The sequence goes on along the minus strand of NZ_JAIMIA010000061.1, from coordinate 12,677 downwards.
CCGGCGGCGCCCGCCATCAGGCGGCGGCGCGCCATGTCGACCCGTTCGGGGGTGACATCGCAGCCGCAGCCGTCTGTGTGGTGGTGATCGTGGTTCTTCATGGCAAAGCTCCTTTGCTTGTGTGGTGGCGGAACGCCTGATTTCGCGCGCCGCCGGGAGGATGGTTCAGTTGTTTGGATTCAGCTCCGGACAGACATGGTGCGCGTGACCATGGTTTCCGGGCCAAAGGGTGCGGGCAAATCTGCCTTTGCCCAAATGCGTGCCGTTCCCGGCATGGTGACCGGCAGAACCAGCAGACCCGCAAGAAGCGCCGCTGCGATGGCAGCCAGGATCAGGCCGGTCATGTCGTTCATTCCGGGTGATGTCGTCTTGCGGGCCTCGTCGGGGCCGCCAATGCCGTGCCGGGATGCAGGCTGGTGACAGAAGCTTGTGTCCTCGTTCATGCCAAAGTCCTTTCCTGTTTGGGAAAATGCCGTCCGTCCGATGGGCGCGGCCGGCACGTTCCGTTCATTGTTGGAAAGAAGTTAGGCGTCAGACCGCGTCAGGTATTGGCCCGACCTGCCAAGGTCATGGCCGAACCTGCCACAGTCTGGTCAGGGACCGATCAGATGTTTGAGGAGTGCTGCCTGAACTGCGCCGGGGCTTGTCCCACCCAGCGCTTGAACGCGCGGCTGAAGGTGCTTTGTTCGGAAAACCCGGTCAGAAACGCAATTTCGGCAATCGAGGCGTCGCTGTCGCGCAGCAGTTCCTGGGCGAGCGCGGATTGCGCCTGTCCCAGCACATCGCGAAAGGTCAGCCCTTCGTCGGCGAGGCGACGATAGAGAGTGCGTTCGCTGAGTCCGATGTCGCGCGCGACCTGTGCTGCCTGCGGCAACCCGTTGCTCAGCGCAGGGGTCAGGCGGTGTACCAGCGTTTTTGCAAGCGAAGGCGTGTCCGCGATCGAACTGATTTCGGTCTCGAGATGTGCTGTCAGGAAATCTGAAACCGCCGGGTCGCCGAGGCGGTTCGGCAGGTAGAGCATGGCAGGATCGAAGGCGATTGCGTCACGGTCAGCCCCGAACCTGACCGGGCAACCGAAATGAGCGGCATAGCGCTCTGGATCGCTCCGGCAGGCATGACGAAAGGAGACAAATTCGAACGTGAGTTCAGCTCCGACAATCCGCCGCATGTTGACGGCAAACCCGGCCATCGCAGTCTCATTGCGGAAGGCGAGAACGGGATGGTCCGCAGTTTGCCCCTCGATATCCAAAAAAGCAGGATCGCCTGTCTCTTCCAGATGGAAAATCGCCGTGTCCGTGACCAGCCGGTAATAACGCTCGACGCGTTGCAGCGATGCGCCCAAGGTCGGAGCGGTCTTGATGGCCAGGCCGAGTACGCCAAGGTCGTCGGGCTGTATCAGCTCTGCATATGCCGTGATGAGCGCAATTTCGTCCGGGTGATTGGTGCGGATCCATTCGGTCAGATTGAAATAGTCGGTGTCCTGAAGCCTGCCGCTTTCGAGGGGCAGGATACGGTGCACGACAGTGCCGTCGGAGATCAACGCACCGTCGTCTGTCAGCGTCATCCCGGCCGCCTTGGCCATCGTGCGCGCGAACGCATTTGTCACACTTGGCATGGCCCAAGATAATATACCAACATGACCCGCTGAACCACCCAATCCAAGAGCGCGTTGGATCGAGCGACTATTCCCGTAGCTCCGCTTCCTGTGTGACCGCTGCGGTTTCATTCAATCGACTTTCCAGCGTCTTGATACGTGCGCGCAATTGCGCGATCTCATTGTCCCGTTCGGCATCGGTGAGGCGGATGGGAATGTGCTGCGGACAGTTCCAGTCAAAGGCCGCGACGCGGATCACGATACCACGCTCCACCTTGGGGCCGGTTCCATCATGCAAAAGACCGATGACATCGGGGTCTTCAACGATCTGCGCGTAGCCCCAGAGCTTCAGCCGTTTCCGGCGCGGGTAATCCAGCGCGATGATCGACACACGGTCATCATGGCGCAGGTTTCCCACACTGATATATTGCTGGTTGCCTCGAAAGTCCGCGTAACCGATCGTCCTTTGGTCGATAACCTTGATAAATCCTGGAGCACCACCCCGGAACTGGACGTAAGGCCAGCCCGTTTCGGAAACCGTCGCCTGATAGATGCCGTCTCGTTCGGTCAGGAATTCGGCCTCGCCGGCGGTCAGTTCGCCGCCATCGTAACGATCTGGCGACAAGACACGTGCATAGGCACCGGCGGACCCGAAACGTTTTTGTTCTTCACGAACCTGGGGCGTAAATCCAATGTTGGCATAAGCATTCGGCATGGTTCTTGCCTTTCATAAATTGAGTTCAGTCAGGCCGGGGTGAACATCGGGACGGGACACAGGGCTCCATCTGAGCAAGCGCTGGCTTTCTGTGATCGGGCGTTCATTGATCGACGCGATGCGGCGTTGCATCAGACCGTCCGCCGCAAACTCCCAGTTCTCGTTGCCGTACGCGCGAAACCAGGTGCCGCTGTCGTCGTGGTACTCGTAGGCAAATCGCACCGCGATCCGGTTGCCGTGAAAGGCCCAGAGTTCCTTGATCAACCGGTAATCCAGTTCACGCGCCCACTTGCGGGTCAGGAATTCCACGATCTTGTCGCGGCCCTGAAATATCTCGGCCCGGTTGCGCCATTGGCAGTCTGGTGTGTAGGCGGCGGCAACCTTTTCGGGATCGCGGCTGTTCCATCCGTCTTCGGCCAACCGAACCTTTTTGGAGGCCGAGGATTCGTCAAAGCGCGGCAGTGGTGGGCGTGTCATGCTCTCATCCTTCATCAAGCCTGCAAAATGGCCCCGGTCGCTGGGGGGAGGCGGCAAGGCGACCGGAGCGTCCGGGACGTCAGGCGGGGAGGGTCTCTGACACCCGGACAAACGCTGATGGGTTTCGAAGCGCGTTATGAGGCTGAATTTAACGCCGGGCATTGCTCGGGTATTGGCATGTTCTGCCAAGTCTTTGACCAAACCTGCCATCCCCGGTGCGATTTTTCTGAGCGTATGCTACCCTGCTGTAAGCGGTGCGGGGCTCATCAAATGAAGACAATCATTTTTGGCTTTTCCAGACTGATCACTTGCGTCTTGTCCATTCTTGCATGGGCAAGGGCCGTGCGACCGGTCGCCCCAGCATCCATCCTGACTGCGATCCTCCTGAACGGGGCGGCGCAAGCACAAACCGAACTTCGGCTCGGGACGGCGGCTCCCAGTTCTTCGCCGTGGGGTGTGTGGGTGCAGGACGTCGCCGACGAGATCGAGAAAGCCTCAGATGGGGCTTTGCGCATCAGGGTCATCGGCGACGCTGCATTGGGCGGTGAAAAGACACTTCTGCGGCAAGGCATGAAGGGGCGGCTGGACATGATCATGATCAGCAATGTCTATCTGTCGCTCATTGAGCAGGAGATCGACCTTGTTTCGTCACCTTTTCTCTTTGATACAACCGCGCAAGGGTCCTGCGTCACAGTAAATCACCTTGGTTCAATCCTCGGAGACTCGATGGAAAACGCGCAGTTGGTGCCTTTGGGCTGGCTCGAAGTTGGCAATGTCATTGTGTTTTCGAGAGATCCGATCGCTACTCCTTCCGATCTTGAAGGCAAAAAAGTCCGAATTTCCGAAACATCGGTCGATATGATGTTTTCCCGCAGACTGGGAGCGGTTGGAGTGCCGCTGGGGATTTCAGACACGATCCTGTCGTTACAGACCGGCGGAGTAGATGCAGCATTGTTACCTGCTGCCTTTGGTGTCGGCATCGGCATCCACAGGATTGCACCGCATCTGACGGTCAGCAACCACACCCGCCTGATCGGCACGATCGCGGTTTCCAAATCGACTTATGATCGCCTGAGCCCACAGGAGCGGAAATGGCTTGAAATCGTGACATCTTCCGGCCCTCGTCTTTCGAAGACCATTCTTGACACAGAAGAAAAGATGCTCAGCCAGCTGTCAGACGCAGGCGTTTCCGTCAGGGGTTTATCAGAGGGTGAAAGAAGCGCATGGCGAACCGCCGCGGAGGGAATTCAGGATGAACTTGCGGTATCGCTCGGTGAGAGTGCGGTGCAGATGTTGGCCAGAATAGAGGCGGCCAAGGCAGCTTGTGATGGCTAGTTCTCAGCAGCTATTGAGGGTCTTGACCCGGCTCGAGGCGGGCCTCGCAGTATTGGCCTGTTCGACGCTTGTCCTGGTTCTCGTGGTGGATGTTATCGCTGTTGACGTTTTTTCGGTTGCGGTGCGAGGGTCGCCGCAAGTGGGAATTCTGTCGGGCATCGTGGCCTGCATGCTTGGGCTGACGCTCGCGACAGGCTCTGGCGTGCATTTCAGGCCGACAATCGCGGACAAAATCATCCCGCACGTCTGGGCCGACAGAGTTGGAGATGCGATTTCAGCCGCCCTGTTCGGGGTATTCGCAGTCTTTGCGATTGAATTCGTCACGCAGTCCTATGCCTACGCGGACCGCGTGCCGGTCCTCAATGTACCCCTGTGGCCGGTTCAGATTGTCGTGCCTTACGTTCTTGCGTCGTGCGCCTTGAAACACACGATTTTCGCAGTCTCTCCAAAGACAAAGGAAGCCTTGTCTGGTTGAGCCTCATGAATTCTCTGCTGCTGTTTCTCATCGTGTTTACTCTTCTGGTGCTGCGCCAGAACATGGTTCTCATCCTGCTTGTTTCAGCAGCCTTTGTTCAGGTCGTTTATGGCAACGGAACCGTTCTGTATGTTGTCGAGGACCTTTGGACAGCGATGGACAACCATGCGCTGTTGGCGATCCCGATGTATCTTGTGGTAGGCAATCTCATCGCGCGCGGGTCCATTGCCGGCCATCTGGTCGAAGTGTTCAGGTCTGCGACGGACTGGATGCCCGGAGGATTGGGCGTTGCCACCATCCTCGCCTGCGCTTGTTTCTCGGCGATCTCGGGATCTTCGGCCGCGACACTGATTGCGATCGGGTCGGTTATGTACCCGGCCCTCAAGGATGCGGGATATGGCAGCCGATTTGCGATCGGGTCGGTGACGTCCGCCGGAACACTGGGCATATTGATACCGCCCTCTATCCCCCTCATCGTCTATGGACTTGTGACCGATACAAGTGTTGCCGATCTCTTTCTTGCCGGTGTCTTGCCTGGAATACTATTGGCGCTCATTTTCGCCGTTTACAGCGTCTTCACAAACCGGGAAGTGGCGCGGGGTACGTTCTCCTCCCGACGGCTCATTGCGTCTTTTCACAACGGGTTTTTCGCCATTTTGGCCCCGGTAATTCTGTTGGGAGGAATATATTCAGGTGTGTTCTCGCCTATTGAAGCGGCCGCAGTTGCAGTGGTCTATACCGCGGCGATGGAAGTGCTGATCTACCGATCTTTCGGGTTTGCCGGATTGTTTGAGATCATGAAATCCAGTGTGGTCATGTTGGGAACACTGATGCCGATTGTGGCCGTCGCCCTGATGCTGAAGTCGTTTCTTGCAAGTGAGGGACTGCCGGACGCCTTTGCCGATTGGGTTCAAGATGTCTTCGAAAGCAAGGTCGCGATCCTTTTGGCCCTTAACCTGACGCTTTTGATCATCGGGTGCCTGATCGATGTGGTGTCAGCGATCTTGCTGTTGGCCCCTATGATGATGGCTGTGGGCGCGACGATTGGCGTGAACCCTGTCCACCTTGGTGTCATCATGGTCGTCAATCTCGAGATCGGCTTGCTGACCCCGCCTGTCGGACTGAACCTGCTGATCGCGTCCCGGTCATTCGGAGAACGTATCTGGGATGTCGCGATGTCTGTTTTGCCTTTTGTCTTGTTGATGCTGCTCGTCTTGACGATTGTTACATTCGTGCCGTGGCTTTCACTGGCGTTGATTGAATAGCAAACAAACCGCTCAGTTGCCTTGTGTGGTGACACATGCTCAGCCCAGAGCATGACCACGGCCTTCAAGAACGCCCAAACAATCCGAGCGCAATGCAGACACGCTTTCTCAGAGGAAATCCTCAAAAAGCCGGGCAAGGTAGGCCCGGTGCATTTCGCTGTGCATTGGCACCTAAGTCGACTGGCTTGGATCAAGTTCGCTTCCCGAAACCCGCTTCAATCTGGGAACGATGCTTTCCACCTCAGGTCGCGCAGAGGGTTGCGCAAAATATACGATAGTGCGCGACCCGGTGTTGAGGTTCAATATGAGCGGTAAAGCGGCCATATTCGCGCCTGAAGCGAATTCACCCTTTGTCCGCAGACTGTGAATTCGCCCATCAATTGATTTCGCGATTGCAGCGAAAGTCCGGTATGACGGGCCGCACCGCAGCATGAGCGAGGCGGAGTGAATGGCTGCAATGGGCCGTGAATGTCGATCTGTCACATCCCGGACGGTAGTATGGCTGTTTCTTAAACAATTCCGGTTTGAGTGTGTGCCAGTCCTTCATAGCTTGCAAGGGCGTCTTGCTGCCTAATGCTGACTGCGGAAGCTGCTGGTTGTAAAGCCAGACGTAGCGATGCAGCGTAGCATCCAGCTCCTCACCAGATCGGAAGTGGTGGCTTTGCAGCACGTCCTCAATCCGGCCGTTAAATCGCTCGACCATGCCGTTGGTTTGAGGTGATCTTGGTGGCGTCAGGCGGTGTTCGATGTCCAGTTCTGTGCAGAGCCGGTCGAACTCATGCTTCCCCGTAGCTATACTAGGGTGAATATTGTCCTTCGTCGGGTTGATCTTTCTGCACCTTTGAATTGCCTTCCAAGCGATCAATCCATCCCGTGTACAATCACCAAGTTCGTATCCGCGTTGCGGCGACGAATTTCAGCAAGTTTCTGATAGTCAGGGTCATTGTACCAAGCACGGGCTGTTTCAGCGTCTGGAAACCTCATCAAAACGGTTCGTGGCATCGCCCAAGTGCCTTCCAGGACTTCAGTCTCTTGCTGCGATGTCGCGAGCAGTTCGCCGTTGTAGCGTTCGAAAATCGGTGTGAACCCAGCCAGATACGCCTCGTAGTCCTCGGGGTTGTGAATGTTCAATTGACCGATGACATAAACGCTCATGAGTTTCTTTGAAGCCTCCTCTGGTTCTCGAGGAGCATGATGGCTTCCAGCGTGGCGAGCAACATCTGTAGACACAGTCTCGAGCCGCAGTTACCTTTCAAAGCATATAAACAAGATACGGGAGGACTGTAATGACAAAAGGATATTTGGTTGCGCACATCCGTGTTCACGATAAAGACGCCTTTGAGGAGTTCAAGCAACTATCGGGCGCGGCAATCAAAGCGCACAATGGTAAAGTCCTGGTGAGGAATCCATCACCAGACCATCGCGAGGGCGGTGCACAGGGGCTGGCTATCGTGATTGAATTTGAAAGCATTGATACGGCTCGGGCATTCTATGAGTCCGATGCCTACACTGAGGCACGTGCCGTCAGAGAGAGGATTTCCGACACAGACCTGATCCTCGTTGAGGGATTATAGAAGCTAGCGTCTGTCGCAACTCAGAAAGCTGGAGGAGCCTGCCTTGGCTGATATCGATTTCTGGTACTCCATTGGTAGCACTTACAGCTACCTGACCGTCATGCGTCTTCCCGAGGTCAAGCGAAAGCATAATGTGAAGTTCCGTTGGCGACCTTTCGATGTTCGACATGTGATGGTCGAACAGAATAACATCCCCTTCAAAGGCAAACCGGTCAAAGCTGCGTACATGTGGCGCGACATCGAACGACGAGCGCAAAAATACGGGCTCTCGCCCAAGGTACCGGCCCCTTACCCTTTGCCGGGGTTGGTTTTGGCCAATCAAGTTGCAATGGTTGGCGTCAACGAAGGTTGGGTCGAAGACTACACCCGGGCGACTTACAAGCGCTGGTTTGAAGCTGGCGAACCAGCCGGTGAGGAACCAAACCTGTCTTCCAGTCTTGAGGAAATCGGTTGTGATCCCGCCAAAGTTCTCGCTGCCGCACAATCTGAGAGCATCGTAGATGCTCTATCTGCTGCGACTGAAGAGGCGATGGAGTTCGGTGTATTTGGTTCGCCAACTTTTGTAGTGGATGGCGAAGTGTTCTGGGGTGACGACCGGTTGGAAGATGCGGTGCTGTGGGCTCGAAATTGTTAGTAAAAAACCTTAGTTTCGGGGCTGCGCCAGCAAGTGGCCCAGAGTCTTTGCCCAAAATATTTGTGACACAGTTCTCAAACACAGTGTTTGGGAAGACGGTCGAAGACAGCGTGTTGTGTGGCGACATCGGCAACCCTGCATGCGAGTTCAGAGACCGTTGAACTATGCATCGAAGCAGATCAGCGCTGCAGGCCAGAGGAACGGCGCCGGTTTGCGCTTGTGAATATACCGCGCCATCTGTTCAGCAAGGCAATCGCGGATCTTGCGAAAAGTACCAGGGATCGAGAGCCGTGAAGACCAAGGGGCCCGCGCATCAAGACAACCCGGGCGAAGTTCTCGCCGGTCTGGTTGAACGCGTGACCTTCCACAGCCTTGAAAGCGGCTTTTGCGTGCTGCGCTTGAAAGCACGTAGCCACAGGGACTTTGTCACGACCATCGGACATGCGGCAATGATCTCGGCCGGGGAATGGGTCACCGCCTCTGGCGAATGGGTCAATGACCGTACGCACGGACTGCAATTCCGTGCCCGGTTCCTGAAGACCTCAGCGCCCACGTCGCTTGATGGCATCGAGAAATATCTCGGCTCCGGCATGATCCGGGGCATTGGACCTGTTTACGCGAAACGGATGGTCAAGATGTTCGGCAAGGACGTATTCGACCTGATCGAGGCCGAGCCTGCTCGATTGCGGGAAGTCGAAGGCATCGGGCCGAAACGCGCTGACAAGATCACGTCAGCCTGGGCCGATCAGAAAGTCATTCGCGAAATCATGGTGTTTCTCCACAGCCACGCGGTCGGAACCGCCAGGGCCGTGCGCATCTTCAAGACCTATGGCGTCGATTCCGTGCAGGTGATGAGCGAGAACCCCTACCGCCTCGCGCGGGACATTCGCGGCATCGGGTTCCGAACGGCGGATCTGATCGCCGATAAACTCGGCATCGAAAAAACCGCCATGATCCGCGTTCGCGCCGGGATTTCTTACGCCCTAACTGAGGCCATGGGCAACGGGCATTGCGGCCTGCCGCGGGAAGAGCTGATCCCTCTGGCAATCAAGTTGCTCGAGGTCCCGGATGACCTGATCCACACGGCCATCGAATTGGAAATGTCTGAAGGCACGGTGACCGCAGACACCGTCGGCGATATGCCCTGCGTCTTCCTAAGCGGGCTTTATCACGCGGAGAAAGGTGTTGCCGACCGGTTCCAGCATCTGATCTCTGGTCCGCTTCCCTGGCCAGACATTGATGCCGACAAGGCAATCCCTTGGATCGAGAAGAAGACGGGACTGACACTTGCTGAGACCCAAGCTGAGGCCATTCGGCTCGCGCTTCGCTCCAAGGTCATGGTGATCACCGGTGGACCCGGCGTTGGCAAAACCACCATCGTGAACTCGATCCTGCAAATCCTGGCGGCAAAAGCCGTCAAGCTGTTGCTGTGCGCCCCGACCGGGCGGGCTGCCAAGCGGATGAAAGAAGCGACAGGCATGGAGGCGAAGACCATCCATCGTATGCTGGAAATCGATCCGAAGTCATTCGGCTTCAAGCGAAACGAGGAGAGCCCTCTCGACTGCGATCTGCTGGTCGTTGATGAAAGCTCAATGGTCGACGTCTCCCTGATGCATGCGCTCCTCAAGGCAGTTCCGGATCATGCGGCGCTCCTGATCGTCGGAGATATCGACCAGTTGCCTTCCGTCGGGCCTGGGCAGGTACTGGCTGATGTCATCGGATCCAACGCAATTCCTGTTGTGCGGCTGACGGAAGTGTTTCGGCAGGCCGCCCAGAGCAAGATCATCACAAGCGCCCACCGGATCAATCAGGGCCAATTGCCGGACCTGACCAAGCCCGATGGCGAGAGCGATTTCTATTTTGTTCCCGCCGAAGATCCGGATCAGGCGGTGACGCGCATTCTCGATATGGTCAAGAACAGGATCCCAAAACGCTTCGGTCTGGACCCCATTCGGGACATCCAGGTTCTTTGCCCAATGAACCGCGGAGGTGTCGGCGCCCGCTCGCTCAACATCGAGCTTCAGGCCGCGCTGAATCCTTCCGGGGAGAATAAGGTGGAACGATTTGGGTCGACCTTCGCACCCGGCGACAAGGTCATGCAGATCGAGAACGACTATGACAAAGAGGTCTACAACGGAGACATCGGCTACGTTGAGGGTGTCGATCTCAATGAGGGCGAGTTGACCGCCAGCTTTGACGGCCGGACCGTAACCTACCTGTTCGGAGAACTTGATACGCTGGTACTGGCTTACGCCGCGACGATTCACAAAAGCCAGGGATCGGAGTACCCCGCCGTTGTCATCCCGGTCCTGACGCAGCATTACGCCATGCTTCAGCGCAACTTGCTTTATACCGGTATTACTCGTGGCAAGCGCCTGGTGGTAATCGTCGGCCAACGCAAGGCGGTGGCCATCGCAGTGAAGAACGTTTCAGGACGACGGCGCTGGTCCAAGCTGGACGAATGGCTGGTGGGAGGTGATGCCGCATGATCGAGTTGCGCTCTCTTGCAGATGACGAACCCGCGCTTGCCTTTTCGCCGCTCTTGCGGGGTTTTCAGAAAACCTTCGCCTACATCGCCGAACATGGCGGGATCGGGCTGACGCCGTCGAAAGCCTTCAAACGGAACTTCGTCCATTGGGCCGCCGCTGAGTTTGACTGGCCAGGCCATACCGAAGCAGATCTCTTTGCAGTCAACAAAGTGCTGAACGAGCAGGATTTCATGCCGCTCGGAGACATCCATTTCCTGCTGACAACGCTGAAGATGGGGCGGCATTACAAGGGCCAGTTCAAATTGACCAAGGCCGGGATCGAACTTATCGGTCACCCGGGCCGCCTATTCGGGATCATCACCCCCTTCTATCTCTTCGAGATTGATCATTCCGCCTGGTCCCGTCTCCCGGACGAACGCCTCTTGGGGAACTGGGATATCTTCCTCAACGTGATTAACGTGGAGGCCGAGAATGGCGTTACAGGCGAAGAACTACGGCACGTGCTTTTTGGCGAACCGGAGCCGAGCCCATTCCCGCGCTATGACGAAGTCATGGGCAATCTTTACATCCAGGTGCTTCGCCCACTGATCTGGACGGGCCTGCTGCAAGAAACACGCCCTGGGAAATCCTTTCGGTCGCAGGAAAGCGTGTTCACCAAAACCCCTCTTTGGAAAGTTGCGCTCAAACTCGAGACAGATTCGATGGTTCGGCAGGCCACGCGGCACTGAAGGTTCACGCGACGCAAATCCGATCCATTACGCAGGCCAACGCACAACCACCGCAACCCATTGTTTTAACTTGAATACCAGCACCTTTTGAAGCCCAGATAGGGCATCAAATGAAAAGGCGCTCCCATGCTTAATGATGTCTCAACCCCGGCTTCGGGTCCCAATCCCCTTTGTCCTGAGCGCATGTCAGCAGACGCGCGCCTCGAAGAACTCGGCCGCATTCTGGCTGCCGGTGTCATCCGCCTGCCTGATGACGCCTCTGAGCATGTTGGATGCACATGCTGCCGAAATCACAGGCGACGACCCCATGACCAAGCTTTCTGACACCCAGACCATCATCCTGTCCCGCGCGGCCCAAAACGAGGACCGCATGGCCCTGCCCCTGCCCTCGCATCTGCGCGGCGGTGCCGCCGCAAAGGTGGTTCAGACCCTGATCACAAAAGGCTTCCTCGAAGAAGTCGATACCAACATGCGTACGGGTGAGCCCGTCTGGCGCGAAACCGGCGACGGCCACGGCGTCACGCTGGTTGCAACCGATGCAGGGCTTGCCGCCATCGGCATTGAGCCCGAGGGCGCGGCAGCCGAACCAGCCCCTCAGGAACCGTGCAAGAAGCGCACACCCCGCGCAGGCACGAAACAGGCCCAACTGATCGCCATGCTTCGCGCGCCGGAAGGGGCGACGATCGCGGAGATCACAACCGCATTGACGTGGGCTCCACACACCTGCCGAGGTGCCATGTACGGCGCGCTCAAGAAAAAGCTGGGTCTGAATATCACCTCCGAGAAGGAGGATCAGCGTGGGCGGGTGTATCGAATTGAAAACACCAATCTGTGACTTTCCAGTGACTCTGAATCCTTTAAACCTCTCTGTTTCTTGCAGAATCCTGTGGCATGCAAATAGTGAACTTTGAGGTTTCGCCTGTATGACACCTCAACTGCTCAAAGTGTTGCCGCCTGCACCGCTTTATCTGCCTCAGACTGGGCAGCCTCGCGCTTGCCCTTTTTTCCGGCATCCAATCTCTTTAAATCAGGCAATGCGCAACGACGCGATAAGGCCTGTCTTGCCAGTCAGATAGCTCGCGATGCTGCAGGTGCAGTCGGCTGGTGTCAGCGCGAAGCGGCACCTCAGCCCTTGACCCAAAAACAGCGTTAGTCGACCTTCGCCGCGCGGGTCGCGAACTGGTAAGGTGCGGGACTTTCCCGCCTGATGCTGGTGCAGCAAAACTTCCCTACGCGTGACAATCAAATTTCTCAACCAGACGCGGCGGCGCAGCATGGGAATTTCGGCGGCGCAGCGATTTTCCAAGACCGGCCTGTTGATTTTCGCTGAGAAGTGACCCGGTATTTTCACCGAGATTTGACCCACCCTTGATTATGTCTCAGCGGTCATG
>NZ_JAIMIA010000060.1 GCF_019966495.1 Tateyamaria pelophila | reverse complement strand
TAAAAGATACTTGATCCGCAGGCCTGATCAGGCGATCTTCGCGTCAGATGGCAGGCCACTTGGGGAATGTCGGTTTAGAGGTTATGTGCGTATGATTGCCCATAGTGAAAGCATTGAGCTCGGCAATGAAAGCTTCTCAAATTAACAATGTTTTGATTTGAGCTCAGCACGGAATCAAGGCCGAAGGCCGCCGTGCCAGCGCCGGTCCGCCCCCCGGAACGGCGCTTCGTCACCACAAGCACATCGCCCCAGCAAAATAGCTACCATCACAACCATAAACCGCACAGCACACCCGTCGCAGCGCCATCCCGCGGCCCGGCGCTGTCCCGGCTTCGCGCTCAACGGCAAACGCGGGTCTTAACCCTTTGGTCACAGACTCCACCGTACGGAGCGTTAACCCCGCCCGCGCTGCACAGCCGGTGCACAGGGGGTGCACGCATGGTGTACGGATGCTGCACCGCCCAAACCCCATGTTTTCAGGCGTTAACCCGCAAAATCAGACCGATTCGCGGCACGTGGCACCGAGCGTTGCGCGCAGGTCCGCCCTGCGGCACACTCGCCACATGCTGGACCTGACCCAACTCCCCCCGGATTTTCACGAAAATCCCTTTGTCCATTACGATGCCCTGCTGCGCGATAAGCCGATCTGCCCGCAGCGCGATGGCTCGATCATCCTGTCGCGCCACGCCGATCTGAGCCATGTGTACAAGGACTCGAACCTTTTCACCTCCGACAAACGTGTTGTTTTCAAACCGAAATTCGGGTCAGATAGCCCGCTGTTCGAGCATCACACCACCTCGCTCGTCTTTAACGATCCGCCTCTGCACACCCGCGTCCGCCGGATCATGTCCAGCGCCCTGACCCCGCGCGCCATCCAGCGGCTGGAACCGGGATTGATCAAGACGGTCGATCACCTGCTCGACACTTTGCCCGAACACCCTGATCTTATTGAAGATTTCGCGGCCCAGATCCCGATCCAGATCATCGGCAACCTGCTCGATATTCCCCTGCAAGACCGAGGCCCTCTGCGCGGCTGGTCCCTCGCCATTCTGGGCGCGTTGGAGCCGACGCTTACCCCGCAACAACTGGCCGATGGCAACGCCGCCGTATCTGAATTTAAATCTTATCTTCAAGAGCTTATCGCCCATCGCCGCGCCCATCCCGGCGATCCGGAAACAGACGTCCTGACCCGGCTCATTGCAGGCGACAGTGACGGCCAGTTGAGCGAAATCGAGCTGATCCAAAACTGTATTTTTATCCTCAATGCCGGCCACGAAACCACGACCAACCTGATCGGAAACGGTCTGGCCCTTCTGCATGACAATCCCGCCGCCCAGGCGCAATTGCGCGGCTCTCCTCACTTGATCGACACAACCGTCGAAGAGGTGTTGCGCATGGCCTCGCCCAACCAGTTCGGCAATCGAGAGGCCGCGCAAGATACGGAAATAAATGGGATTTTTATTAAAAAAGGCACCAACCTGCACCTGTGTATCGGGGCGGCCAACCGCGACCCGGATCAGTTCTGCGACCCCGATGTCTTTGACATCAGCCGCAAACCCAACCGGCATCTCGCCTTTGCGGGCGGCCCGCATGTTTGCGTCGGTCTGACATTGGCGCGGCTCGAAGGGCGCATCGCCTTGGCTCGCTTTCTGCTGCGTATCCCTAATTACGAAATCAAAACCCGCACCCACGGCGCGCGTGTCCGGTTTCGCGGCTACACGTCCTTATGCGCGCATTGTCTTGTCGGACGCTGACCGCGAAGGCTCTTTGGAAATACCTTTAATATCAAAAGGATGCGCAAGAGCCATCCTTACGAGTTCAAGTTCTGTAAACAGCATTGCTACCACATCCGCTGCCTTACGGACATGCGCAGACAAGGCCGCCGAGAAGTCCGGCCACCTCTGGTCTTTAGCACAATCCTTTCAGCACACCTGCAGGCGCGCAAAACCGGCAGGTCCGGCAGAGGTCAAAGGTTGTGTGTCAGACCTATGTCCGACGGCGTGAGCGCAACATGTGTGATGAAACGCGCCGCGACGCGCCCGCGCGAGTCATCAAAGAAGTTTGAGGTCGCCCGCCATTTCCTGACCGTCGCGGCCTTCGAGTAACTCGAAGCCAACCTTCTGATTGTCCGCGAGCCCGGTCAGCCCAGAGCGTTCGACCGCTGAAATATGAACAAATATGTCTTTTCCGCCGCCATCAGGTGCGATGAAGCCATAGCCTTTTGTGGTGTTGAACCACTTCACGGTGCCAGTTGGCATGATCCGTGCCTCCTTTCGCCTTTACGTCCGCCCCGCAAACGGGACTGAATTGATGCGGTGGGCTGCCGAAATGGCGCAAAAACCACCCGCTAACCTAGACATTGCGCTGGACCGGGAAATTTCAAGACATTGAGAGTGCAATCAGACGCTGGTGATGCTTAATTCAACGCAGATGTGAGGTGAGGCTATGGAATTATTCGGTTTAAAAACCTGCGACACCTGTCGCAAGGCGATCAAGGCGCTGAAAGATGCGCACTTCGTCGACGTGCGCACCGAAGGCGTTCCGCCCGAGGTCATGAAGGCGGCGCTCGCTCAGTTTGGCCCGGCCTTGATAAACACTCGATCCACCACCTGGCGCGCGCTGAGCGACGAACAGCGGCAAGCGCCGCCGCTGGCGTTACTGGCAGAGCACCCCAACTTGATGAAGCGCCCTCTGATCTCAGATGGTGACACGTTGCATCTTGGATGGACCAAGGACGTTCAGGCCGCCCTTGGCGTCAGTTAGAGGGCTGCGTTGCGGGAGCGCAGTGCCCGGTCGAAGGACACAGGGCCTGCACCCTTGATAACCAGCACCAGCAGCAGGAAAATCCACAGCGACCGTTGATCCATGATCAGGCTATTGGACGGCGCGTCAAACCACGCACCCAGAACCAGATTGTCGCCCCATTTGTCGTGGCCGTTCAGGTCGGTCAACGACTGAACGATGATGAACCCGATCATCCCAATTGCAGACAGCCGCGTAAGCAGACCCAATATGATCAATGCGGGCAGGATGAACTCCGCCAATGTGCCCGCTGTGACCACAGCCCAATGATAGAGTGACAGCGCATCCACGTCATAGCCCACCGATTCCATAACCTTGGGAAAGATCTGGGCATAGGCTCCGAGAGATGGCTGGAACACGCCAAAGATGCCGTCACCGACCTTGGTCATGGCAGACACCCAGAAATACCCCGCAAGCACCGCTGCAAAGAGAAAGCGGGCCAATGTCGGCAGAATCCACTCTGCTCGTTCCAGTCGGGCAAAAATGGCGCTGTGCAGGCGATACAAAATGTTCATTTTTCAGTCCTTTGGGGTCGTCATTCGGATCAGCGCACCGTTTTGCAGAAGCACCGTGAGAAGAGGCGAGAGGTCGAAATCCGCCGCGATGGCCAAGGCGGCGTCGTGCGCGGCATCGATTGTTTTTCCACCCTGGATGGCCGTGATCCATGCCGCCTGAGCCGGATCAAGCGGATGTGGTGACGGGTCAAACGCGGCCCGGGTGATCAGCACGGACTGGGCAACGGCCTGTGGTTTCGGCGCGCCATCAACCATGTTGTAGCGCCAGATATCGAACAGCGGCCAGTCGGATGTGATGAGCTGGACAGCCGGGGCGAAGGTCAAGGTCGAGGCCTGTAACGCTTCGGGGGCAAGGGATTCCAAAACCGCAGGGTCCAGCGGCTCCGAGTCCGCTGCGTGATAGGCGCGCCGCAGACCAAGCTCCAGCCGCGCAATGTCGGACAAATAGCCAATATGCGCCAGCGGTGCGAAACCCTTCAGGAATGTCGGCATTGCATCGCCATAGTACATCATCAGCGGCGAAGACGGTGGGTGTGAACGTGCAAAAAGGGGGGCAAGTTGATCAAAATTCTCGTCGCCCAAGAGTTTGCGCAGCACCGGAAAGCTGGCGCGCAGCGCGTCGGACAGGGCAACGGTTACGTTATTTCGGTAGACGTCAAAGCGTTTTTGGGTCGGTTTGCCCTGACCATCGGTCAATCCAGCTGGGCTCGGCTGTGCAGGGTCCAGCAAGGCCGCGCGGAGTTGGGATTGATTGGGTGCCATTGGGGTCAGCGCACCGCTATTGCAGACAGGGATGCTGCGGCGCGTTCTGCTTCGGCGCGCAGGACAGGCCAGTCGGGCACGTCATTGTCCCATTCGACCAAAACGGGCCGGGGGCCTGTGGTGGCCAGCGCGTGTTCAAGCAATGCCCAGACCGGATCAACTGCGGCACATCCGTGACTGTCGATCAACAAGGGGGCTCCTTGGTCGTCGGTGTCTTCGTCGTGACCGCCCACATGGATTTCGCCGACAGCGGCTGTGGGATAGGCGTCCAGATAACCGGTCGCGGTATATCCAAGGTTGGTGGCCGAGATGAAGACGTTGTTTACATCGAGCAACAGGCCACATCCGGTCCGCCGGACAATTTCAGCAAGAAAGTCGGTCTCGGACCATGTGCTCTCGGTGAAGGCCAGATAGCTGGAAGGGTTTTCCAGCAACATCTGGCGGTTCAGCGTATCCTGGACTTGGTCGATGTGATCTGTGACGCGGGTCAGCGTGGCATCGGTATAGGGCAGGGGCAGCAGATCATCGAGGAATTCGGCCCCGTGCGTCGACCATGCCAGATGCTCGGAAAAGCTGGCGGGTTCCAGCCAGTCGAGAAGTGTTTTCAGCCGCCCGAGGTGTGCCGCGTCCAGCGCGCCTTCGCCGCCGATCGACAGTCCGACACCGTGTACCGAAATGGCAAAATTGTCTCTCAGGGCGCGCAGTTGCGCATGCGGGCGGCCACCGTCGCCCATGTAGTTTTCTGCATGTACTTCCAGCCACTTGACCGGGCCGGGGTCGCTGCGCAACGCATTGAAATGTTGGGGTTTAAATCCGACGCCGGGGGCTGCTGGCAAACGGGGCGGATGTCGTGTCGCATCCAGCATAGCGTATCCTTTGGCCGAGACTGGGACGCCGGGCCACAAGCGGCCCGACGCTTTTCTGGGGTCAGCTTACGCTGGCAGATCGCGGGTCTGCTCTTCGAGCGAGCCTTTGCGCTCGGTGCCGTCTGCCATCTCGGGCAGTTCGATTTCAGTGCAGGTGCCCGCATCGACCAACGTCCACGCGTTGCCCTGATAATCGACTGTGGATGTGCCTGCACAGGTCGTGCCCGCACCGGCCGCACAGTCATTTTCCCCAGCCAACGAAATGCCGAAGCATTTTTCCTTGGAGGCGGCCTCAGCCGATGTGGTTGCATGGGCGGTCATTGCAGCAGCAAATGCGCCGACGAGCGCTACGGATTTCATTGTATTCGACATCTTCAACTTCCCTTATGGATATCGGTTTCGAACCGGGTGTGCCATTACGTTAGGGCAGGGACAGGCGATCATACCAGTCACGAGCCTGTGAGTCACAGGCCCGTTATAAGATGTCAGAAATCTGGCGTAAATTCTGCAAATTCCGGCCCTTTGTTGTAACAGGCCACGTGAAATGTTGCAGTTTCAGCTTTTACAAAAGGTCAGGCGGCGTCGCTTCGATGCCCAAAGCCGCCGTAACCGCGTCCAATGTTTCGACATTGGTTTGCTTGTGACCCAATCGGCGGACGGAAACAGTGCGCTCTTCGACTTCGCGCGCCCCGACGGCCAGAATCACCGGCACTTTGCCGACCGAATGTTCGCGGACCTTGTAGTTGATCTTTTCGTTGCGGATGTCTGCTTCGGCCCGCACCCCGGCGGCGCGCAAGGTTTGGACAACCTCCGTCACGTACTCATCCGCTTCCGAAGTGATCGAGGCCACCACGACCTGCCTGGGCGCCAGCCAGAAGGGCAGCTTGCCTGCGTGCTCTTCAATGAGGATGCCGATAAACCGCTCGAACGAGCCAAGGGTTGCCCGGTGCAACATGTAGGGTCGCTGTTTTGATCCGTCCGGCGCGATGTAAGTGGCACCGAGCCGTTCGGGCAGGTTCGGGTCCACCTGAAAGGTGCCGCATTGCCAGACCCGTCCGATGGCATCCGTCAGATAGAAATCCAGTTTGGGGCCATAAAACGCCCCATCACCGGGTTCGAGCGTAAAGCTGCGACCGGTGGCCTTGATCGCGGCTTCCAGTGCACCCTCCACATGATCCCAGCTTTCGTCGGACCCCACGCGTTTTTCGGGGCGGGTGGCGAATTTGATCTCGAACTCTTCGAAGCCCAGATCGCTGTAGATATCCGCAAGGAAATTGATGAAGCGCGCGCATTCGTCTTGGATCTGATCTTCGGTACAGAAAATATGCGCGTCGTCCTGGGTAAAGCCGCGCACCCGCATGATTCCGTGCAGCGCGCCCGAGGGTTCATAGCGCGAGCATGATCCGAACTCGGCCAGACGAAGCGGTAGGTCCCGATAGGATTTCAGACCCTGATTGAACACCTGCACATGGCAGGGGCAGTTCATCGGCTTGAGGGCGTTGATTGCCTTTTCCTTGGCATGTTCCTCCTCGACCTCGACGATGAACATATGCTCCTGGTATTTGTCCCAGTGTCCCGACGCTTCCCAGAGTTTGCGATCGACCACCTGAGGTGTGTTGATCTCCTGATAGCCGCCCGCGCGCTGTTTGCGGCGCATGTAATCCTGCAACGAAGTGTAGATGCTCCAGCCGTTCGGGTGCCAGAAAATCTGGCCCGGGGCCTCTTCCTGCATGTGAAAGAGGTCCATCTCGCGGCCGAGTTTGCGGTGGTCGCGTTTGGCGGCCTCTTCGAGCATATTCAAGTGCGCGCGCAACTTCTCCTTGCCGGTAAAGGCCACGCCGTAGATACGCTGCAACATCGCGCGATTGCTGTCACCGCGCCAATAGGCGCCGGCAATCGACATCAGCTTGAACGCGTCGCCGGGCACCTGACCGGTGTGTTGAAGGTGTGGGCCGCGGCACAAGTCCTGCCAATCGCCGTGCCAGTACATGCGCAGTGGCTCATTGCCCGGAATGGCGTCGATCAACTCGACTTTGTAGGGCTCGCCCCGGTCGGTGTAATACTGGATCGCCACGTCGCGGTCCCACACTTCGGTGCGGACGGGATCCCGCTTGTTGATGATCTCTTTCATCTTCTTTTCGATGACGGCGAGGTCTTCGGGCGTAAAAGACTCGGCCCGGTCAAAGTCATAGTACCAGCCGTCCTTGATGACGGGGCCGATGGTCACTTGCGTGTCGGGCCAGATTTCCTGAACGGCACGCGCCATGATGTGCGCCAGATCGTGGCGTATCAATTCATTGGCCTGCTCTTCGTCCGCCATGGTGTGAATGGCGATCTGCGCGTCGGAATCGATTGGCCAGGCCAGATCCCAGTGGTGGCCATCAACGGTCGCACTGATGGCTTTCTTGGACAGGGATTTGGAAATGCTCTCGGCGACAGCGGCGGGGGTAATCCCGGCCTCATAGTCGCGTGCATTGCCATCGGGGAAAGTCAGAGAAATTTGGGCCATGTCGGCATCCTCGTCAGTTTGGCGCCCACGGAACGCCCGGTTGCGGTTATGCCCTTGAAAACGCGAAGCGTGTTTTGGTGCTGTTTTGCCGGATCGGGCATAAATGATCCCAGCGCGATGGAGGGCCTAACGCTGTTTCCCGCCCAGTGCAATCCTATGCGGCACAAAGTGTTGCGAAGCTGCCGTTGCGCAGTCTTCTTTGTCCCTCAATCGTCCGCTGTGCATCTTTTCAATGACGACACTGCGGCGGCTCATCGAAAGTGATCAAAGTGGACGGGATCGAACGCCATGGAGACAGAAAGCACATCTCATCCAGGTCAAGCCACGTATGAATTGACATGCATCATACCAAATAATCGCAGTTTCAACTAAAATTAACCCGCGGCGAGGCGACGCATATGATCAGAGTTGTATCGCACAGGTTTTGGTGGTCGAGCATTCCGATCAGGTGCTTTTTCCGTACTGCATGGCGACGGATCTCATTTTCTACGCTTTGACTGAAGTATAGAAAGTATTTGTACCGTTTCCGACATTGCCAAATCGAAATCTGATTTTTTGGAGGAACGAAAATGACTGCATCTTCAGAACCAGCTTCCTTGAATACTCGCCTTGAAACGAGCGCGTTAAATTCCCCTTCTGTGGCGGTTGATCTTATTTCGGAGGGCGATGGTGAAATCTGTGTCAGCGGTGCTGCCCCTTGTCCTTGGCCCACGCTTGCTGACGATTACTTGGTCGGTAGCAAATCCAGCGAAGAAATTCGAGGTCTCGCTGGAAACGATACAATTATCGGCCGGGGAGGGAATGACACTCTCAGGGGACAGAACGGTGACGACAAGCTGAAAGGCGGACACGATGACGATAAGCTCGTCGGCGGGGAAGGCGATGATAAGCTGTTGGGTGGTGTCGGCAATGACAGCCTGATCGGCGGCTTGGGCAACGACGTGTTGAAAGGCGGCGATGGCGAAGACGTCCTGAAGGCAGCCTTTGGAAACAACAAATTGTCCGGTGGCGCTGACGCAGATAAGTTTATCTTCGCCGCAAGCGCAACGGGGGCGAATACAATCACTGATTTCGAAATCGGTGTGGACCGTCTGAAGCTAAATGGCATTGACGTAACCGGTGTTTCAGAGGACCGTCATGGCAACGCCATAATTGAACTCTCCAATGGCGGTTCAATCAAGCTCAACGGGGTCAATGCAGAAGAAGCCTGTGATATTATTCCGCGAGAAGATGGCTGGATTCAGTGGAGTACGTTGGATGGTGGAAACGGACACTGGTACAAGATCGTAATTGATCCCGAAGGTATGACGTGGAATGAAGCGAATGCGCGCGCGGAGGCTTTGGCTTGTGGCACTGCGTATTTGGCCACAACAACATCAGCAGATGAAAACGCGTTTGTATTCGAGAACTTCGTCGATGATTTTGCAGCGTGGACAGACACCGGCCAGGGGCCTTATTTCGGTTTGATCCAGGACCCGGACGGCTCCGAACCCAGTGGGGGTTGGGGATGGGTAACCGGTGAAGAGTTCGACTATACAAATTGGGCGCGAGGAGAGCCAAACAACGTTGTGAACGGAGCTGAGGATTTCGGTCAGTTCGGAACGCCTGAGTTTACACGTCCTGTGGGTACATGGAACGATATTGTTTCAGACAATGGCGAGCCGATCGCTTTCGTTGTTGAAGTGGATGAGTGGTTTCTTTGAATGCCGATCATGCTTCTGTTCAGCGTCATAAAGGGTGCTCTTGCTTTGAGGCAGCAGGCTCCGATGCTGCCTCGTTTCCAGAGTTGCGTGTTTTCTCGGACTTATCGACTGCAATTTGAGCGTATTGTGATGCAGTCGGCATGCGACCAGGCCTTTGGCCAAGCACGTATTGGTTAACTGTCGAAGTGGCGAAGCCTCTTAGGTCATATAACCCGAAACCCCGTATACCAAGGCATGCTGAAAAAGCGCCACTTCGCGGTCAGAAATCGACATTTCGGGATGGACAATCTGCTGTGTAGGCATATGTATGTTCGTATCGGAAACACAGTCTATGATAGAGGTCGCACAGTGCCTAAGTTCAACACAAAGTTTGAATTGTCAGTGTCGGATATGGATCTGATCGAAAACGCGTTGCGCGCGTCGAAACTGGCAAAGACCCAGGCGGATGTCAAAGCACGCTCGCAGGACGAGGACGTGCGTCAGATTCATGACCTGCTGGGTCGGTTGCACAATCAAAAGACATTCTATCGACCCTCCAAAGGGCCCTATGTCGGCGGCTGACGCCGCATAGTCAGTCGTGGCCCACCGGCTGGATAGTATTCGGGCGCCAAAACTTTGTCGGATACCATGCTTCGGTTTTATCGAGGTGTGAGGCAGCGACTGCTTGGCGCTTTTGCCAAGACATATGCCATACCATCGTCTTTCGAGTGGGGAGTTGGGTGTTCCAAACGGAAAACTACCGGGCTGGCGATTAGGTGCGGCAAGTTCTCCAGCGCCCGTAGATTAAGCCGCCCTCATTGCATAGTCCTGTTCTCCTCATCCCTGACATGGACAGTGCCGTCTACCCCGCGCATGGTTTGCGCACTGCGGACAGGGAGGAATCATGAGCGACGCGCAATATCTAGCGACCCCTCAGGGGCGCAAATTGGCCTATCATCTGACCGAAGGAAGAGGCCCCTATGTTGTTTTTCTGGGCGGGCTGAAATCGGACATGGCGGGCACCAAGGCTGTTCATCTGGAAGCATGGTGCAAAGAACGGAGGCAGGGTTTTTTACGATTTGATTACTCCGGTCACGGTCAAAGCTCCGGCACTTTCGAAGAAGGCTGCATCGGGGATTGGGCCGAAGACACCAGTGCAGCGCTTGCGGCATTGACCACTGACAAACTGATTGTTGTGGGCAGTTCCATGGGGGGCTGGCAATCCTTGTTGTTCGCCCGTGCGCACCCGGATCGGGTGGCAGGATTGGTCACGGTTGCGGCGGCGCCCGACTTCACCGAGGACGGGTACTGGGCGTCGTTCACTGAGGACCAAAAGGCGACGCTTGCCCGCGACGGACAGATCGCGATGCCGTCGGATTACATGGAACCCTATATCATCACGCAGCGATTGATAGAGGATGGGCGCGCGAACCTTGTGCTGCGCCGCCCGTTGTCGCTGCCGTTTCCCGTGCGCTGCCTGCAAGGCACTTCGGACACTGCGGTCAGCACAGAAACCGCGCTGCGGCTGCTCGATCATGCGGACTGTCCTGATATGCATCTGACCCTTGTAAAAGACGCGGATCATCGATTTTCGGACGGGTCCTGCCTTGGTCTGATCGAAGCTGCGGTGACGGATGTTTTGACAAGTGGCGCATAGGGCAATGCCCTGCATGAGTATCTTCGCCGTCAAAGAGCGTGTATCCATATTGGCAGCGTTTGGATTGGCTGAATGGCTCGGCGACCACGTCATGACGTGCTTCATGTCAAATTCACAATGGGGCGAAAATCGATGAAGCAACGCGTTTCCCTGATCACATTGGCCGCCCGCGATATTGAAAAGCGGGCTCGCTTCTACGAATCCTTTGGATGGGAGCGTGTCGAAGACACCGAAGGTATGGTTGCCTTTGATCTGATCGGCCAGACTCTCGGCTTCTGTTCCGTTGAAGCTTTGGGCGAAGAAATCGGCGTGCCTGAAGAGACGCAAGGTCTGGCTGCAATGGCGCTGGCCCATAACGTCCCAAGCAAAGAGGACGCGACTGAGGTGTTGCACCTGATCGAGATGGCGGGCGCCAAAGGTATGAGAGAGGCCCAAGATGTATTCTGGGGCGGGAATCACGGCGATTTCTCCGATCCGAAAAGGCATATCTGGGAAATGGCACGGAACCCGCACGCGCCGCTCGGGCCGAAAAGTGAATGCCAATGGGAGGGGTTCAATTAATGCGGCGCCCGGCCAGCATGTGGAGTTTGGAGACACTTGGACGCGTGCGGCTATCGAAACACTTTTTCATGCGGGACTTTCTTTATTCGGAGATCGGCAATTTCCACCAGCGTCAAAACCTGCCTCAAGATCCGGATCTGGCAATCGCGCATGGACGAAAGCTGTGCACCGAACTTCTCGATCCGCTGGAAGAGACATTTGGGCGTTTGGCCATACGGTCAGGATACCGTTCGCCCGATCTCAATCAGTATGGCAATGACAACGGGCTGAACTGCGCGCGCAATGACAACCCGTGGGAGTGTCACATCTGGGATTGGGGGCAGGGCGCGGACGCCATCGCGGGAACGTCGCTTGCCATCCCGTGGTTTGCGGACCAATACGGCGCCGGACGGG
Source organism: Tateyamaria pelophila (assembly GCF_019966495.1). GTDB lineage: Bacteria > Pseudomonadota > Alphaproteobacteria > Rhodobacterales > Rhodobacteraceae > Tateyamaria > Tateyamaria pelophila. The sequence goes on along the minus strand of NZ_JAIMIA010000060.1, from coordinate 17,952 downwards.
ATTGGCGCGACTTGGCATGGTGGATCCACGATCACCTGCCCTATTCCGCGATGTGGTTTTTTCCCCAGCTTTGTGCATTCAATCTGGATTGGCGGCCAGACCCCCATCGCATGATCGGCAGCTACGTTGCCCCCAAAGGCTTGCTGCTGCGACGGGGCGAAACGCCATCGGAGCCCAAAGCCGCGCGCCAAAAACGCTATGCGGACTTTCCGGCATTTCGCGGCATTGCCTATCCGTGAAACGCATGTTTGGATGATTCCCAAGATTGGGCATGATACCTTTGGCGCTGGGATCACATCTGCACGTGCCAAAGTTGTGAGGTTTGCTGTGCAACCAAGCCTTGCCCAGGATCGGTGGATGCTGGAAGGTGCTCCAAATACCAGCAAGGTGGCAGGCATGAACCAAGTGACACGGGCGAACGGACGCCATGGCTGAGCCATTGGTTCTCCTTCCCGGCATGATGTGCGACGCACGGTTGTTCGGGCCACAGATTGCGGCCTTGTCTCCGGATTTTTCAATTATGGTCAGCCCGATCACCCGTGGCGAGCGGATCGAAGAGATCGCCAGTGGATTATTGGACGAATTGCCGCCACGATTTGCCCTTGCAGGACTATCAATGGGCGGAATTGTTGCAATGGAGCTGTTGCGCCGCGCCCCCAATCGTATCACGCGCCTGGCGCTGATGGACACGAACCCACTGGCCGAAACCCCGCAGGTCGCCGCCGCCCGTGAACCGCAGATCGTCAAGGTGCGCGCAGGGCGGATGCTGGAGGTCATGCGCGACGAGATGAAGCCGAACTACCTCGCGCCAGGGCCATATCGCGGTGAAATCCTGTCTTTGGTGATGGATATGGCGCAAGCGCTGGGCCCCGACGTGTTTGTCCGTCAGTCACGCGCTTTGCAAAGGCGCCCCGACCAGCAAGACGTTTTAAGCAAATGCAAGATCCCGACCTTGGTGTTGTGTGGCGCCCATGATGCGCTTTGCCCCGTCAAAAGGCACGTCTTCATGGCTGAGTTGATCCAAGGGGCGGAGTTGCGCATTCTGGACAACGCGGGGCATCTGCCCACTCTGGAGATGCCGGATGAGACGACGGCGGCGCTCAGAGAGTGGATGCGTCAGCCGCAGGTCGTGCGTCAGGCCTGAGGCGGTTGGACGTCTGGCAAGACAAGTGCCGCGCGCTCGGCCGCGCTCACCACGTGGACTTTGCTGACTGGCTCACCCGTCGCGGCATCAAAAAACGGTGTCTGTTTCCAGCGCCCCGTCAGGCGGGCCGTGATCGCGTTGGACGCAAAATTAAACAGCGCGTGTCGCAATCCGTCATGCCCACGTTTGCCGTTGGCCTTGCGCACAAAGGCGCGACTGACAACCGGGCCAAGGGCCGTGGCATCACTGACACGGTCGGTCCGGATGCCGACAAATGCGATTTTGGGGCTGCGCAATGTGTTGAACAACGGTGCGCCGCAACACCGTGCCTGCCAGCGCAGGACACCCTTGTCGGAGAAGGAAAAGACGGCCAATTGGTCCTGGCCTGCGTCAATGCGCACTTTGTCGGGCTTGTATTGAAATATGCCAACCGGGTCCGGTGCCGGGTCCGGTTGGCCTGCATAGACTTCCGCCGCACGGCAATCGTGACAGTAACAGTCAACGCGATTACCATTGTGCGGGCTGACCCCGATCAGGGCGCCGCGCACGGTGTTGCAGTCGCAGGCGAAGGTCAGATCAACGCCCGCCACCGGGTCAGGCCGCTGCGTTTTTATTGGCGGCTTTCGCGTCTGTCTCGGGCGAATTGGCATCAATGAAGTTCAACACGAGGGGCCGGATGTTGTTGCGCCAGCTTTTGCCTGCAAAAATCCCGTAATGTCCGGCACCGGGCTCGACATGGCTGGCCTTTTTGCTGTCCGGCAGACCGGTACACAGATCAAGGGCCGCGATGCACTGACCGGGGGCGGAAATGTCATCGGCACCCCCCTCAACCGTTTTGACCGCAACGGTTGTGATCTTGCCGATGTCGACCTTCTTGCCCGCAACCGTGAATTCGTTGTTGGCGATCTCGGCACCTTTGAAGATCCGTTCGACGGTCGACAGGTAGAATTCCGCAGTCATATCCATAACGGCAAGGTATTCATCATAGAACTTGTTGTGTTTGTCATGGTCGCCAGATTTGCCACGGGCAACGGCATTGATTTGGTCAGAAAAAGCCTTGCTGTGTTTTTCAGAGTTCATCGACATGAAGGACTGCAACTGCAAGAGGCCCGGATAGACCATGCGCCCGACGCCGGGGTATTTGAAGCCGACGCGCTGGATCATCATTTCTTCGAGTTGGCCCATCGTCACGCGGCGACCAAAGTCAGTGACATCGGTCGCGTTGGCGTTCGGGTCGATCGGCCCGCCGATCAGGGTAAGCGAGCGGGGCTGTGCCGCGGGGTCTTCTTCCGCAAGGTAGGCCGTCGCCGCCAGCGTCAGGGGCGCAGGCTGGCACACTGCAATGACATGCGTGTCCGGCCCCATGTGACGCATGAAGTCGACAAGATAGAGGGTGTAATCCTCGATATCGAACTTGCCCGCGCTGACGGGAATGTCGCGCGCGTTGTGCCAGTCGGTGACATAGACTTCGCAATCGGGCAGCAGCGACATGACTGTCGATCGCAGCAGTGTTGCGTAGTGGCCTGACATCGGGGCGACCAGCATGACCTTGCGTTTACGCGCCTTGCGGCCAGCCACGCTGAAATGGATCAGGTCGCCAAAGGCGCCGGGCACGGCGATCTCGACATTGACGAGGTGGTCTTTGCCATCTTCGCCGGTGACCGAGGGAATCCCCCAGTCGGGTTTGACCACCATGCGTTGGAACGTACGTTCAGTGACTTCACCCCATGCGCGCATCCACTGTAACCCGGGACTTGGCATCATCGCAAAGGCCGGATAGGAGCCAATTGCTTGCGCCGTTGCGCCCAGCCATTGGTTCGTGTTTCGGATGGTTTCCATGAGATCGTAGCTGGCCATATACCGCATTAATAATTCCTTCGTACCTCTAGGGGCCCAAAGCGCCACGCACCTCGGACGGTTTGTCGCTTTGCCCCCTGAAACATGCGACCATATACGTGCGGCATCCGAAAAATCCGAATGCTGCACATGCAAACTCTACGAGGAAGACGTTAATATGACAACCAATGACACCACAGATGGTGCTGTCTCGGGCGAAAACCTCGACAAATTGAGCACTAACCTGCGTAAAGTGGATGAACTGACCAAGCGACTCACACAGGTTTTGACGCACCGCAGCACGCACAATGCGGCACTGGATGGTCCGAATCAGGAACTCTTCACCAAGGCGGCCACGGCCTACTGGACGGAAACTTTGCGCGATCCTGCCAAGGTTCTGGAGCATCAGTTGCAGTTTTGGTCCAGGTCTGTGACCCATTTTGTCGAAGCGCAGAAAACCTTGGCGAGCGGAAAACTTGCGGCCCCGGCGAATCCTGGCCCGAAGGACCGGCGATTTGCGAACGCTTTGTGGGATACGCACCCGTACTTCAATTATGTCAAGCAACAGTACCTCATCAACGCCGACGCTATTTCGCAGGCGATCGATGACGTGACGGATATGGATTCCCAGGAAAAGCAGCGTCTGGCCTTCTTTTCGCGTCAGATCGTGGACATGATGAGTCCGACCAATTTTCTGGCCACCAATCCGGACGCTCTGGAAAAGGCGGTCGCGACGGAAGGCCAGTCTCTGGTGCAAGGGCTCGAGAATCTGATCTCAGACCTTGAGGCAAACAACGGCGAGCTGATCGTCAAGCTGGCCGATGAATCCGCCTTTGAACTTGGTGGAAACATTGCCACGACGCCCGGCAAGGTCATCTATCGCAATCGCATGATGGAGCTGATCCAATATACGCCGACCACCGAAACGGTGCACAGGACGCCGGTGGTTCTCTTTCCGCCGTGGATCAACAAATTCTACATCCTCGACCTCAAACAGCAAAACTCTCTGGTGAAGTGGATCGTGGATCAGGGCTATACTCTGTTTGTCGTGTCCTGGGTGAACCCCGATGCCGCCTACGCGGGCGTCGGCATGGAAGACTATATTGAGGATGGGTATCTGGCCGCCATCCGCGAGGCCAAAGCGATCACCGGTGAGAAACAGGTCAACGCGATCGGCTACTGCATCGCGGGCACCACGCTCACTCTTACGCTCAGTCTGTTGAAACAGCGCGGCGACAAGTCGATCAAGTCGGCGACGTTCTTTACCGCTCTGACGGACTTCTCCGATCAGGGCGAATTCGCGCCGTTCCTGACCGATGACTTCATCGACGGGATCGAGGCCGAATGCGCCGATAAGGGGATACTGCCGTCCGTCATCATGGCGCGTACCTTTACCTTCCTGCGCTCCAACGACCTCGTTTATACTCCGGCGATCAAGAGCTACATGATGGGCGAAACCCCACCGGCTTTTGATTTGCTCTATTGGAACGGGGACGGGGCCAACCTGCCTGCCAAAATGGCGATGCAGTATTTGCGCGGACTGTGCCAGCGCAACGAATTGGCCGACGGGGGGTTTGACCTGATGGGCCATACCTTGCGGATCAGCGACGTCAGCGTACCGGTCTGCGCCATCGCGTGTGAGACGGATCACATCGCACCCTGGAAAGACAGCTACCGCGGTGTTCAGCAGATGGGATCCAAAGACAAGACGTTCATCATGACGCAGTCTGGCCACATTGCCGGCATCGTGAATCCGCCCTCAAGAAACAAGTACGGCCACTATACCCATGAGGATCTGAACCTCGAATATGAGGATTGGGCCGCAGAGGCCACCTTCACCGAAGGGTCGTGGTGGCCGCGCTGGGGGGAATGGCTGAAAAAACGTGGGGGCAAGCAGATTCCCGCACGTGAACCGGGTGATTCTTCGCATCCAGTCCTCTGTGATGCACCCGGAACCTATGTGGCGGTCAAAGCAAAGCCTTGATCATACGTGGAAAAAAGTAGCCGAGAAAAATTATGCTGCGCTGCAGCAAAAAGACTTGAAATGCTGCGCTGCAGCATGTATCTATCCCTCAGACGCAGAAAAGCGGGGATAGGCCCGCAGCGATCAGAAGGATAGATACCATGGCCAAGACACCTGACATGACAGCAATGTTCAAAGACGTAATGGGTTCGTTCCCTGTCGACACAGCGTCGATGGAAGACGCATTCAAAACAGCGACATCGCTGAACGAAAAGCTGAGCCACGTCGCAATCGACGCAGCCGAAAAATCCACCGAGATCTCCTCCAAGTGGACCAAAGAAACTCTGGCGAAACTGGGCGACATGTCCAAAGCCAAAGCAGAGCCTGCAGACTACGCCAAAGCAATGACCGACTTCGCGTCGTCCTATGCTGAAGTGACTGCAGAGCACATGGCCGCTTTTGCCGAAGTTGCGAAAAAAGTTCAAATGGACACAGTTGAACTGATGATGGCTGCTGGCAAAGACATGAGCGAAGACGCATCTGCCGTTGTGAAAAAAGCCACTGGCGACATCACAACTGCTGCCAAGAAAGCCGCTGCTGCAAAGTAAGCGATCCAGTTTTATCGCACCACCTTCCTCCCTGAAACGGTGCGATGACTGATGGCGGGTCCCTTGCGGACCCGCCTTTTTTTTAGCTCAGGATCACCGCGGCGAGCCTGTTGAATGCACGACGCACGCGCAAGGTTGTGCGCATTTCAGGATGCGCTGTGAGCCAGACCGGTAGGTGAGCGACCGGCACGTCACCAGACACCCCTGCACCCTTGGCTCCATGTCGCTCATGCCAAATTGGTCAAATCCAATGCCGCAACCGGCACGCTCTATTTGCCAACACACGACCTGATCGTCACACCGGAAGGCAAAAAGGCGGATGTTACCGCCGGCCCTACCGTGGGCAGTCTGTTGATATTCATGTCTGGATGCGCCTGGCGCAGTCGAGCCAGCGCAGGGGGCGAAGGAAAGAGGGGACAAGTTGACAGACAGTGATGCGGAGCGTGTTGCCCTTTTCGACATTCTGACCCGAACCTACGGCCGAAATACGTACGGCGGCATCTGCCATCTGGCCCGCATACGCCATCAGCTTGGACCCGGCCTTGGTCAATTTCATACCGCCGCGATTAAGTTTGAAAAGCCTGTCACCTATGCGTGATTCCAACGTCGCGATGTGACGGCCGAGCGTTGGTTGGCTGTTATGCAGCGCAAGCCCGGCGGTGGACAGCGACCCCTGCTCGATGACCGCTGCGAAAGATTGAATGTGCGCCCAGTTGCGTTGCATCATCATGTATCCACATACGGATGTTACAATTCAAATTTTGCATGACATCTGTCATCGTACAGGGCGCAAAGAGTCGACTTGGCCGCACAGCAGTCGAGGCCTTTGTCGGGGCCGGTTGGACCGTCACGGAATTGGCGTGCAACTGGTAGCGGAGTTCTAGGGACCCGGACGGGTCACTGCACACGTGACGGACCCGGCGGCGTTGGTGCGTGCGGCGCCGGACAAGATGTAATCCTGAATGCTGCAAATCCGCCATGTCAGGACTGGGCGGTGCAAGTGCCTTTGATCGTGGAGGAAGTTCTTTCCGCAGCACGGACCAGCGGAGCGCCTGTGATGATCCCAAGGAACGTTTAAAGCTACGATAGTGCCATACCCCGTCCTGACGGAAAAGCTGTGTGGCGACCCTCAATACGCAAGGGAAACATTAGTGCACGTATGGAACTTGCATATCATGACAGCCGCGTTCGGACGCTCGTGCTGCGGGGCGGCGATTTCGTAGAAGCTGCCAAAACCGGATGTTGATCGACAGCGATATGAAAAACAAAGCATGGCAGGGCAAATTGATCTGCCGGGGATCTTGCGATGTCGAGCATACGTGGGCGTATATTCAGGATATGGCACGCGCCATGGTCGGCCTGTCTGAAAAGCACCACAGGCTTTATAGGTTCGAGACGTTCAGTTTTCCGGGCTAGGCGGCGGATGGAAACGCCCTGATTGCTGCAGTCGAAGCTGCCACAGGGCAGAAATGCGTGTTTCAACGATGCGTCGCGGGATTTTGCGCTTGCTGGGGCTCTTTTCACCACAAACCCGCGAGGTGCTCGAAATGCGTTACCTTTGGGACATACCGCATCGGATCGATAGCTCCAAACTGGCGACACGTCTGCCAGATTACCGCGCCACACCGTTCTACACTGCAATCTCGGTATGTCTGGCGTCGCACGTACCAAGCGATGCGAAGGGCCAGCGCGTGGATTCGCCATAAATGGACGCAAAGCGTGTGCGTGCTTTCTTTTTCTCCCCGGTGGCCCTAAGCTGCAACGCAGCACGCCGCATCGGGGAGAAGCCACGTGACAGAAAAAGCAGCACCTTTGTTGATCAAACGGTATGCCAGCCGTCGGTTGTATAACACCGAGACAAGCGATTACGTAACGCTTGAAGATATTTCGGGGTTTATCCGTGATGGGCGTGAGGTTCAGATCGTCGACCTCAAGACCGGGGATGATCTGACCCGTCAGTATCTGTTGCAGATCATTGCCGAGCATGAAAGCCGTGGCGAGAGTGTCTTGCCGGTGGATGTCCTGAATGATCTGGTGCGTAGCTATATGGGCGGTGGGGTCAGCGTCGTTCCCCAGTTCTTGCAAGCGTCGTTCGATATGCTGCGCGACGGACAAAGCAAGATGATCGAAGGCATGGGCGCGATCAATCCCATGACCAAGGTGCCGGGCTTTGATGCAATGCAAGCCCAGCAACAGGCTTTTATCAAGGCGATGACCGGTGGCCTCGGCCAATGGTCCGGACCTTCGACCGAGGCGGAGCCTGACGAAAAGGACACGGCCGAAGATCTGGAAACGATCAAGAAGCAACTGGCAGAACTTCAGAAGAAATTGTCCAAACTCTCCTGAGCGTTGCGCCGGGCGCACAGACGTGTGCGCCTTACCGGCTTGGCGCCGCAACCGGGGTGCGAAACCTGTCCTGGCTGATCCAGTCGAAATAGCGTTTGCGCAGATCCAGCGCGCGCTCTCCGGCACTTCCGTTGGAAAAGTACCTTTCATCGACCTGTGCCACCGGGATAACGCCGCCGCCGGACGAGGATAGAAAAACCTCGTCCGCTTGCCAGAATTCATCAAGGGGCAGGGCACGTGTTTCGGTTTTCAATCCGGCTGCGCTGCACATCTCGAGAACAGTCTGACGTGTGATGCCGTGCAACACGCCGTCGTCCGGAGTGACCACTGTGTCGCCAAAGACCGCGAACACGTTGAAGCCCGGCCCTTCAGTCACATGACCGTCGTGATCCAGCAAAAGCGTTGTTTCGAACCCGTTGTCCTTCGCCTCAAAAAGGCCCGAGGTAAAATCGCCCCAGTGGTAGTTCTTGAGGCGCGGATTGACGCTGTCTTTGGGAATGCGTCGAACCGATTTTGCAATCCAGACGGACGTGCCTTTGATGGCGGCTTCGGGTGCCACGATATGCACGTAAGGCACACACCAGGCATAGAAGTGGTTCTCACAATCGCGCGGGTCGCGGCTGCCGGGAACAGGATTGCGACCCCGTGCGGCGACCATGGCAACATAGGCGTCGTTCATGCCCGCAGTCGCGACCATATCATGTAACGCACGGATGATTGCGGCGCGGTCCATGCCGACCTCCATGCGCGCCCCGTTCATTGAGGCTTCGAACCTGTCAAGATAGTCGTTCAGCCGAAAGAAGGCGCCGCGCCAGACGGGAACCACGTCGTAGACGATGTCGGAATGGGTCACGCCCCAATCGGTCAAGGGCAGGCCCGCATCGCCCAGCGGCAGGATATCACCACCCAGGAAGGCGGCTCCGGTTTTGAAATCTGTCATAGCGCCAAGGATACCGTTGCGGCGGTGCAAAAGGAAAGGGCGCAGCAGGCTGCGCCTTACGATCCGCCCTAAAATCCGGGTGCGTGCATCACCTCCCGAAGGCCCGTGCGGGGCGTGTGGCATGGTCGATAGCTTGCAAGATGACATCAGCCACCGCATTCAGTGTTTCCGCAGGCAGATGCACAGGCAGACGCACATCACAAGCCCGCATCAGCATGGCGCGGGTGCGGGGCAAATCCGGCAAATCGGGGACAAATTGCCAGTTCCAAAACGCCCGCGCATTGTCGCTGCTCATCCCGAAGACCTGTACTTTGACGCCAGCCGCCGCCGCCCCTGCGACAAAGCTGTGAACCTCGCTGTCGCTCATATTCATCAGATTGAACTGGATGGAATCCGGTGCGCGGACCTCTCCGGGCAAAGGGTTGGGCACGTGGATAGATGCGCTGACGGACAAAAGCTCCGCGACGTGGTCGTGATTGCGACGCCCATCCACCACACGTCGCGCCAGATGCGGCAATTGCGGGCGGATCACGGCGGCCGACAGGTTGGACATACGCAAGTTATACAACGGCAATCGGTTTTGATGGACGGCGAAGGCATCCCGCAAGACCGGGTGCTTTTGCCAATTATGTTCATACGCGCCCGACATGATAACAGCGCGTGCGACCAGATCGGCGTCATCGGTGATCAGAATACCGCCTTCGCCTGCATTTATCATCTTGTAGGATTGGAACGAAAAACACCCCACGCGGCCGATGGTCCCGATCTTGGCCCCGTTCCATGTCGTCCCCAGAGAGTGGGCGGCATCCTCGATGACGGGCACGTCTGTCGTATCACACAAAGCCATGATCGCATCCATGTCCGAGGTGTGGCCCCGCATATGGCTGATGATGACAGCATCTGCTCCGGGCAATTTGGCCGTGAAATCACCCAGGTCGATACGGTAGTTTTCGCCGACTTCACACAGGATCGGTAAACACTCGGCATGAATTACGGCGGAGGGGACTGCGGCAAAGGTAAAACCGGGGATCAGAACGCGCGCATCGCGTGGCAGGTCCAGCGCCTTGAGCGCCAGAAACAGCGCCGCTGAACAGGACGAAACTGCAAGGGCAAACCGACTGCCCATGAGTTCTGCAAATTCTGCTTCCAGCAAGGAAACCGGTGCGTCCTTTGCGGCTGTGTAGCGAAAGAGGTCTCCGGACTGCAAAAGGCGGTCGATCTCGGTGCGGGCAGCTGCGGGTATGGCTTCGGCGCTGTGCATGTCAGGCAAAGTCATATTTCGATTTCCTTATGTTTTACTTTCGTTTTTGTAAAACACCGCGCGCGCAAAGAAAACAGTTTTGTCGCGGCGTGCAGACCACGAGTGCACCTGTTTCGACAAGTTCGAAAGGAGATGAAGCGTTACAGGCCGACGCGATCGCGCAAGCTGTACCAGGTCATGGCAAGCGCCAGCAAAGGGCTGCGCAATGCAACGCCACCGGGAAAGGGCATGCTCGGCAAGGCTGCCATGGTATCAAACCCGTCGCTTTGCCCTAGTATCGCATCCGCCATCAATTTGCCCGCATGGGTTGCCGTACCGACTCCGTGCCCCGAATATCCGGACGCGGACAGTGCATTTGGACTTACTCGGGCAAGGTAAGGCAGGCGCTTCATGGTAATTGCCAATGTCCCGCCCCAGGCAAAATCGATGGGGACGTTCTTCAGATGCGGGAATATCTCGCACATCGGTTTGCGAACGGCTGCCGCGATGTTGCTGGGAAATCGGTAGCCGTAGGATTCCCCGCCGCCAAACAACAGCCGTCCGTCATGGCTCAGGCGGAAATAATTGACCACAAAGCGACTGTCGGACACTGCGATATCTCGGGAGAGTATGCGAACGGCATCCGCCCCGAGCGGCGCTGTTGCCGCGATAAAGTTGTTGATGGGCATGACACGGGACGCCACCTGACCCTCGAGTGCGCCAAGATAACCATTGCAGGCATAGATCACGTGATCGGCCAAAACAGTGCCTGCATCGGTGCGCAGTGTCACGCGCGGCCCTTGCGTAACATCGACAACCGCGCTGCGTTCATGAATGACGGCGCCCGCCGCCTCTGCTGCGCGGGCCAGACCGACGGCAAAGCGCAGCGGATGCAAATGGCCTGCGTCCCAGTCTATCACACCGCCCTTGTAGCGAGGTGAGGGGCAGACCGCGGCAAAATCGGCGTTTGAGGGGACCTCGATGTCATAGTCATAATGCTGCCGCATGTGATCGGCATAGCGGTGCAAATCGTCCACGTCGGCCTTGCTTTTCCCGGCCCAGGCAATCCCGGGGCGTAAGTCGCACGCGATCTCATGCTCGGAGATGAGGGACTTGACCAGGTCTTTGGCCTCTTGACCCAAGGCCCAGAGCCGACGCGCCGCCTCTCGTCCGACCATCTTTTCCAGATCCGGTTGGGCGACACGCTGGCCTGAGCCAAGCTGGCCACCATTGCGCCCGGATGCTCCAAAGCCGACCCGCTGCGCGTCGAGCACTATGACTTTGCGACCTGACTGGGCCAGATGCAGCGCTGCGGACAATCCAGTATAGCCCGCACCGACAACGCAGACATCCGCTGTCACATCGCCCTTCAAAGGAGGGCGTTCAGCTGCAATATCGGTCGTCGCGGCGTACCAACTTCGCGGATACGCGCCAAGCTTGTCATTGGCGTAAAGCAGGTTCATCTTCTCTGTTCCCCAAAAATCCCCCCCGGAGGGCCGGGTTGTCACCTAGACGTTCATCAGAAGATGTTCGCGCTCCCATGGGGAAATAACCTGCAGGAATTCGTCATATTCCGCACGTTTGACGATGGAATAGACGCGCGCGAACTCCGGTCCCAGAACTTTATGCAGGGCGCTGGATTCGTCAAACAGCGCAAGTGCCGAGCCCAGAACACGCGGTATATCGCCATCCCCTTCGTACGCATCGCCCTTGAATTCAGGCGATGGCTGTTGCTGTTCCACAAGGCCCAAATATCCGCAGGCCAGCGATGCCGCGATGCCCAGATACGGGTTACAATCCATTCCGGCGATGCGGTTTTCGACGCGGCGTGATTTTGGCTGCGACAGCGGTACGCGGATACCCGTGGTCCGGTTGTCGCGCCCCCATGCCAGATTGATCGGCGCGGCATGGTCTTTGACGTAGCGGCGGTAACTGTTCACATAGGGCGCCATCACGGCAAGAGCAGCGGGCATGTGGTTTTGTAAGCCGGCAATGAAGTGAAAGAACGCATCCGTATCCTCGCCCTCCGACCCCGTAAATATATTGCTGCCGTCTTTCATATCGAGGATCGAATGGTGGATATGCATCGCACTGCCCGGTTCGTCTTCGATCGGTTTCGCCATAAAGGTTGCAAAGCAATTGTGGCGCAGAGCCGCTTCCCGAATGAGCCGTTTGAAGTAAAAGACCTCATCGGCCAGTTTCAGCGGATCTCCATGCTGCAAGTTGATCTCAAGCTGCCCTGCGCCACCTTCCTGCGTGATGCCGTCGATCTCGAACCCCTGCGCTTCTGCAAAGTCATAGATGTCGTCGATCACGGGGCCGAATTCGTCCACCGCCGTCATTGAGTAGGCTTGCCGCGCCGCGGCCGGGCGGCCGGATCGGCCGGTCATGGGCTGGATTTCCTGCGCCGGGTCAAGGTTGCGCGCGATCAGGAAAAACTCCATTTCGGGGGCGACGACGGGTTCCCATCCTTTATCGTGGTACAGTTGCACCACACGTTTCAGTACGTTTCGCGGCGAAAACGGCACAACCGCGCCGTTGCGATCATAGGCGTCATGGATCACTTGCAGAGTCCAATCCCCTGTCCACGGAGCCGCTGTGGCGGTGCTCATGTCCGGGCGCAGGATCATGTCCTTTTCGATGAACCCGTCTTCGTCCGCCGCTTCGCCCCAATCACCGGTGATGGTTTGGTAAAAAATGCTGTCTGGCAAATGAAAGTAATCCTGGCGCGCGAATTTGGAGGCTGGCACGGCCTTGCCGCGCGCAATTCCCGGTAGGTCCGAGATGATGCATTCCACTTCATCCAACCGCCGACCCTCCAGATAGGTCTGTGCTGCTTCCGGTATCCGTGTCGTCCAGTCGTCGCTCATGCGATCCTCTTTTCCTTGAAAAAATGCGCGATCATGTCGGCGAGGCGGGCGCTGTCCGTGTCACGACCAAGCTGCGCGATGGCCTCTTGGCGCAAGGGTTCGGGCACCACGCCGGGCGCGCGCACGTCCAGCAAGCCCTTGATATAGGTCCGATCGATCTCTGGATGCGGCTGCAAGGTAAAGATCTTGTTGCCATAAAGCAGAGCGGCATTGGCACAAAACGGAGTGTTGGAGATCACCTCGGCACCATCCGGCAGCGCGACGATTTGATCCTGATGCCATGCGTTCAAAGCCAGCGTTTCGCCGTTCAGCGGATATTCCTGCCGTCCGACGGACCAACCGCCTTTGAATTTTTCTACCCGCCCCCCAAGGGCCTGCGCGATGATCTGGTGGCCAAAGCAGATCCCGACCATGGGCCGATCACTGGCGTAAATGTCGCGGATCAGCGTTTCGAGCGGCGCAATCCAGGGCAGATCTTCGTACGCGCCAAATTTCGACCCCGTGATCAGCCATCCATCGGCAGCTTGCGGCCCGTCGGGGAAATCACCATCGCAAACCGCAAAATCGACAAAGCTCAGGCCTTGACCGGTGAGAAATTGCCGAAAGATTTCAGGGTAATCCCCGTTTTCCTCCACGAGTTGTTCGTTGACGTGGCCGGTTTGCAGAATGCCGATTTTCATGGATCACCTGAAGGTTGCGAAGCGACGATAGGGCGCGGATCAAACAGAGTCGAGGTAGATTTCCGTCTGCTCCTGAGGCGTCAGATCAGCCATTTCGCGGGCCTCCTGTCTCTTGGTCAGCAACAGGTTGCGTATCAGCTCGGCGTCGAAAATCCGGGCGACCTGTTCGGATTGCTCGAAGGCTGCAATCGCCCCGTCCCATGTATTCGGCACCTGCGGCAAATCCTGCGCATAGGCGTTGCCCTTGATGGGTGCGGGCGGGTCGACCGCGTCTTCGATCCCGTTGAGAGCCGCACCCAGAATGGCCGCGACCGAGAGATACGGGTTCACATCACCGCCCGCCAGACGATGCTCGATCCGCCGTGCTGCCGGTGGGCCGGAGGGTATGCGAATGGCTGCCGTGCGGTTCTCGTAGGCCCAGGCAATACCCGTCGGCGCGTGCGCACCGGGGATCAGACGGGCATAGGAATTGGCATGCGGCGCAAAGATCAGCATTGAGCCCGGCATGGCGGCAAGGCACCCTTGCACCGCATGGCGCAATATGTCGCTGCCAGTGTGAGAGCCGTTATCAAAGACGTTGCGCCCTTCACCGTCGAGAACTGAAAAATGCATGTGCATGCCGGACCCGGCATAGTCGTCATAGGGTTTTGCCATGAACGACGCCGCAAAGCCGTGCTTGCGGGCCAACCCCTTGACCAGCATCTTGAACAACCACGCATCATCGGCGGCCTTCAGTGCGTCGGATTGGTGCATCAGATTAATCTCGAACTGGCCCAGACCGGATTCCGAAATCGCCGTATCAGCGGGAATATCCATGGCTTCGCAGGCGTCGTAAAGCTCGGTAAAAAAGTCATCGAACATATCAAGTGCACGCAGCGAGAGGATCTCTCCGGCCACGCGGCGTTTGCCAGAGTGTGGCGAGGGCGGCACGCGCAACCGCCCGCCTGCATCGTCGATCAGAAAAAACTCCAGTTCCACGGCCACGACAGGGGTGAGGCCCAAGGCGGCATACCGCTTCTGGACGTTGGCCAGTGCATGACGCGGATCGCCCATGAACGGGCGACCGTCCTCATGATACATCCAGATCGGCAACAGCCCGGTTGGTGTGGTCAGCCATGGCATCGGCACGAACCCACGTTCGGTGGGCCGGAGCACGCCGTCACGATCCCCGCTTTCCATCACAAGCGGGCTATCCTCTATGTCCTCGCCCCAGATATCGAGATTGAGGACGGACATCGGAAACCGCGTGCCGTCAGTCGTGACCTTATCCGCAAAGCGCACCGGCACCCGTTTGCCCCGCGCGACCCCGTTCAGGTCCGAAGCCGCCACGCGGATCGCCCGGATTTCGGGATTGTTTTTCAGCCAGTCATGCATGCGTCTTCACTTCTCTGTTCAATTAATCCCTGCTCATCATGCGACCGGCGGTTTGGCCAGCGGAAAGTCAGGCAAGGAGGCACCGCGCTATCGGATGAGGTTTGGACGATACTTGATCCGAGAGCGCGTATTTTCCGGAAGATGGCGATTGAGGCGTCGGTTGACCAGCCCAAACACGCCGATAATCACCAGCGTCAGGATAATAAAATACATCGCGAGGATCGGGTAGGGGACAAAGGGGTTGAATGTCTTGTCCGCAAAATAGCTGGCATAATAGAGGGCGTCGCCACGCTGTTGCCATGCCGGAAATCCAGAGAAATAGACGAGAGTGGTGGCATGGAAGAGAAAAATCGCCTCGTTGGTATAGCTCGGCCAGGCGAGGCGCAGCATGGTCGGCCACACAATCCGCCGAAACCGGGACCAACCCGACAACCCGTAAGCATCTGCGGCCTCAACTTCACCCTTTGGGATCGATTGCAGTGCGCCGTAAAAGATCTCGGCCGAATAGGCAGCCGTGTTGAGGAACAACACGATCAACGCGCCCAGCCATGCGGCTGTGAAGGGCGAAAAGATTGGAAATGTGCCCTTGAGGCTGAGAAACAGGAAGTACGCAAAGAAGAACTGGATAAAGAGCGGTGAGCCTCGGAACAGGAAAATGAACCACTCTGCCGGTTTGCGCAGCCAGGGGTTTGGCCGACTCTTGGCAATGGCCAGTGCAGTCGCGAGAAAGAACCCGGTGCAAAGGGCCATGATCCCGAAATAAATGTTCCAGATCATGCCGGAGCCGATCAAGGTGAACTGTTCGCACAAGGTGAAGTCGCTGCGCGGCAACAGCCGTTCCCCGATGCCGACAGAGCGCAGGGCGTAAGACTGGATGGTTTCCAAGCAACTCACGCGGCAACCCCTTTACGCTGGGCTTCGCCGCCCGATGTGGCCTGTCCGCGCGTGAGGCGCGCCATCACCCGTTTGAGGATCTTTTCGGAGCCCCACGTCATCAGCAGGTAGAACACCAGCAGCGCGAGGAAGTACCACATCCGCCAGTCGCCATGGGGGTATGATGTGAATCGCGCCGTCTTGGTCCCGCCCAGTTCACGCGCCCAATACACGACGTCCTCGATGCCCAGCAGAAACAGCAATGGTGTGGCCTTGATCAGCACCTGCCAGAGGTTTGACAGGCCCGGCAGGGCAAAGACCCACATTTGCGGCACCAGAATGCGCCAAAACGTCTGACGGGGCGACATGCCGTAGGCTTCGGCTGTCTCAAGCTGGGCTTTGGGCACCGCGCGCATCGCTCCGAAAATGACATTGGCCGCGAATGCACCAAAGACGATCGCAAAGGTAACAATCGCAAGGCCAAAGGCATACAGTTGGTGGATTGGTTGCGGCGCAGTCCCAAGCGGCAGTTTGGCCTGTGGACAGACCAGAAAATCGTTGCCCTGGCGAATGGGATCCGTCCAGTCAGAGCAAAGCACCTGATGGCGCAGCCACTCAAATCCCTGATCAAGGGCAATCACGAAGAACAGGAAGAAGGCAATGTCCGGTACGCCGCGCACGATCGCGATATAGCCTTTGCCAAACAGCGAAAGGGGCAAAATGCGGGACCGGGCGGCCATCGCGCCGCCGAACCCGAAAGCAAGCGAAACGGGCGCCGTAACGGCCAGGATGCCCAGCACCTTGAGGAAACTCAGATAGAAGGAAAAATGCACGCCCGTCGTCAAATAGCAACTCAGCCACCAAACGGTGGCCAGCGTATCGGGCTCGGTGCAATAGGAAAACATCTCTGTCAGAGCGTTGGGACGGAGTTCCCCCCGTCCCGTGCCTTATCAATATTGCGCAGTCGCTTCGCCGAACCACTTGACGAGCAATGCGTTCAAGGACCCGTCTTCTTTCATCGATGTGATGGCCGCATCGAACTTTTCTTTCAACTCGGTGTCGCTTTCGCGCAGACCCATGCCGACGCCACCGCCGAGAGGTACATCAGGTCCGACAAACATCAGTTCGCCGCCAGATGCTTCGACCAGAGGGGCAAGGTAGTCTGCGTCGGCAAAGACGGCGTCTGCTTCGCCATTGCGCACGGCGGCGACGGTTTCTTCGGGCGTTGCGAACTCAACCAGTACGGCATCGCCCGACGCGACGTGACCGGCTTGGATGGTTGCTGTTTGCGCGGCGACAATTCCGTTTTCCCAATCAGCACCCTCAGCAGCCGCCACATAGGCCGACGCAGTGGGCGGGAAGTAGTTTTGGGTGAAATCGATCACTTCGTCCCGTTCGTCGGTGATCGACATGCCGGCCATGATGGTGTCGTAGTTCGACGACACAAGGTTGGGAATAATGCTGTCCCAATCGTTCTTGACCCATTCGCAGGTCAACTCGGCGCGCATGCACAACTCGTCGCCCAATTCACTCTCAAACCCGTCAACTTCGCCTGCATCATTGATAAAGTTATACCCGCATTCCCCAAGTAGATCTCTGATTTCGCTGTCTTGAACGTGATATTTTCTATATATATCATGGCGTTGGTTGCTGCGGAGGATGTGTTTCATGGATCACCCAGAGGGTGCGGGCTTGCAGCGGGCAGATCGTGTGGATTTTGACCCTCGCGTGCGGCTGGAATTCCGGGGCGCTCAGCTCAGTTCGGATGGCGGCCTTCTGGTGATGCGCGAGCTTGATGACGCGCTCGGTCTGTCCAATCTGGCGTCTGCTGCCCTGTGCGATAATCGCCGTGGCAAGAACACGATCCACCGGCTCGACGGGCTGTTTCGGCAATCGGTCTACGGCCGGTTGGCAGGATACGGGGACGTCAATGACGCCGACCGTCTCGCGCTCGATCCCGTGATGCGCCAGGTTGTCGGTGGCCGTGCCGTCGATGCGCATGCCGCATCCACGTCGCAGATGGGCCGGTTCGAGACCGAGGGACTGGCGACCGCAGAGAACCGGGCGGCTCTGTCTGA
>NZ_JAIMIA010000005.1 GCF_019966495.1 Tateyamaria pelophila | reverse complement strand
AGACGATGTCATCAAGCAGTACCTGGAATTACATTCCGACAAATGATGCCTCCGGCGTCAGCCGGTGGTCCTTCACTTTTTGTCATTCAGTGTGGTTTACCAATGAAAAACCGCTTTTGGACGTTGGTTTGACCATAACCGGATCGGTGCGACTCGGAGGCTAACATACAAAATGGCACGGCGCACCATCACTGATCAGGATATCAGGCGATCCGATCTGCAAAGGTGCGACAGTGAGATTTTGGCACGCGTGCTGCTGGTGATCTGCAGGGCTGTTCCAAAGCATTTGCGAGGCTGCAAAAGCGGCTGTTTCAGAACGGGGGCGCTGACGCGCCATGCGATGTTTTGCGTCTGCCTCCGGCAGTCGCGTTCTGGCCCTGGTTCAACTGTTTCAGCCAAGTGGTATGGAACGGGCCTCTTCGAGCAGCGCTGTGATTTTTTCGGCGTCACCAATCTCATTCATTAAAATGAGGATGAGCCGAGCGTTGAGGGCATGAGAGGCTTCAAGGCTCAAACCGTCATGGACGTTCATAAGCATGGTGTAGACGGCATCACTTTCGGTGCCGAGCTTGTCCTCAAGGATCATTGATTTCTCCCGGTGGCGCGGGCCAGTGCTGCGGCGAGGGCACCGGTGTCGGGCGCGTTGAAGTAGGCGCAGATGTGGTCGTCGGGGCGGATCAGGAATGCGCCTTTGGATCCGTAATGCGCTGCGGATTGATCTGACTTTGGCAGAGGCACGATCCGGATATCGTCAAGGTCTGGCCAGACACTGTCGTCCAATGTCAGCAGGGTGAACTGGCCCTTGATCCTTTCGATCAGCCAGCCGGTCTCCATCGGCATGTCTGTCAGGCTTTGCCCGACCATTGGGTGGTCTCCGCTTTGCAGCGCCATGCCTGCAAGGCTGCAGGGCTGCGACAGTCGGCCGGAGTTGATCAGTTTGCGGGCAAAAGGGTGTTTTCCGGCCAGGATCAGGGTTTCATTGCGAAAGAGTGTTTCGATCTCGGACTTCGGGGTCATGAAATTGGTCGCCCGCGCGGAGTTCAGGATATTCTCGGCCGAGCCATGGGTGCGTTCCTCGTCATAGGAGTCCAGCAATGTAGCGGGGGCGCCGTTCAGCACCGCCGCCAGTTTCCAGCCCAGATTGTCCACATCCTGGATGCCGCCATTCCCGCCGCGGGCGCCAAAGGGGCTGACCACATGGGCGCTGTCGCCGACAAACAGAACACGGCCGTGCACGAAGCGGTCGAGCTTGGCACAGCGGAATTTATAGACGCTCATCCAGTCGAGCCGAAACGCCATGTCGCCGATGATTGCCTTGATCCTCGGGATCACCTTTTCCTCGGTTGCCTCGGTCTTTGGGTCCGTGTCAGGCCCAAGCTGTAAGTCGATGCGGTAGATATTGTCGGGTTGTTTGTGCAGCAGGGCTGATTGGCCCGGATGGAAGGGCGGCGCGAACCAGAACCAGCGTTCGGGGTCTTCGGTGGAAAAAGGGGAATGCGGCAGTTCCACATCGACGATCAGGAAATGCTCTTCGAAGGTTTGGCCCTCGAATGGCAGTTTCATGCGGTTGCGTGTGGGCGAGCCTGCCCCTTCGGCGGCAATGTAATATCCGGCCTCAAGCGTGTAGGGTCCGTCGGGTGTTTCGATGGTAAGCATAACGTGGTCGCCATGATCCCTGTGATCAGTCACCTTGTTCAGAAACCGCAGGTCAATGTGGTCGGGAAAGTCTCGCGTCCGCTCGACCAGATATTGCTCAACGTAGTATTGTTGCAGGTTGATGAAGGCGGGGTATTTGTGCCCGTCCTCTGGGAGCAGATCGAAGCTGTAGACTTCGTTGGAGCCATGGAACAGGCGACCGACCTTCCAGGTGACTCCCTTGGCAAGCATCCTGTCGCCTACGCCCAACCTGTCAAAGATTTCCAGCGTGCGTTTCGCCCAACAGATCGCACGACTGCCGACCGAGACGACGTTATTGTCGTCAAGCACGACCGACTTGATCCCATGTCCCGCCAGATCGATGGCCATGGCGAGACCGATGGGGCCTGCACCGACAATTGCGACCGGGTGGCGCGGTTCCGTTGCCGTCAAGCCGGGCGGTACGACATAAGGAAAGGGCGCGTAGTCATAAGCCATCTGGATGGTCCTTTCGGATCAGTTTGAAAAGTGTCCAAACAAAGGTGCCGCCAAAGAAGAGGGTCGCGATGCCGATGGCCTCCCACCCGCCGGGCCCATCTGGCAGGCCGCGGTAATGCAACGCACCGGAAGTCAGGACCAGTCCGACAATTGAAAATGCGAGACGGAATTTGAGATCACCACGGGTGGGGCCGTATTTGTTCAATCTGCGCCTCCGTCGGTTCCTGAGCCGCCCGTGACTTCCTGATAGTCGTATTCTTGGTAGTCGGTTTCTTCAGTGTCTTCGCTGTCTTCGTCAACGCGTCGTTGTATCCTTTCACCGTTAATTTGGATGGTTCCTGCGAAGAAACTTGCAGCAGCCAAAGTCGGAACCACCCACACCATCTATTTGGTCAAATAAGCCGCTGTGTTAGACGGCAAGAGTACGATTGCTGCTTTCATGGCCGCTGCTCGCAGATTCATATTGCTAGGCGTCATGCCTGCAGTGCCTCCCACATTTCGATATCGCGTTTGTCGGTCCAGATGCGGGGATGGGCTATGCCGCGCGCCTCGTCATAGGCGCGTGCCACATTGAAGGGCAGGCAGTGTTCGTAGATCGCGTAGTCGCTGAATTTGGGGTCGCATTCGGCGCGCACGGCGTCCCACGCTTCTTTCAACGTGCCGTTGCGGGCGGCTACACGGGCGGCGGGGGCATAGGTGGAGGTGACGAAATCACGCGTGTTTTCGATGGCTTTGTTGACCATCTCGGGACCGACCAATGCGTCGCCACGCCCGGGGGCGATGGCGTCGACATTGTAGGCCTTGATTGTGTCCAGTGTGGTGCCCCAGTCGCTGAAATGCCCGTCGCCGCAATAGCAGGCGGAGTGGTATTCGACGATATCACCGGTGAACATGACGTTTTCATCGGGCACGTGGATCACGATATCGCCTGCGGTGTGCGCCCGGCCCAGATGCATCAGGTCGATCCGGCGGTTGCCGAGAAAAACGGTCATCTTGTCGGTGAAGGTGGTGGTCGGCCAAGTGAGGCCAGGGATGGATTCGTGGCCTTCGAACAGGCGCGGGAAGCGTTGGAATTCGCTGTCCCAGTCCTCCTGGCCCCGTTCGGCCACCATACCACGCGCCATATCCGACATGATGACCTGTTGTGCGCCGAACGCCGACGCTCCGAGCACCCGAACGGCGTGATAGTGTGTGAGGGTGACGTGGGTGATCGGCTTGTCGGTGACTTCGCGCACCTTTTCGATCACCTTGTTGGCAAGGCGCGGCGTGGCCTGCGCCTCGACGATCATGACGCTGGCGTCACCGATGATAACGCCGGAATTCGGGTCGCCCTCGGCGGTGAAGGCCCAGAGGTCCTTGCCCACTTCCTCGAAGGTGATTTTCTTTTCGGTCATGTCCCCTTGGGAGGCGAAGGCTTTGGCCATTTTTGGCTCCTTTATTGAGCGTTTGTTTTCTTCTGGTTGTGGACTGGGGCGCTGCCCCAGACCCCGGAGTTCATGTGGCGAGATGAAGAAGGATCATCGGGCGTACGGGTCTTTGAGTGCGGGCAGGATTGTGCCTGTGCAGGTGCCGAAGCCGATTTTGTAACCGTCGCCTTTGGCTGCGCCGTGCAGGGTGACTGTGTCGCCATCTTCGAGGAAGGTGCGCGTTTCGCCTGTTTCAAGCGTCAGGGGCTCCTTGCCACCCCAGCTGAGTTCCAGCAGGCTGCCGCGTTCGGATTTTGTCGGCCCCGATATGGTGCCGGAGCCGAGCAGATCACCGACATTCATGGGGCAACCCGAGCTGGAATGGTGCGCCAGTTGCTGGGCTGCGGAATAATACATTTCATTGTAGTTGGTTTGGGTGATTGTCGTTGCCGCCTTGCCCTGCGGGGCCAGTGTGACCGCGAGGTCAATGTCGTAGAGCATGGGCCCGGTATCCTTGAGGTGGTCCAGCAGCTCGAATTCGCGGTGGGGCGTTGGTGTCCGGAAAGGTTCGAGTGCGGCCTTGGTTACGATCCACGGGCTGATCGATGTGGCTGTGGCCTTGGCCTGAAACGGACCGAGCGGTTGGTATTCCCACGCCTGGATGTCGCGCGCCGACCAGTCGTTGAGCAGGACGTAGCCGAAGATTGCGCCGTCCGCCTCGTCTACGGAAATTGGCCCGTCAGAGCTCATTCCCACGATCGCTCCCATTTCCAATTCCAGATCGAACCGGCGGCAGGGCAGGAAGGCCGGTAATTCGTGGTTCGGTGACTTCAGCTGACCCCAGGGGCGGCAAATATCGGTGCCCGAGACCACGACCGAGGAGGCCCGACCATTGTACCCGATCGGAATATGCAACCAGTTCGGGGGCAGTGCATTTTCCGCCCCGCGGAACATGGTTCCGACATTCGTTGCGTGGTGCCGTCCGGCGTAGAAGTCCGTGTATTCGGAGACAACGAGCGGCATGTGCATTTCTGCGTCTGCTTGCGAGATCAAAAGCGGCGCGATCAGTGCCTGATCGCTGCTGTTTGCGGCCAAGAGGTCTTTTAGCCGGTTGCGGAGCGCGGTCCAGACCGCAGGGCCTTCCTCCATCACTTCGTTCCAGAACGGTACGTCGAACAGCGGGTCATCCGTCAGGTCGATGATCCCTTGCTCTTCGGCTGCTTGCATATCGAGGATCATGTCCCCGATGGCGACGCCGCAGCGCGCGTCAAGCGTGAGGGTTGAAAACACGCCATAGGGCAGATTGTTGAGGGGGAAGTCAGTGTCGGCGGTGTTTGCGCTCTCCACCCAGCTTTTCATCAGGGTCATGCAGGGGCTTTCGTTGAATGTGGTGCGTCAGATTGGTTTTCGGGGCGGGCTGCATTGATGGCCGGATCCGTAAGGCAGGCCGCTTCGATCCAAGAGAGGTGCGGATATGGTTTCATGTCGAGGTCCAAACGGTGAGCGTTGTAGATTTGTGCGACGATGCACAGATCAGCGAGGTCTGGGGTTTCGCCAAAAGCGAAGGATGTGTTTTGCGATACCATGGCCTCAAGGGCGGTGAA
The DNA here is from genome assembly GCF_019966495.1 of Tateyamaria pelophila. Classification (GTDB taxonomy): domain Bacteria; phylum Pseudomonadota; class Alphaproteobacteria; order Rhodobacterales; family Rhodobacteraceae; genus Tateyamaria; species Tateyamaria pelophila. The sequence continues at coordinate 108,519 of NZ_JAIMIA010000005.1, read as the reverse complement.
CCCATCGGTCATCCAATGCTGCATCCAGACCTTGGTCTCTCCAGGTGTGACGCCGTGGGTGTTTCGCAGATGCTGGGTCACCCGAAAGTTGTTCACCGGATGGATGTCCAGAGACACACCATGGGCGCAGGCCATGACACGGGCGCGCTGGACCGGACCTTCGGGCAGCAGCCTAGGTGTGGCCACGACCTGAAGATAATCCAGGATCGCCAGTGATTGCGTCAGGACGGTGCCATCCTCCAACATCAGCACGGGCACGCCGCACCCATGATTGAGCGCGGTGGATTTCGGGCTGCACTGAGCGCCTGCGATCAGATCAACCGGCACCGTTTCGTAGGGCAATTCCTTGAAGTTCAAGGCTGCGCGCAAGCGGCAAGACGTGGTGGAACGCCGGTAGGAATAAGGTTTCATCCGAAAGCCATTCCGGAGGACGTACACGCTCTTGGCGTTTTAGAATGCACGCGTGCGTCGGGCCTCAGATACATTGGATAGGCGCCGGGTTGCATGTGTTGCTCACCCGTGCGGCTGCCGCCGCCAACTGTCTCGCGCAGACTGATCGGTAACTTCCAGAGCGTGGCAGAAAACACCATGGCCAGAGCCCGGCCGATCCCCAAAGATGAGATCAGAAAATCGATCATTTCTTACCCGGTGTGCCGTCGAATTTCTTTTCGAGGTCTGACCAGCAGTCGATGTAGTCGTCTTGCAGCAGCGCTTCTTGGGCTGCGAATTGCGTCAGATGCTGGGGAAAACGCGTCTCGAACATGAAGGACATTGTGTTGTCGAGCTTGACGGCGTCAAGCTCTGCGTTGCTGGCGCCTTCGAACGCATTTTTGTCTGGCCCATGCGGCAACATCATGTTGTGCAGGCTCATCCCTCCGGGCACGAAGCCTTTGGGTTTGGCGTCATACTGGCCATAGATGTTGCCCATCAGTTCGGACATGATGTTCTTGTGGTACCAGGGCGGGCGGAATGTGTTCTCGGCCACCATCCAGCGTTCGCGAAAGAGGACAAAGTCGATATTGGCGGTTCCAGGCACGCCAGAGGGCGCGGTCAGAACGGTAAAGATCGACGGGTCGGGGTGATCAAACAGGATGGCCCCCACCGGGCAATAGGTCCGCAGGTCATATTTGACGGGCGCATAGTTGCCGTGCCATGCCACCACGTCCAACGGGCTGTGCCCGATTTGGGTCTCATGGAACTGGCCGCACCATTTGATGGTGACGGTGGAGGGGCGTTCGACGTCTTCAAATGCGGCCACGGGGGTTTTGAAATCACGCCGGTTCGCCATGCAGTTGGCCCCGATTGGACCGCGCCCGGGCAGTTCGAACTTCTGACCATAGTTTTCGCATACAAAACCGCGTGCGGGGCCTTCGAGAACTTGGACCCGGTAGAGCAAGCCACGGGGAAGAATTGCAATCTCTTTAGGCTCCAGATCGATCACGCCCAATTCGGTGCAAAAGCGCAGCCGCCCTTCCTGGGGGACCACCAGTAACTCGCTGTCGGCGGAGTAGAAATAGCTGTCGGTCATTGAGTCAGAAACAAGGTAGATGTGGGTGGCCATGCCGACTTGCGTATTCACATCGCCGGCCGTGGTCATGGTGCGCATGCCCGTCAGCCAGTTCAGTGGTTCATCGGAATGAGGCAGCGGATCCCATCGGTATTGCCCAAGGCTGGTCACATCCTCGGGGATATGTGGCGCAGATTTCCAGTAGGGCAGGTCAGTACGGGCATAGCGGTGCGAGTGTTTGACCGATGGCCGTATGCGATAACACCATGTGCGTTCGTTCTGGTGGCTGGGGGCCGTGAAGGCCGTGCCGCTGAGCTGTTCCCCGTAAAGCCCGTAGTTGCATTTCTGCGGTGAGTTCATGCCATCGGGCAGGGCACCCGGCAGGGCCTCGGTCTCAAAATCATTGCCAAAGCCGGGCATGTAGCCGTCTGTGATCCCTGCTCCGGATGGGGCCTGAACCATGTTGTGGGGTTTGGTGTGGCGATTCATGTCTCGGACTCCCTTGCGGAATTTTTCACAGGTGTAATAGTTGATTTTGTAACTAACAAGCGGTGCCAGTGTGTCTGACTTCGAACTTGAGCAATTCTTGCCTTACCTCCTGAACCAGGCGGCAGAGGCATCGAGCCTTGAGTTTCAACAGGTTTACAAGGATCGCTACGGGATGCTGCGCAACGAGTGGCGGGTCCTGTTTCACCTTGGGATGTATGGCCAGTTGACCGCGTCCGAGATTTCATTTCGTGCAGGGCTTCACAAAACCAAGATCAGCCGCGCCGTGTCCAAGCTTGAGGCGCGGCGGTTTCTGAGCCGTGATCGGGATGTCGAGGATCGCCGGGTCGAGCATCTGAAACTGACGGCGAACGGGCGTTCCGCTTACATCGATTTGTGCGCTGTGGCACAACGATACGATGCAGCCTTACTGGAAGGGTTTTCGACAGAAGATGCGCTGACGTTAAAGGCGCTGCTGAGGACGCTGGCGCAGCGGCGCCGGTGACTGTGCAGTTACTTGGTCGGGTTGCATCCGCTTTGCGTTAGAAATCAGCTTCGACGCCGGGCAGATGCAATGCTTTGACAAGATCACGCAATTCCTGTCTTGCCGCTACATTGGATATGTTGAGTTGCTTGACGCCAATGTCCTTGAGATCCAGCAACGTCAGCCCGCGGGGGAACAGCTCGCGAAAGATCACGCGCTCGGAAAATCCGGGTGCGATCCGAAATCCGATACGCTTGGACAGCATCAGGATCGCGCGCTCCATCTTTTCCTTGTTGACCATGCGCTGGGCTCCCATCCGGTTGCGCACGACGATCCAGTCAATGGGTTTCAGCCCCGCCTGTGCCCGCAATTGCCGCGCATTCCAGACCATTTCGGAATAGACGGAGGGGCCCAGGATTTTCTCGCCATTGCCGTCAATCCGGGCCAGCAGATCGAAGTCGATAAAGCTGTCGTTCAGCGGTGTGATCAGCGTGTCCGCCAGCGAATGCGCAACCTGACTCAGCCGCGTGTGCGATCCGGGGCAGTCGATCAGGATGAAGTCGTTGTCAGACTCCAGTGTGGCCACGGCGGCCGAAAGCCTGTGATCATAGATGTTTTCGCCGGGTTTGAGGCGCGCGGCCTCGATCTCCGGCAGGTCGTGTACATCCGGGCTTGGCAGATCGAGGTCAGCCTGCGCCAGAAAGCTGGCTCGGTTTTCGACGTAACGCCCAAATGTGCGTTGGCGCAGATCCAGATCCAGCGCGCTGACCTTATGCCCCATGCGGGCCAAGGCGGTCGCCAGATGCATCGATACCGTCGACTTGCCGGCACCGCCCTTTTCGTTGCCCACGACGATGATATGCGCCATGACTGTCCCCTTACCGCACATCCGCTATGCATTTTTTTGGGCACTATATGTTGTGGTCGTGCCATTGAAAAGCGCTGGAAAACCTTTTCGGTGCGATCGTTTGCACTCAGTTCTTGTTAGCGCTATCATGCTTGCTGTGTTATAGTCGCTCAAATCGTATCAGAAGATAGGAGAGCTCATGCCTCTGCACCCAATGCTGGAACGCGTCACAGAGCGTGTTATCGAACGCAGCGCCCCAAGCCGTCGCCGCTATCTGGACCGGATGGCAGCGGCCAAGTCTCAAGGCCCGGCGCGCGCACATTTGTCATGTAGTGGTCAGGCGCACGCCTTTGCCGCCGCAGGTCCGGACCAGGGCCGTCTGGCCGAAGCGTCGGTCGGAAATCTGGGGATCGTGACAGCCTATAATGACATGCTGTCCGCCCACCAACCGTTCGAACGTTATCCCACGTTGATCCGCGATGCGATACGTGCCGCCGGCGGCACGGCACAAGTTGCAGGCGGCGTGCCTGCCATGTGCGATGGAGTCACCCAGGGTGAGGCGGGTATGGAGCTCAGTCTGTTCTCCCGCGACGTGATCGCCCTCGCGACGGGCGTCGCGCTCAGTCACAATACCTTTGACGCGGTCGTCTATTTAGGTGTTTGCGACAAAATCGTTCCGGGTCTGATCATCGCCGCCCAAAGCTTCGGCCATTTGCCTGCCGTCTTCCTGCCCGCCGGGCCGATGGTCAGCGGTTTGCCCAATGACGAAAAGGCCAAGGTCCGCCAGCGCTTTGCCGAGGGCAAAGCCTCCCGCGAAGAGCTTCTGGCCGCCGAAATGGCTGCCTATCATGGTCCCGGAACTTGCACGTTTTATGGAACGGCCAACACCAATCAGATGTTGATGGAGTTCATGGGACTTCATTTGCCGGGTTCATCCTTTGTCAATCCGAATACCGATTTGCGCGACGCCTTGACTGTCGAGGGGGCCAAGCGCGCGCTGTCCTTGTCCGCCCTGGGTAACCACTACACGCCCGTTTGCGATGTTCTGGATGAAAAGGCCTTTGTGAACGGTATTGTTGGTCTGAACGCCACGGGTGGCTCGACCAACCTGCTGATCCACCTGATCGCCATGGCGCGCGCTGGCGGTATCATTCTGGATTGGGAAGATTTCTGTGACCTCTCGGAAGTGACGCCGCTGATCGCCCGCGTTTATCCAAACGGAATGGCAGACGTGAACCAGTTCCACGCCGCCGGCGGTTTGGGCTTTATGATCGGTCAGTTGCTGAATGCCGGGCTGTTGCACGACGATACCAAAACCGTCGCCGGCGACGGGCTGGAAAATTATACGGCTGAACCCAAGCTGGTAGATGGTGCGCTGAATTGGACTCCGGGCTCCGGAGAAAGCCTCAACACAGGTATTTTGCGCCCAGCCACGGACCCTTTTCAGGACACTGGCGGGTTGAGCCGTTTGATAGGCTCACTGGGAACGGGTGTGATGAAGGTTTCTGCCGTGGCACCCGAACATCGGAAGGTCGAGGCGCCTTGCCGTGTGTTCCATGATCAGGACGCCGTGAAAGCGGCTTTCAAAGCGGGCGAGTTCACCGGCGATACGATTATCGTGGTCCGCTTTCAGGGACCGAAGGCGAACGGGATGCCAGAACTCCATAGCCTGACGCCACTCTTGGGGATCTTGCAAGGGCGCGGGCAAAAGGTGGCGCTGGTCACGGATGGCCGCATGTCTGGTGCCTCTGGCAAGGTACCTTCAGCGATACACGTCTGCCCGGAAGCGTTGGATGGGGGCCCGATTGCCCAATTGCGAGACGGTGATGTCTTGCGCGTGGACGCCGAGGCTGGTGTATTGCAGATCATAACCGAAGGTGTCTTGGAGCGCCCTCACGCGACCGCTAATCTTGAAAACAACACCTGGGGCGTCGGGCGCGAGCTGTTTTCGACGTTCCGTGGGGCTGTGGGATCGGCCAACACCGGTGCAACCGTATTTGGAGATTTCTGACAATGATGACTGCAAAAGCCGCCGCCGCACATGCGCGCGAAATCTGTGAGTTGGCTCCGATTGTGCCCGTTCTGGTCGTTGATGATGTGAGTCACGCGCGTCCGCTGGCTGAAGCGCTGATTGCGGGTGGTTTGCCCGCCCTGGAGGTGACACTGCGTACGCCCGCCGCTCTGGAAGTCATCGCAGCGATGGCTGCCGTTCCCGGCGGTGTCGTTGGTGCAGGCACGTTGGTCACGCCGGATGATGTCAGAAATGCCAAAGAGGCGGGCGCAAAATTTGGTGTTTCTCCCGGCGCGACGGACGCATTGATTGCCGCCTGCGAAGCCGAGGAACTCCCGCTTCTGCCCGGCGCTGCGACGGCAACCGAAGCGATGGCTCTTCTGGCGCGCGGCTACGACATGCTGAAGTTTTTTCCCGCGGAGGCTTCAGGTGGTGCCCCTGCATTGAAGGCGATCGGTGCGCCGTTGCCACAGATTTCGTTTTGCCCCACCGGCGGCGTTAGTCTCGAAAATGCAGAAAGCTATCTGAGCCTGCCAACCGTAATCTGCGCGGGCGGCAGTTGGGTTGCACCCAAGGATAAGGTGCTGGCGGGCGATTGGGCCGGGATCGAAGCACTTGCACGGGATGCCGCCGCACTGCCGCGTTAAAGCCGTGTGACCCAAGAAAATCCATCCGAATTTTCTTGGGTGTTTCGCTCAAGTTCGTGATGTTATGGGCGCGGAACTGTCGGGCCCTTTAAATGGCAATTCTGATCCGACTTCATCTTGCCAGATAAACTCCGGGGGAGGCCGCAGGCGAGGGGGCTGGCCCCCTCACTTTTTATAAAAAAGCAAAAAGGCCGCCCAACAAGGAGCGGCCTTTTGTACAGCGTAGGTTCGTGTGATTTAGAAGCCAAGACCTGCATATTTGTTCTTGAACTTCGACACGCGGCCTCCAGTGTCCATCAGGCGCGATGTTCCACCGGTCCAGGCCGGGTGCACCGACGGATCGATGTCGAGCGAAAGCTGATCGCCCTCTTTGCCCCAGGTCGACTTCATTTCCACAACGGTTCCATCCGTCATTTTGACGTTGATGATGTGGTATTCGGGATGCGTATCGGCCTTCATGCCTTGGCTCCTTCGGACTTGGGTTTGTAGTTTGCAACCTCTGCGATACGCGCGGATTTACCACGACGTGCACGCAGGTAGTACAATTTGGCGCGACGCACGCGACCGCGGCGCACCACGGTGATGCTGTCGATGTTGGTCGAATAGAGCGGGAACACACGTTCCACGCCTTCCCCAAAGGAGATCTTGCGGACGCAGAACGAACCGGCAATGCCGTGGCCGTTGTTGCGCGCGATGCAGACGCCTTCGTAGTTCTGTACCCGGGTGCGGGTGCCTTCGGTCACTTTAAAGCCGACACGAATGGTGTCACCGGCTTTGAAATCGGGGATATCTGCCCCGAGGGCGGCAATCTGTTCCGCCTCAATCTGTGCGATCAGGTCCATTGACCATCTCTCCTATGATGCTCGTGGTTTATCCACGAAGTTTTGTAACGCCTCAGAGCTCTTGGTCTTCACCGGGTCCGCCGTCAGCGCCCGCCAGAGGTAAGGTCATCGTTCCTTGTTCCGATCCAATGTCCCATGTTGAACCACCGAAGAAGGCGCCATAGAACACAAAATACCGATCAGGTCGCCCCGAGTCGGAATGAGCGGTGTATAGGCGTGGATTTCATTGCAATCAAGTGGATTGCACGCCGCGTTTCGGCTGCGTGGCAACCAGCGACGGGGTGTGTGCGATCAGGTCCCACCATCGCGCCAGCGCCGGTACGTCCTCCATGACTATTCTGCCTTCGTCCGCTTGCAAAAAGTAGCCGATCATCGGGGCCAGATGACAGTCGGCGAGTGTAATCGTCGCGGCGTTCAGCACATGGCCCTCAGCGGCGATCCGATCAAGTGCAGCGAGGACAGGACGCGCCGCGTCGATACCAGCCGTGATTTGTTCCGGGTCAACGCGCTCTCCCTCCCAGGGGCGAAACACCGCATGGGCAAACACCTGGCGCACCAGGGGGACGTATCCATAACTGTCGGTAATCGCGATCACCTGATCCATGCGCGCCTGCGCCTTGGCGCAATCGGGCGTCAATGTATCGTTGGCAAATTCACGGTTTATGTAACGCGAGATGGCTGTCGTTTCAAAGATGACAAAATCGTCGTGGACAAGCGTCGGGACGCGGCCAAACGGGTGTAATTTCCGCACCACAACAGGCGGGTCCGCAAACGGGTTCTCCTCGACCGTGTCAAAGGTCACATCAGCTTGCACCAGCACCATGCGCGCAATCCAAGTGTAGACGCTGTGGTGGTAGCCGTGAAGCACGACGGGCGTGCTCACCTGTCTTGCGCCTCACGCTTTGCCCACAGGTCAGGTCGCCGGGCTTGCGTCAGTTCCTCTGACATCTCTTGCCGCCACCTGGCAATCTTGCCGTGGTTTCCAGACATCAGAACGGAAGGAATATCGCGCCCCTCCCACGTCGCCGGTTTGGTATATTGCGGGTGCTCAAGCAGGCCGTTGGAATGGCTTTCCTCGACGGCACTTTCTGCATTTCCCAACACACCTGGCAGCAGTCGCACGGTCGCGTCCAGCATGGCCTGGGCGGCAATCTCTCCGCCGGTCATCACGAAGTCTCCCAAACTGACCTCCGTGACGCTCCAGTGGTCCAGCACCCGCTCGTCGACCCCCTCGAACCGGCCACACAGCATCGTAACGCCGTCACAGCGAGCCAGATCGCGGGCCATGCTCTGATCAAACCGCCGCCCGCGCGGCGACATGTACAGGATCGGCCACCGCCCACGCGAATTGCCTTGCGCCTCGCTGAGTGCGGCGTGAACCACATCTGCCCGCAGCACCATACCGGCCCCACCGCCTGCGGGTGTATCATCGACATTGCGGTGCCGCCCGACGCCGTGTCTCCGTAAATCATGGGTGTGCAACTGCCATTTCCCGTCTTGCAAAGCCTTGCCCGTCAGCGATGCGCCCAGCACACCGGGGAAGGTTTCGGGAAACAACGTTACAATCCGTGCCTGCCAGACCCCGACAAGGTCCGGGGCTTCGTCCATCAGCGAACTGGGCTTCAACGTGGGCCGGATCGCCTTGCGTCCGTGGGATTTCGTCGGAGGTGTCATGTCTCTGCCTTGGCGAGGATTGCCGCTTTCGCAGCTTTGAGCGCGGCGCGGTCAGGGTATGCGCGATTTGCCGCCAGAAGATCAAGCAGCACAGCACTGGCAAGTCGCTCATTATGGGGGCGTTGTGGCTTCAAAATCAAGTCATTCGGCAAGTTGCAAAGTTTGAGTACCGGTTCCGCTGGGCCAAAGCGCCCCCGTGCGGACTCCAGCGGCGTTGTCTGGACCTCAAGCCCAAGGTCCGCGACCTGTGCGGCGATGCCATCCAGGTCAGTCGCAGTGTGATAGCGGGCGACAAAGTCTTCCAGATTCATGGTGATGGAGGATGATTTCACGTGCTCCCAATAGGCGCTGGGCAGCCAGTCCTGACGCGCGCGGGTGCCGTAGTGGAATATGACGTCCGCCCGGGGCCAGCGATCGCGGATCGCGCTGCTGTAGATCTCTGCCAGAATTGGTGCTGCGCTGTAATCGGAAACGCGCGGCCGTCCGGGCAAATGGCCAGAAAGCTCCTCGGCGGCGATCACGAGGCAAGCGGCGTCTTCGATCTCGTTCAGCAATGACCGAAATTCCGTGGCCACTGCCGTCAGAGCCCCCATGTCGCTCATCGAGGAAAAACTGCGTGTGGCGCGCATCAAGGCTTTCATATCGCGTCTGACGCGGAGCGTCACATAGGGACTTAGCGCGCGGGCATTGGCGCGCAGCGTGCGTTGTACATGAGACGTGCCAGTTTTGTGGAAACCGGCATGCAGGATCACGCGTTTCATGCGTATCGCGATTTCAAGGCCGGATTTGGCGGTATGCGACCGCTATGCCAAGGCTGCGCGCGAGTCATAACGCGGGGTGGCATGGGTCAAAACAGCCCTTCCGGCGGGTCCGCCACAATCCGGCCCGAAGCCAGATCAACCGTCGGCACGACGGCCATGGTAAAGGGCAGCAAAACCGTCGCAGTGGCCCCGGCAACATGGACTTCCAACAGATCGCCGGCGCCATGGTTCTGTACCGATTTCACATAACCCAAAGACGTGCCGCCGGTGTCAAACACTTCAAGGCCCGTCAGGTCGCTGTAATAGTATTCATCGTCGGGCAACGTGGGTAGGTCGGCGCGCCGTGCAAACAGTTGGGTGGCGCGCAAGGCGTCCGCCTGTTCCTTGGTGGCAACATCGGCGATCCGCGCGACAAATCCGTTTTTCATGGGTCGCACGAGGGCCAGCGCAAAGCTGCGCTTGCCGTCCTCGGTGGTAAGAGGGCTATAGGTCTCGATGTCTTCGGGCACGGCGCAAAACGATTTCACCCGCAACTCGCCGTTCACGCCATAGGAGCCGCTGATCACGCCCACACAAATCTTCTCATCACTCATTCCAGCACACTCAGTCCCGCATGGTTCCGCCTTGGCCGCTGCAGGCCTCGGCCGTCTGATTACGCTCGAACATGAGGCCCGCGACAAAGGCGATCATGACCAGGACAGCGGTGCGGATCAGTCCAAACATGGCGACCATTCTCAAGAGGCATGCAACTGGGTGCATTTGGGCCACAGGGGTGGGGTTTGTCCACCCCTGCACTTGAGGTGCCAAGGGATGTGCACGTAACTTCATTGTACCCGCACCAGAGGGTGCGGCGTGGAGATTTTATGTCGGTGTGATCGGGCACATGCCCAGCTGCCCCTGATCGGGCGGCACTTTGGGGACAAAAAACTGCTTTGGCGGTTATGATCTGCGTGCCCGCAGCAGACGCCCGGCTTTGTGTCGGTTCACCCTGAAATAATCAGAATATACAAGAGGATGGCCATGCCAAACCTATACAAAACCCGCGCCGCGCGCGCGTCCGACATCCCGTATCTTGCCGTCATCGCAGATGCCACCCTATTTCCCGGCGAGATGCTGGAGGGCATGATCGCTCCCGCATTGACCGAAGAGCGTCCAGACATATGGCGCATGGCGACACAGGGCGAGAATGTCGTCGGATTTGCCTTTGCGCAGCCCGAGGCGATGACAAATGCAGCCTGGAATTTGCGCGCGATTGCTGTGTCACCCGAGCTGTATGGCTCTGGGGCGGGAACTGCTTTGATTGGCGCGATGGAGAGTGCGTTAAAAGACGCCCGTATGATCGTGGTCGATACAACACAGACTTCGGATCAAGCTCGGGCGCGCCGGTTTTATAAGGCACGCGGGTACGTGCTTATTGCGACGATACCAGATTTTTTTGATGTCGGAGAGGACAAGGTCACGTTTGTCAAAACCTTGAGGTAGGGACGTTCCCAGCCTGTTTTGTGCCGTGCCGGAGGTGCGTGTACGTTGCACGATCACCGGCCAAATTCAGGCAAATGAAACGGAAACGCCCGCCTCTGCATACTGCAAGGGCGGGCGTAACTGTCTGAAGAAAATACAGATTACTCTGTTGCTGCTTCTTCGGCAGGCGCTGCTGCAGCTTCGGCGGCGGCGGTTGCTTTGGCGGCTTTTTCCTCGACGCGTTCCTTGGCTTTCTTGCCGGGCTCGCCTTTTTTCATGTTGGCGCGCTCTTTTTTCGGTGTGACGCCGGCGGCTTCGAGCATGCGGCTGATCCGGTCGGTGGGCTGTGCGCCCTCACCGAGCCAGTACTGCACGCGCTCCATGTCCATTTTCACGCGGTCTTCGCTGTCTTTGGGCAGCAATGGGTTATATGTGCCCAGCTTTTCGATGTAGCGGCCATCGCGTGGCATGCGGCTGTCGGCGGCGACGATGCGGTAGAAGGGGCGCTTCTTGGAGCCGCCACGGGAGAGACGAATTTTCATAGCCATGATGTTTTTCCTTTTGGGTTCTGTGGGTTGGCGGATCTGGATCCGCCTTACGATTGGTGTTTCTTGTGGTGCTGAATAACCTCAGCGATGATGAAGTTCAGGAACTTCCTGGCAAATTCGGGGTCGAGGTCGGCCTCTTTCGCCATAGCTTCGAGCCGGGCGATCTGTGCCGCTTCGCGGGCGGGATCGGACGGTGGAAGGTCGTGTGTGGCCTTGAGTTTCCCCACGGCCTGGGTGTGTTTGAAGCGCTCACCCAAAGTGTAGACGAGGACCGCGTCGAGCCGGTCGATGCTCTTGCGATGCTCTTTGAGCACCTCGGCGGCGCGGGTTGCGGCATCTGTCATATGCATCCTCCAATCCGGTCGAAATGACCCGGTGACAGGGGGGCACATTGCGTGCACCGGGCGTGCACCATCTGTGCACCGGCACCGTGCGCAGGTCGCAGGATTTTGTTAATCAAGGGCCCATCCTTTCGGTTTGAACATCGGGTCGGCATAGTGGTCGATTTCCATCTCGATCCCGTGGGCCAACTGGCTGTCCTTGAGTGCAGCAGGTGCGGGGTGACGGTAGACGGCATCGGACCCGTCGATGGTTTGCGCCTCCGGGTCCTTTTTCGCCCCCAGCCGTTCGGCCAGCCGAATGCTGTCGAGGTTCATGGGATCGATGTAGCTGACGGCGCTGTCCCAGCCATTCGCATAATAATGCGACCGCACCGCATGGGTCGCTTCGAGGGCGTAACCCTTGCCGGATTTGTCCGGCCAGATGATCCAGGCAATCTCGCGCTCGGGCCAGCCTGCGGGCTGCCAGCCTCCGGCCATGCCGTAGGTTTCGTCCGTGCTCTTGTCGTGGATCATCCACATGCCGAAACCGCGAATTTCCCAATGCCCGATTTCGGCGGCATAGAGCATCCACGCTTCATAGGGATTCAGCGGCCCGCCCATGAAACGCGACCGATAGGACGCGAAGGTCGCCTTGAAGTTCGGATAGTCTCCGGGCTCGGGGCCGCGCAGGATCAGGCGCCCGGTTTCGATTGTGGGAATGGAACTCCGGTTCATGCCAGGGCCTCCGGTCCGACGTGACGCCAGATGCCCAAGGAACCCATTTCGGGGTGAGCGTAGTCGGCCTCATAGGTGGCCCCCATCCGTTTGGCCAACGCGATGGAACGGGTGTTGTCGGGCAAAACGCAACTGATGACAGTGGACCAGCCCAATACGTCATAAGCATATTGGCGCGCGGCTGATGCGGCCTCAAAAGCGATGCCCCGTCCTTCGGCACTGTCAAAGACAGTCCACGCGATCTCGGCCTCGGGCCAGTCTTCGGGATACATCAGGCCGACAATGCCAAGGGCCGTGTCGGTTTCAGGATCGGCCACGACCCAACGCCCGTAGCCCCGTATGACCCAGTGCCCGATCAATTCCGCAAAATGCGAAAATGACGCCGTCCGGTCGTAGGGCCCGCCCGTCCCCCTGGAGCGGGGCGAGGCCCGAAAGGCGACGTAAGCCTCGTAATCCTGTGCGCCCGGTGCGCGCAGAACAAGGTTTGGGGTGCGCAGGGTCGGGATGCGGATGATCGTTTCGGAGCGCGTCGTCATGCAGCCCTCCGGTGGCGGTAGACAATCGTTTCTTCCGCCGTTTCACCGACGGGTCGGGGGGCAGATGTATCGAGCGTCGCACCGAGCTTTTCGGCAAGCGCACGGGAGCGTGCGTTGTCGGGGTCGATATAGCTGACAACGCTGTCGGCATCGGTATTGGCCCAGTACCATGCAAGTGCCGCCCCGGCTGCCTCGAAGGCATATCCCTTGCCCTCGGCATCGGCCGTCAGGGTCCAGCCCATTTCCGGCTCGGGAAAGCGAATGGGGTAGGTGACGCCGACATCGCCCATGAAAGCGCCACTGTCGCGGTCAGTGATCATCCACGCGCCAAAGCCGTCCAGCGACCAGTTGGTCAAGGTGTTTGCAAAGAGGCCCCACGCCGCGTTGCGATCATAGGGTCCACCCATGTAGATGGCCCGATTCGACGCAAGCATGGCCGCAAACGCGTCGAAGTCGCCACGTTGCGCAGACCGCAGCACCAGACTGTCGGTGGTGACCGTCGGAATATGGCAGATCGCCTGCGTCATTTCTTTTTGCCGAACCCCGAAAGACCCGGAGGCAGGCCCATGCCGCCGCCCATGCCGGGCATGCCGCCGGGCAGTTTGCCGCCCATCTGTTTGGCGGCTGCTTCAAGCTGGGCCTGATCCATGCTGCCCATATCGGGCATGCCGCCTTTGCCGAACATGCCCTTCATGGCCTGTTTCAGCATGCCGCCTTTGCCCTTGCCGAGCTTTTTCATCATATCCGACATCTGCCGGTGCATTTTCAGCAGCTTGTTCAGGTCAGAGACCTGCATGCCCGACCCGCGCGCGATCCGCTTTTTGCGGCTGGCTTGCAGGATCTGGGGGGCGGCGCGTTCTTTCTTGGTCATGGACTGGATCATGGCGATCTGCTGCTTGAGCACCTTGTCGTCGAACCCTGCGTCCTGCACCTGCTTGGCCATTTTGCCCATGCCGGGCATCATGCCCATCATCCCTTCCATGCCGCCCATCTTGACCATCTGTTCAAGCTGCATCCGCAGGTCGTTCATGTTGAACTGACCTTTGGTCATGCGGCGCATCATCTTTTCGGCCTGTTCGGCCTCGATGGTTTCCTGGGCTTTCTCGACAAGGCTGACGATGTCGCCCATGCCGAGGATACGGCCCGCGATCCGGTCCGGCTCGAAGGTTTCGAGCGCGTCCATCTTTTCGCCCAGGCCCACGAATTTGATGGGCTTGCCGGTCACGGCGCGCATCGACAGGGCTGCACCGCCGCGTCCGTCGCCGTCCATCCGGGTCAGCACGACGCCGGAGATGCCGATGCGGTCATCGAAGTTCTGCGCGGTGTTGACCGCGTCCTGCCCTGTGAGGCCATCGACCACCAGAATGGTTTCGCGCGGGTTGGTGACGTCGCGGACCGCTTCGACCTGGGCCATCAACTCTTCGTCGATGGAGAGACGCCCTGCGGTATCGAGCATGTAGACGTCATAGCCACCCAGGTTGGCTTGGGTCTTGGCCCGTTTGGCGATCTGAACCGGGGTCTCGCCCTTGACGATGGGCAGAGTGTCGACGCCGATTTGCAGGCCGAGGATGGCAAGCTGTTCCATCGCGGCGGGGCGGTTGACGTCGAGAGAGGCCATAAGCACGCGCTTGCCGTCCCGCTCGGTCAGCCGTTTGGCAAGTTTTGCGGTGGTGGTGGTTTTACCGCCGCCCTGCAGGCCGACCATCAGGATCGGGGCCGGGGGGCTGTCGATTTTCAGGGCCCCCGGTTCGCCTTCGCCGCGCAGGGTGTCGATCAATGCGTCGTGCACGATCTTGACGACCTGCTGGCCGGGGGTGATCGATTTGGTAACGGCCTGACCGGTGGCCTTTTCCTGTACCGCCTTGACGAAATCGCGCGCTACGGGCAGCGAGACGTCGGCCTCGAGCAGGGCCACGCGCACCTCGCGCAGGGCGGTTTTGACGTCGTCCTCGGACAGTGCGCCTTGTTTCGTCAGCCGGTCAAAGACACCGGAGAGGCGTTCGGAGAGATTTTCAAACACGGGCCATCATCCTTTCAGAGCCGTTGACATTGTGCCTGTAGGTAAGGTCAGGCGGCGGAAATCCCAAGGAGATTTACCAAACGAAAAACGCCTCCGTGGGCGCAACGCGCTGACGGAGGGCGATCCCGGGCATATCCCAAGGGACCGGAAGATAAAGGCTTCCGGGTGTTGTGTGGGCTGATAGGGGTGTGGACGAGGGGAGTCAAGCGTGGGTTGGAGGCGGGGGTGTTCGCTGTGCGGACGAAGCGGGCAGTCCTGAAATCAATTTGAGCATCTGCTTTCAATATGACGACAGATGAACGGTGCACTAGTGTCGGCGCATGAAGCCCAAGATTCTCACGACTTTGCCGAACTATACGCGTCCTCTTTTTTTACAGGACGTCATAGCTGGGCTAACGGTTGCCATGGTCGCATTGCCGCTCAGCCTGGCCATCGCGATTGCGTCTGGCGCTGATCCTGCAAAAGGCCTCGTAACTGCCATTGTTGGTGGTTTTTTGATTTCGCTTCTGGGCGGAAGCCGGGTTCAAATCGGTGGACCAACAGGGGCCTTCATCGTTGTCGTCTTCAGCGTGATCGCAGAGCATGGCTATGACGGTTTGGTCATAGCCACTTTTATGGCGGGCCTGATCCTGCTTTTTGCCGGGTATCTTCGCGCAGGAAACCTCATTCGTCTGGTTCCTGAGCCGGTCATCAATGGTTTTACCATCGGCATCGCTATCATCATCGCAACAAGCCAGCTGAACGATCTTTTCGGGCTTGCCGTGTCCGAAATCCCGGCCGAGTTTCTTGCCAAGGTCGAGGTGCTTTGGGCTGCCCGTCCAGCTATCTCGGTGGCTTCCGCCGTGATCGGCTTCGCGACGATGGTGCTGATCGTAGTGTTTCGCCGTGCAGCGCCAAAGTTGCCGGGACTGATCGTTGCAGTCGCCATCACATCAGCAATCGTGGCCTTTGCTGATCTTTCGGTTGATACCATCGAGTCGCGGTTTGGTGACTTGCCAAACACACTGCCGTGGCCCGCGATGCCTGTCATCAGTCTTGAACGGATCTTCGAACTCCTTCCGTCGGCGCTCATTATCGCGTTTCTTGCAGGTGTTGAATCCCTGCTGTCTGCCATGGTGGCCGACCGGATGATTTCTGGGCATCATCGGCCCAATGCCGAACTGTTGGCGCAGGGGGCTGCAAACATAGGTTCGTCGCTCTTTGGTGGAATGCCTGCGACCGGAGCCATCGCGCGCACGGCGACCAATATCCGGGCAGGCGGCAAGACGCCGGTGGCCGGACTTGTCCATGCCATGACGATCTTGCTTGTCATGTTGGTCGCTTCACGTCTCGTCGGGTACCTCGCCATGCCTGCACTGGCAGGCCTGCTCATCCTTACGGCGTGGAATATGAGCGAGCCGCATAAATGGCGCGGATATCTCAAGGAGCGGAAAACTGATATCTTCCTCCTTGCCCTTACCCTGATCCTTACGGTCCTGGTCGATCTGACTGTTGCCATCGGCCTAGGGGTTGCCTTGGGTCTGGCTCTGCGTTTGCAAAGGCGCGATGTCTCTGCTTCTGAATGGTCAGACCCGGACCGCTAAATCATTGACGGCAGGCCATTTGTCGTCGTTCCGGATAAGCCCAGCGGCAGTTACGCGCCGACCCAGCCGGGTGTCGTGGCCGTTTATCCCTGAGGTGCGATTTCGGCAAAGCTCAGCGCGAGCATTACGAGTGCAATTGCCCCGACCCAGGCCGCTGCAACCCGAAACGCGATCGGCACCCAAGCCCAAGTGTAGAGTTCCCTGATCCAATGATTGATCCCGAAGAGGTAGAGCAAGCCGACGTTGGCCCCGACCAGCGAACCGGACATCGTGAACATGCGATCGCGCATCGGGCCGTCATCCGGGATGGAGGCTGCGCCGATCAGGAGACCTCCGAAGGCCACAACACCAAGTGCAGCAAGGGCCGTTTTGCCCGGCAAGAGCGCCGCGAACGCGCAGGCGACGAACGCCGCCGCGAACATGGTTGCATCAATCTCAGCGGTGCCAAAGCCTGCGATCAGGCCCGCAGTGCTGGCCACCAGAAAACTGCCCAGCAACCAGCGCACCTTGACGACATCAAACGCTCCGACCAGCAATCCCAGGCCGATCATCAGGACCGCTTGGGACGGCGTCGAGAACGGGTGCAGAAGGCCAACGTAGAACCCTTCTATTCCCGGGACAGGACTGTGAGCCATAACCGGTCCGGCGCCTGCAACAACGAGGCACCCGGCAAGCCCCCAGGTTTTGGGCATGTTCAGGCCATTCCGGTAAGAAACGCCACTCCAGCCAGAGAAATCAGACCACCCGCGCCCCGCACGGCAACCCGTCCCGCAGGCCATTTGACGAGAATGCCGAACGCGATGCCGATCAGATGAAGCATCCCCGTCGCAATCACAAAACCAACCGCATAGGCAAAGGCATTGACGGTGGCGGGAAGTTCGGTGCCGTGAGCATATCCGTGAAACACAGCAAACGCCCCGACGATGGCGGCCGAAACCCAAATCGGCGGTTTCAGGGCGAAGGCGATCATCAAGCCGAGGACCACAGCGGACAGCGCAATGCCCGTTTCAACCGCCGGGACGGGAATGCCGAGAATGCCGACCACCGCACCCAACGCCATGACCAAAGGGAACACCACGGGCAAAATCCAGATGGAAGGCGCGCCAAGAAATGCCCCCAACAGGCCAACGGCCACCATGGCCGCGACGTGATCCCAGCCCAGAATTGGATGCGTGAACCCTGTGATGAAACCACCGCCATATCCGTCGCCTGCGTGCGCCAGCACCGGAAATGCCGTTCCTAGGAACGCGAGTGTGATTGCAAGAAGTGTGATCGTGGCACGCAGCGTCATGGCCAGTTCCTGTGTGAGAGCATATGTCCTTTGGATTGATAACCAAACTCCTGACACCGCGCAACTTGGCGTTTCCGTTCCCTGATTCGGGGGCAACCAAGACGGAGGCTTTCTTGGGTGGCTTGCTCCGCGAGGGAATTGGCACCCGTGACCTTGTCTTCAGGCGCCTTTGCGGTCGTTGGGTCGCGCGTCGTGCAGCCATGTGTTGATGATGTCAGCGGCCTGACGCGGACCGTTGCCGGAGGTGTAGGCTTCGACCAGAGGATAGGGGGCCGTCGGTGAGTGGAAGGTCAGTGTCGGGCGATGGGTTTCGCCGAAATCCTCGACCTCGACCCGGCGGACATCGTTCAGCGGGAGCGTGCAGCGGGCGTAGCGGAAGAGCGTCCGCCGTTGCAGCGTTACCGTGCCGGAGACCGCGTCAAAAATCACCTGGTCGCGTTTGATCGACTGGGCGAAGATCGCGAGCGGCACGCAGGTGCCGAGAAACAGGGTCAACAGCCCGGTCGTTTCCCCGCTGAACAGCAAGGTCAGTCCGGCGGCGGCGCAGGCCACGATACACACGATCAGCCCGCCGCCCAGAACCCAAGGGGCATGGGCCAGGATCAACTGGCTGGGCAGGTTGCGCAGAACGGTCATGGGGTGATCTTAGACAACCGGTTCCGTTGGCGTCCAGCCGGGCGGATGTCAGAGGGCTCTCGGGTGCGGAAAGGTTCCCTCCGGCGCGCATGAACCGGAGGGAGATTGCAGTTTTGGGAGCAAGGTCGGCCCGTCAGGCGGCCAGATCGTCGATTTCCGCCTTGGCGTCGGCAATGGCTTCGGGACCGTTGGCCATCACCCGGTCGGCAGAAATGATCTGCACATCCTGAATACCGATGAAGCCCAGCACGTGACGCAGATAGCCCGTGGCATAGTCTGCTTCGCTGCCGACGGGCATACCGCCGGTCGCCACTGCGATGATCGCGCGCTTGCCGTCCAGCAATCCTTGGGGTCCGTTCTCGGTGTATTGAAAGGTCAGGCCGGCGCGGGCGACCAGATCAATCCAGGCTTTGAGCGCTGCGGGCACGCCAAAGTTGTAGACCGGCGCGCCGATGACGATGGTATCTGCGGCTTTGAGCTCAGCGACCAGTGTGTCCGACAGGGCCAATGTGTCGGCTTGCACTGCGTTGCGCTGATCCGCCGGAGTGAAGTTTGCATTGACCCAGGTTTCGTTGATCTGGGGCAGGGCCTCGGCCAGATCGCGCCGGATCACGTCGCCGCCAAGTTTGGCCACGATCCGTCCGGTCAGGTCACGGGTGACGGAACCCTGCAAGCGGGCGGAGCTGTCAATGTGGAGAATGGTCATGTTGAAATCCTTTTCGGGAATGAGCGTTCGATGTGTGATATTTGACCCTTTCAAATTTGAACGCAATTCCCGAAACTCAACAGAACATGTTTGGATTTGCACATAAGGGCGCGGCGTGGAAAACTGGGATGAAATCAAGACAGCCTATCAGGTTGCCCGCATGGGCACGGTCAGCGGCGCGGCGGATGTGCTGGGGGTTCATCATGCGACGGTGATCCGCCACATTGATGCACTGGAGGGCAGGCTGGGCGTGAAGCTGTTTCAGCGGCATGCGCGCGGCTATACGCCGACCGAGGCGGGCGATGACCTGTTTCGCGTGGCGCAGGCGACCGACGACCAGTTCAGCCAGTTGTCGGGGCGCATCAAGGGGCGCGGCACCACGGTTTCCGGTGAGTTGGTCGTGACGTCGCTGATCGGGCTCGCGCCACGGATGGCACCCGTTCTGACGGAATTTCAGCAGCAACACCCGGATGTCGTCGTGCGCTATCTGACGGGGGATCGCCTGTTCCAGCTGGAATATGGCGAGGCGCATGTGGCCATTCGTGCAGGCACGGCACCGGATCAGCCGGACAACGTGGTGCAGCCCTTCGTGAGACAGTCCATGGGGCTTTTTGCGACGCAAGGCTACATTGAGCGTCATGGTGTGCCGGAGACCGTCGAAGGTTGCAGCGGCCATCGTTTCGTGAGCCATGACAGCGACGAGTCGCGCGCGCCGTTTCATCGCTGGCTGCGTGAAGTGGTCGACAAGGAGTGTATCACCTTCCGCTCCACCGACGTGCGCGCATTGGAGCAAGCGGTGGTGGCGGGGGCGGGCATCGGGTTCATGCCGATCATGGAAGCCCGCGCGAACCCCGACCTGGTCGAGATCATGCCGCCCCGCGAAGACTGGTCTTCGCCCTTGTGGCTGGTCACCCATGTCGATTTGCACCGGACGAACAAGGTGCAGGCCTTTCTGACGTTCCTCAAGGAGCGCTCCAAAGACTGGCAGGTGCTGTGAGCCCCGCACGTCAGGGACACGCGGCGATGCTGTTGTTTTCCGCTCTCGTGGCGGGATCCTTTTCGCTGGGGTCCATGGCCGCCAACGACATCGCGCCCGCGGCGCTCAATGCGGTGCGGTTCTGGATCGCTGCCGGGATCATCGGGGCCGTCATCCTGGTGACAGGCAGGCAGGTCCGGCCCGCTGCGCGCGCGCCGTGGCGCTATTTGGTTCTGGGCGGTCTGTTTGCGACCTACTTTGTCCTGATGTTCGAAGGGCTCAAGACGGCACCACCCGTCAGTGCGGCGGCCGTCTTTACCCTCACGCCGGTCATGGCGGGACTGTTTGGCTGGATCCTGCTGCGCCAGGTCACGACGGGCCGCATGGCGCTGGCGCTGGTGATCGGTGCCATGGGGGCGCTGTGGGTGATCTTTCGCGCGGATTTTGCGGCCCTGCTGGCGCTGGATGTGGGGCGGGGCGAGTTCATCTATTTCATCGGCTGCGTTAGCCATGCGCTCTATACGCCCCTCGTGCGCAAGTTGAACCGGGGCGAGCCGGTGATCGTGTTCACCTTTGGGGTGCTGGTGGCCGGCGCGATCCTGCTGACGATCTATGGCTGGTCCGACCTTGTTGCGACGCCTTGGGCGATGCTGCCCGGGATCGTCTGGATTGCGTTGCTCTATGTATCGGTTTTTGCCAGTGCCACGACATTTGTTCTGCTGCAATTTGCGACGATGCGCCTGCCCTCGGCCAAGGTGATGGCCTATACCTACCTGACACCCAGCTGGGTCATCGGCTGGGAAATCGCGCTGGGCAATGGCGTGCCTGCCGCGCTGGTCTGGGTCGGCGTCGCTCTGACGATCGTTGCGCTGGGTCTGCTCTTGCGGGACGAGGATCAGCCTCAGAGGAACCCGGCATCCCGCAGGGCCTGACGCAAGTGGTTCAGGTCGATCGGGGCGGGCGTGGTCCTTGGGAGCGGGCGTTGGCGCGCATCGATCAGGGTTGGTGTGATCCCGCAAAAGGCCTGCATTTGCGTACTCAGGCGGGCCAGCATCTCGGGGCGATTGCGCCGCAGAAAGATTGCGGCAGCGGCGTCCTTGCGCATGGCGAAGGGCACGATGTGAAAAGCGGATCCGTCCGCGCCCACGATTTGCCTTGCATCCTTGATCATGGCGATCTGCGTTTCGATCGGGTAGCGCTCGGGGGAGAAGATGAAATAGCCCGCGTCCCGCATCATCGCCTCGATCTCGGCCTCGCGGTCGACGCGCTGTTCGGGATATCCCAGCCGCGTCCGGGTCAGGTAAAGCTTATCGGCACCATCGGCGGGAATGGCCGCGACGCGTTTGGCGATATAGGTGCGAAAGGCCGGGGTTCCTGTCAGACCTGTATCGTGTCCGAAACCGGCGCTTGGCAGGATCAGGCGATCAATCCGGGTGGGCTCGCGGATCACATGCGGTGGCAGGCCGTCCCCGAAGAGTGCCACGACCGAGCCCAAGGCACGCTCAAGGGACGCTTCGATGGGCATCTTCTGGCGGGCCGGCAGAACAAGGCCGTCCACAGGCTCTTTCACATGGTCCAGCGCCCACAGGCGGACCAGTCCCTCGAGCATGAAGTGTCCAAAATGACGGTGCCCAAAGCCCGCATAGAGGTACGTGCCGTGCAGCCGCGCTGTGGGCGGGGACCACTCGGGTACGCCACTCATCCTGCCTTTGGACAGACGCGCCATCGACATGGGCGCAAAGGCGCCTTTCGCATCAAAGACGCCATGGGCTACATCGCTTTGCCCGGTATGGGGTACAACGACAGCCTTGCGCACCACACGTATGCGCGGTTCGGGCAACGGATCAGGCGCATTGTCATCGGTCATGGGGTGCGGATGCGTTTGAGAAGCCGGGCGTGCAACAAGAACGGCCTATGCCTGGTCATCATGGAATTCGGCGGCGAGGAACCGTTCGAAGGCGTCCAGATGGACGGGCTCGAACTGACCAAAGCCCTGCATCCAGACCGACGCGCTGCGCAGGGCGTCCGGTTGCAGCTTGCACCATTTCACGCGGCCCCGCTTTTCCTGCTGGATCAGTCCCGCGCGCGTCAGGATGGACAGGTGTTTCGAGATGGCGGCCAGCGACATCTCGAACGGTTCCGCCACGTCCGTGACGGCCATGTCATCCTCGAGCAGCATGGAGAGGATGGCCCGACGGGTCGGATCGGCCAGCGCGGAGAAGACAATGTCGAGATCCGTAGACATATCTATCCCGTATGAGCCGGATGGCGTGCGGTCAAGCGCGACGCACATTTAAGGATTTTCCGGCATCGGCCTTTGTACCCGTCTTTTCGTCGACGCGTCTTGACGTGTGCACAGGTGGCGCGGTTGGCCTTGGTCGTTCGGTCCTTGGGTGCAAGCTCAACCATATGGTTGAATATGCATAAGGGATGCTTTTCCGCCAAACCCTTGGGTGCGACGCACTGCCGCTCCTATCTTTGGTTCTGAAAACAGAAATAAAAACAGTCCATTAGATGATTATCGGACATCAGCTGCACTGCGTTGACTCACGGCTGTCGTCAACATATTCAACATGCAAGCCAAGTGGCAGGGACAAGGTGCATGACCGACCCCGATGACAAAGCACGACTGGACGCGCTCGGCGACCGGATCAAAGCTGTCAAGGAGGTGCATACGCCAAAGCCAAGCGCACCGGATCATCACTCTCAGGCACAACTGGCCTGGCGCATGGTGATTGAACTGGTGGCCGGTCTGGGGATCGGATTTGGGATGGGTTACGGGTTGGACGCGCTGTTTGGCACCTCTCCGTGGTTCATGATCGTGTTTATATTTCTGGGCTTTGCGGCCGGCGTCAAAACGATGATGCGTAGTGCGCAAGAGGTTCAGGCCCGACAAGAGGCCGATAAGGCCGAAGACAACAGCCACCCATCAGGGTGAGGTGAGACGGAGAGAGCCAGATGGCAGATGAAGCACATAGCGGCGGCGGCCTTGAATTTCACCCGATGGATCAGTTCATCGTCAAACCTTTGTTTGGTGAAATCGGCGATCCGGTGCACATGTACACGATCACCAACGTAACGTTGTGGCTGGCGCTGGCTGTATTGGCGACCATTGGGTTGCTGGTGCTGACAACGTCCAAGCGCGCGGTTGTACCGTCCCGCGGTCAGTCGGTTGCCGAACTGGCATATGGCTTTGTCTACAAGATGGTTGAAGATGTCACGGGCAAGGACGGGATCAAGTATTTCCCGTATATCATGACGCTGTTCATCTTCATTTTGTGCGCCAACTTCCTCGGCCTTATCCCGATGGCCTTCACCACCACATCGCATATCGCGGTGACGGCGGTCATGGGTTTCGGTGTGTTTTTTGCAGTGACCATCCTGGGTTTCGTCAAGAACGGTGTTTCGTTCCTGAGCCTATTCTGGGTGTCCAGCGCACCGCTCGCTCTGCGGCCTATCCTGGCGTTGATCGAGCTGATCTCGTATTTCGTGCGCCCCGTCAGCCACTCCATTCGTTTGGCGGGTAACATGATGGCGGGCCACGCGGTTCTCAAAGTGTTCGCGGGCTTTGCGCAGGTGACCGGCGGCATGGCTCTGATCATCGTTCCGGTGTCGATCCTCGGTGTCGTGGCGGTATACGCCCTCGAAGTGCTGGTGTCCTTCATCCAGGCTTACGTCTTTACCATTCTGACATGCGTGTATCTCAAGGATGCATTGCACCCGCATCACTAACAACTGGGCGGACGATGCGTCCGCCTTACAGAAATCACTTCATTCCATCGTAAGGAGAAAAGACATGGAAGGCGATATCGCACAATTGGGTCAATTCATCGGCGCAGGCCTGGCAGCCATCGGTTCGGGTGCCGCTGCTATCGGTGTGGGCCACGTGGCTGGCAACTTCCTGGCGGGCGCTCTGCGCAACCCATCCGCCGCGGCAGGTCAAACTGCAACTCTGTTCATCGGCATCGCCTTTGCAGAAGCCCTGGGGATCTTCTCGTTCCTCGTCGCTCTGCTGCTGATGTTCGCTGTCTAAGACACTCTGACCGCATTCCTTACGGTCGGGCAGCATGCATCGCGTATGCTGCCCGATGTAACGGCTCGCATTTGGGTCCTGAAACAGGGGCCAGTTCAGGGGAACGACCGACATGGCAGATACAACAAACGCCGCAGGCGAAGTTGCACTTGGCGCCCCTCCGGGGATGCCGCAACTCGACATCGGCACATTCGACAACCAGGTTTTCTGGCTGCTGATCACGCTGGTCGTGATTTACTTCGTGCTCTCGCGTGTCGCGTTGCCGCGTATTGCAGCCATCCTTGCCGAGCGGCAGGGGACGATAACAAACGACATTGCGGCGGCCGAGGATCTGAAGGCCAAGGCACATGACGCCGAAGCGGCCTATGACAAGGCCCTGGCTGATGCCCGTGCCGAAGCACAACGCATTTCGGCAGAGACAAAGGCAACCATTCAGGCAGACCTGAACGTCGCCATCGCCAAGGCAGACGCCGAGATTGCCGCAAGAACGGCAGAGAGCGAAAAGGCTATTGCCGAAATTCGCGAGGGTGCCATGGAGGCCGTTGCAGAAGTCGCCAAGGATACAGCAATGGAAATCGTGGCCGTGATGGGCGGCAAAGCAGATCAAAGCACGATCGACACTGCGGTCTCTGACCGGATGAAAGGGTAACTCAGATGTTGAAGCAAACCCTTATAGGTGCAGGCGTCATTACGCTTTCCGCAAGCCCGGGCCTGGCGGCCACAGGTCCATTCTTCAGCTTTGCGAACACGGACTTCGTGGTGCTGATATCTTTCATCATCTTCCTCGGCGTCCTGGCCTATTTCAAAGTGCCGGGCATGCTGTCCAAGATGTTGGATGATCGGTCAACAGGCATCCAATCCGAACTGGATGAAGCGCGCGCGCTGCGCGAAGAGGCGCAAACCCTTCTGGCCTCATACGAGCGCAAGCACAAGGAAGTGCAGGCCCAGTCGGATCGGATCGTTGCACAGGCCAAGGCGGATGCTGAAGCTGCCGCAGATCAGGCACGCGTGGAACTGGCGAAGTCGATCGAACGCCGCGTCGCCACTGCGGAAGACCAGATTGCATCGGCGCAGGCCGGCGCTGTCAAAGAGGTGCGCGATATGGCGGCAAACATCGCCATCATGGCGGCACGCGACGTCATTGCAAAACAGATGACGGCAGCGGACGGGAATGCGTTGATTGATGACGCAATTGCGCAGGTCGACGCCAAGCTACACTGATTTTGGGCGAACTCAGAGTTGAAAAGTCCCGGCTTTTTCGCCGGGATTTTTTTTGCCCAAAGGCGCGGCTACGCCGCACGCCGAATATGAAGGGCTCTGCCCCGTCCGGCGGACTCCCCGGGATATTTAGGGCCTAAAGAAAAGGGCAACGTCAGTTGGCCGTTTCGTGGTCCAGGCGTTGCAGGGCAATATTTTCGTTCTGTTCGGCAGTTATCTGGTCACGCAGCGCCCGTTCGACGTAATCCAGATGGGCGTGTACCGCGGCGCGGGCAGCGCGCGGATCACGGTCCTGCAGAGCGTCGTTGATGGCACGGTGTTGGTCTAGCAGGGCCTCTCGGGTCGTGCGTTGTTTGAACATGACCTGACGATTGTAGAACACGCCTTCCCGGAGCAATTCGTACATGGACCGCATCATGTGAAGCATGACGACGTTATGGCTGGCCTCAATGATTGCCATGTGGAATTGCGCGTCGAGCTTGGCCTCTTCGTCGGAATTTCGCTTGGGGTGAGCGCCTTCCATCTTGGCAAAGACGGCCTGAACAACGGCGAGGTCGGTGTCGGAGGCCAGCCGCGCGGCGCGTTCGGCGGCGAGCCCTTCCATGTCGCGCCGGAAACTGAGGTAATCAAAAACCGCTTCGTCATGGCGGGCAAAAAGTTGTGTCAGCGCGGGGGCGAAGGCAGAGCCCAGCACATCCGCCACATATATCCCGGCGCCTGGCCGTGCAGTGAGCAGGCCCGTGTCTTGCAACACACCGATGGCGTCGCGCAACGATGGGCGTGACACACCCATCCGCTCTGCCAGTTCGCGCTCTGACGGCAAACGCTCTCCCGGCCGCAAGATGCCACGCAGGATCAACTGCTCGATCTGACGCACAACGGCGGTGGATAGTTTTTCAGGGTGAACGGGGCGGAACGGCATTCTTGCTCCTGTTTGAATTGGTAAAATCATATGACCAATGGAGAGCCGGTGCAATATTGCCCGTAAGGCGGACGCATCGTCCGCCATGGTTAATTCTGTGTTAACGAGTTGATGTCATCTGAGGTGCATGCGGATCATGCTTCTTTTTTTGACGGTTCTTGCGGCATGCAACACGGCCGGCCCTCGCTTTCGCGGTTTGCCCGCCACGACGGTGACCATAGACGGGTCAACTTTCGATGTGCGCGTCAACGGACGTTTGGCCGAGGCGATCCGCACCAACATGGAATACGCGCCCCGCTTTGGCCCTGTCCAAAGCAGAGCTGGAAAGGCGATGCAGTTGGTGAGTGGATGCACGGTCAAGGAAGTGCGTGGGGATCAGGCCGTCGCCCTGGGTATTCTCGATTGCGGCGGAACTCCTTCGGACATTGATCAGTTGCAGCCGCAAGGTGAATACGAGTGTTTCTCGATCGACCGCTACATTAGCCCGGCGACGAATGAGGTGGTTCTGGATCTGGATTGCGCGCCCGTGTGAGGCGATAAATCGGCGAAAAACCGCAATATCTTGTGGATAAGCCGTTTGTAGCCCCTGTTTGTGGGGGTCATCCGTTGACAGCGCAGCTTTGCAGCGTTCAAAATCGCGTCCAACCAAGGCAGACCGGGACGGCGGCAATTGCGCTTTTCAAAACTCAGACTGACAGGCTTCAAATCTTTCGTTGATCCGACGGATCTGATCATTGCGGACGGCCTGACCGGTGTCGTCGGCCCGAACGGGTGCGGCAAGTCGAACCTGCTTGAGGCGCTGCGCTGGGTAATGGGGGAAAATCGTCCGACCGCGATGCGTGGCGGTGGGATGGAGGATGTGATCTTTGCCGGGGCCGCCACCCGTCCGGCGCGTAACTTTGCAGAGGTCAGCCTCCATCTGGACAATTCCGAACGTTTGGCCCCGGCGGGTTTCAACGACCTTGATACGTTGGATATCGTGCGCCGCATCACGCGCGATGTCGGCAGTGCCTACAAGACCAACGGAAAAGATGTGCGCGCACGCGATGTGCAGATGCTCTTTGCGGATGCCTCAACGGGTGCGCACAGCCCGGCGCTCGTGCGGCAAGGCCAGATCGCGGAACTGATCAACGCCAAACCCAAGAACCGTCGCCGTATTCTGGAAGAAGCGGCGGGTATTTCGGGCCTCTATCAGCGCCGTCATGAGGCGGAGTTGAAGCTGAACGGGGCGGAGCAAAACCTCTCCCGTGTCGATGACGTCATCGAGCAGTTGGCGGCGCAACTGGCACAACTGGCCCGGCAGGCTCGGCAGGCTGCACGGTATCGCGAGATCGGGGAAAGCCTGCGCAGTGCGGAAGGTCAGTTGTTGTATCGCCGCTGGCGCGAGGCTGATACCGCGCGGGCTGCGGCAGATGAGGAGTTGCGTGCGCGCACGACCACCACGGCGCAAGCGGAGGGGGCGGTGCGGGTGTCGTCCAAGGCCCGCGAAGCGGCAGAGGCGGCGTTGCCCGCCTTGCGCGAAGAGGACGCTATTGCGGCGGCGGTCTTGCAGCGTTTGACGGTGCAGCGTGATACGCTCAGCGATCAGGAAGCGCAGGCCGCGCGCACGATCGAGACCCTGACCCAACGCATCACCCAACTGGCCCGGGACATTGATCGCGAAGGCGGGTTGAACCGGGATGCGGGCGAGACGATCGAGCGCCTTGAGTGGGAAGCGGCCGAGATCGCAAAGGCCAGCGAAGGCCACGCTGAGCATTTGGCGGATGCGGCAGAAGCAGCGCGCGAGGCAGGGCAGGTCTTGCAGACGCGCGAAGCGGACCAGTCCGAAAAAACCGAAGATGTCGCGCGGCTGGCGGCCCGGCATGGATCGGCGCAACGCCTGCTCGAAGACAATCGCAAGATCGAGGCGAAGTCCGAGGGTGAAGCCGACAAGGCCCGCGCCGCCGTTGCTGCCAGTCAGGCGGCGCTCGACAAGGCGGGACTGGATTTCGAAGCGGCGCGCAAGGCAGAAGCCGAGGCCGAGGCGACCGCCATGAAAGCCGATGCAACCTTGCTGTCTGCTGAGGAGGCGCGGGCCGAAACGCAGGCCCGCGAGGCGGATGCCCGTGCCGAACGGTCCGAGGCCGAGGGTGAGATGAACGCTTTGCGTGCCGAAGCCGGAGCGCTGGCCAAATTGGTCGAACGCGACACGGCAGAAGGGGGTCAGATATTGGACCGCCTGCAGGTTCAGCAGGGGTTTGAAAAGGCCTTAGGCGCCGCGCTCGCGGATGATTTGCGTGCGCCGGAAGTGGGCGAGGACGGACCGTCCGGCTGGGCGGTGCTGCGCCCCTATGATGCGCACCAGCCGCTGCCCAAAGGGGTGACCCCGCTGACGCTGCATGTGTCGGTGCCCGATGTGCTGGTCCGCCGGATGAGCCAGATTGGCCTGGTCGATCCGGATGATGCACAGCGCCTGCAACCGTTGTTGCAACCCGGCCAGCGTTTGGTGTCGCCCGAGGGCGATTTGTGGCGTTGGGACGGGTTTCGCGCCTGGGCGGAAGATGCGCCAAGTGCGGCGGCATTGCGTCTGCAACAGCTCAACAGGTTGGAAGAACTCAAGCAATCGCTAGAGCGCGCGACGGCCCGGGCCGATGGTGCGCGGCAGGCCCATGAGACCCTGACTGCGCGCATGTCAGAGTTGGCCGAGGCCGACAAACAGGCGCGTCTCGCACGGCGCGAGGCGGATAGGCTGGTTGCGGATGCCGCGCGTGCGTTGAGCCGTGCGGAGGCCGATCGCAATCTGGCCGAGGGACGGTTGGAATCCCTTGGTCTGGCTGTTGCGCGCCACGAAGAGGATGCGATGGCGGCGCGTGTGCGTGTGGCCGAAGCGGAAAGTGCCCTGGCCGAACTGCCGGATCTGGAGGCCGCGCGCGCCGATATCGAAGATCTGCGCATGACGGTTGAAGCGGCGCGGATCACGATGATGACCCGCCGCTCGGCCCATGATGACCTGCGCCGCACCGGCGAGGCCCGGACCAAGCGTGCGCAAGAAATTACCAAAGAGGTCAGCGGCTGGAAACATCGGCTTGAGACCGCCGAAAAGCGCACCGCCGAATTGTCGGAACGCAAGGAAGGGTCCGAAGCTGAACTGGCCTTGGCTCAGGCCGCCCCGGTTGAGCTGGCGGCCAAACGTGACGCGCTGGCTCAGGAGATTTTGAGAGCGGACGCCCGAAAGGCGCAGGCCGCCAACGCGCTGTCAGAAGGAGAAGGGGCGTTGCGCGATGCAGCGCTGGCCGAGCGTGAAGCGGAACGTCTGGCCTCGGAGGCCCGTGAAGCGCGCGCCCGATCCGAAGCCCGGCTGGAGGCAGCGCACGAGACGGTGGCCGCTGCCGCTGAACGGATCGCGGAAGAACATCAGATGACGCCGAACCAGTTGCTCACGGCGTTGGATGTGACACCGGATGCAATGCCCAAGGCCGAGGCGTTGGAAGCGGATGTCAATCGCCTGAAACGCCAGCGGGATGCGTTGGGAGCCGTGAACCTGCGCGCCGAAGAAGACGCCAAGGAAGTCCAGGTCGACCATGACGCGCTGATCACCGAAAAGGCCGACCTTGAGGAGGCGATCAAGACCCTGCGCCACGGAATTGCGAGCCTGAACCGGGAAGGGCGCGAGCGTTTGCTGACCGCCTTTGAACAGGTCAATTCGAACTTCTCCTTGCTCTTTACCCACCTTTTTGGTGGCGGTGAGGCCAATCTGGTCATGGTCGAAAGCGATGATCCGCTGGAGGCCGGCCTTGAGATCATGTGCCAACCGCCGGGCAAGAAGCTGTCGACGCTGAGCCTCTTGTCGGGGGGCGAACAGACCCTGACGGCGATGGCGCTGATCTTCGCGGTGTTCTTGGCCAATCCTGCGCCCATCTGTGTGCTGGATGAGGTCGATGCGCCGCTGGATGATGCCAACGTCACCCGCTTTTGTGATCTGCTGGACGAAATGTGTCGCCGCACGGATACCCGTTTCCTCATCATCACCCACCATGCGGTGACCATGGCGCGGATGGATCGGTTGTTTGGAGTGACCATGGCGGAGCAGGGCGTGAGCCAGTTGGTGTCGGTGGACCTCAAGAAGGCCGAAAAGCTGGTCGCATGACCGGCACGGATCGCTAAAAGCCCATATGCGCCGGGTCGTCAAAACAACCACCGTTCAATCCGCCCAGCGTGAGACTGCCATCGCTCTCGGTACGCTCGACCCTGAGCAGCACAGGGGCTGAAGTGTACATTTGCGCAAACGCGCTCTGCCGATATGGCATCTGAAGGCCGATTGACTCCGGGCTCCGGTTTGGTGGTGTCACGGAACGGCTTGCAAAAAGTACAGCACGTCATGGATCGCGGCTTTGCGGACGATCCGACCGTTCAGTGGATTCTGGATACGCCTAAGGCGTTTGCGGTTGAGCATCACCAGTATGTCGCCCCCTGCGCAGCACTCAAATTCGAACATGGCGGTGTTCTCAGCGTGGGTGATTTTGAAGGGACTACTATCTGGTATCCGATGATCCGGCCCTGTCGCGACATTTGACGCTTGCAGATCGAACGTGATCGCAATGCCAGCCGCGCCGCGCGCTTGCTCTACAGTTGGTTGAGCAATGCGGGCGTTGGCCACGCATCGGCAGGCAGCCCAAGTCGGATTTGCTCCGCCTGAACGGCGCTGCGCGTGCCCGCACCGAGGATGCCGTCGATGTTGCCCACGTCGTAGCCGCGCGCCTGCAGTTTGCGCTGCAATTGCTTCATCTGATCGGCTCCGAGGCCCATGTCGGGGGTGCCTGCATCATAAATCTGCGCTCCGGCCAGACGCGTGGCGAAATAGGCGGCGGTCAGAACGTAGGTAAAGGATTGATTCCAATCGAAATATACGTTGAAATTCGGGTAGGCGAGAAAGGCTGGCCCTTTGTGCCCTTGCGGCAGGATCAGAGAGGCGGGCAGGTCCGCCAACGGGCCTTGTCGCGCCTCAATACCCATGGCCTGCCATTCCGCGGGCGACTTGGTGGTTCCCACGCCGCTCAGGCTCCAATCTATATTGGCGGGGACTGTGACCTCTTGCAGCCATGGCTCATTTGCGCGCCAACCAAGGTGTTGCAGCATCTTGCCGCCCGACATCAACGCATCCGGGGCGGAGGTCTTGAGCCGCACCGCACCGTCGCCGTCGCCGTCAACACCATTGGTCAGGATATCCTGGGGCAACATCTGCACCATGCCAATTTCGCCTGCCCAGGCACCCGTGGTGGTGCGTGGGTCAAACCCGCCTTGGGCGTAAAGCTCGATTGCGGCGAGGGCCTGAGGGCGGAAGAGGTCCGGGCGGCGGCAATCATGGGCGAGGGTCACCAAAGCGTTGGCGGTGTTGAAATTGCCTTGAAACGCGCCGTAATCCGTCTCGAACGCCCAGAAGGCCAGAAGGACATGTCGATCGACGCCATAACGTTGTTCGACCTGATCAAAGACAGACGCATATTGGCGGGCCTTGGCCCGGCCCGTGTCGATCCGGTTTTGAGAGATCAGACGGCGCGAGAAGTCGATGAAGGGCCGCTGGAAAACCCCTTGCGCCCGATCGGCTTTGAGCACGGCCGGGTCCTGACGGACGCCGGACAAGAACGCATCGGCAGTTTTCGGATCGATCCCGCGGGCCACGGCTTCGGATTGCAGACCCGCCTTGAACGCGTTGAATGAACCGCCGCATTGGGCATGAGCGCCAAGCGGCAATAGCCCAAGGGCGCATATCAGGCTGATCTGTTTCAAAAGGCCCATGAAATTCCTCCGATGGATGCGGTGACGAGAATCGCGATGCCCCATGCTTTCCATGTTATAGTTATTGCAGCGTCAATATCGACCGGTGTGAGGTCGCGCCGTCCTGTTCCATTGACCCAGGCCAAGTCCTGTATCGTGCCGTGATAGCTGCGTGGCCCGGCCAGCGCGATGGACAGGGCGCGTGCCATGGCGGCCTCGGGCCAGCCTGCGTTGGGCGAGCGGTGGTGTGCGGCATCCCGAGTGATGGCGCTCCACTGCGACAGGCTTTGCCCGACCAGCGCGATCAACACGGCTGTGATCCGGGCGGGTATCCAGTTGAGGACATCATCGAGGCGGGCAGCGGCCCACCCAAACTGCGCATGGCGCGGGGTGAGGTATCCGATCATGCTGTCGGCGGTGTTCACGACCTTGTAGATCATGATCCCCGGCAACCCTGCGATCAGAAACCAGAAGGCGGGCGCAATGACGCCGTCGCTGAAATTCTCCGACAGGCTTTCGATTGCGGCACGTGCGGTGTCCGAGGCGCTGGACTGGCTGACGTCGCGGCTGACGATCATTGCGACCGCCTTGCGCCCGGCTTCTTCAGATTGTGCGAGGCCTTCACTCACGGCCCTGACATGTTCGACCAGTGATTTTTGGGCCAGCAGGATGGCCGCTCCGAGGGTCGTGGCCACCGGTCCCAAAACGCTGATGGCCCATCCGATGGCGCCTGCGCCTATGACCAGTATGGCGATGGCGATGCAGCCGTGCAGCTTGGTGCCATTGGTGCCGTTCCACGATTTGTCCAAGGCTCCGACCGCCCTGCCCATGAGCACAGCCGGATGCGGAACGCGGGACCACAGCCAGCGCGGCTCGCCCGCGATTGCGTCGAGGATCAACGCAAGGACGAGCAAAACGGGTGTGCTCAAAGGGCCGCCTCCAGCCTTGTCCAATCCTGCGGGCCGGGCAGGCCAAGGCGAAGCCAGTTTGAAGCGTAAGGAAAGGTGCGGCTCCAGATGTGGTGTTGTGCGAGGCGGTGTTGCCAGAGTTGCGCATCGTCAACGTCATAGAGGCGGAACAGCGTCGTGCCGCCGACGACTGTAGCGCCATGGCCGCTTAGCAGTGCATCCAGTTGGTGCGCGTCATTTGTAAGCCGCTGGCGCGTTTGAGCAGCCCATTGTGTATCTTGCAACGCGCGCGCCCCGACGGTGAGCGCGATCCCTGAAACCGGCCAGGGGCCCAGCATGTCGCGCAGCCTGGCGATCAGCTTTGGGTCGCCGATGACAAAGCCCAATCGTACGCCTGCGAGACCCCAGAATTTGCCAAAGCTCTTGAGGATCAGAACGCCCGGTCGATCTGCTTGCGCGATCAGCGATCGATCCGGTGCGATATCGCCAAAGCTCTCGTCAATGATGTTCAGACCGCCCGACAGGGCGGATGCCGACCAGAGCCGCCCATCCGGGTTGTTGGGGTGAACCAGAACCTGCGCTTCGGCGGGCGCATGGCCTGTCACCTGCCATCCCTGTGCCGCAAAACTGGCCGCGTGTTCATTATAGGTTGGCGCGGGGATCATCACACGGGCAGGTTTGGCAAGGCGGGGGATCTGGGCAATCAGGGCGGAGGCGCCGGGGGCGGCCAGTATATCCGCGCCTTCGGGAACGCCCCAGAAATGGCGCGCTGCCTGGGTCAAGGCCTGGGCCGCCGCCTGATCCGGCAAGGCCGTCCAGCTTGACATGGGCAGGTCGGGAATCGGGTAGGGAACGGGATTGATCCCGGTCGAGAGGTCGATCCAATCCGAGCGGTCTCCGCCATATTGCGCGGCCGCCGCATCGATTCCACCTCCGTGATCTCGTGCTTTAGTCAATGTGCAAGGCTCCAGTTAAACTTACCCTCATTTTGGCGGATACGCGCCAGCAAAGAGCGGATCACCGCGCATTTATCAAGTGTGATCGGAATGTGTTAAGGCATATTCATTCTTGTTAATAGTTTGTTAAGACAATCGGCTCCAAGTGAAAGGGTATGGTATAGAAATCGGCTCGATCCGGAGTGATCATGAACGTGTTAATTGTCGAAAGCTGCCAAGACCTGGCCGCGATATGGCGGCGTCACCTTGAAAGACAGGGCATGAGCGTTGCGCTGGCCACCGGCCAGACCGATGCTGTGAGATATCTGTCTGAGCACGAGACTGATATCATCGTTCTTAATCTTGTGTTGGAATATGGAAGCGCTCTGGCCGTGTCGGATTTCGCCAACTACCGCAGACCCGAGGCGCGGGTGATTTTCGTCACCAACACCACATTCTTCTCGGACGGATCAATTTTCAATCATTCGAGCAACGCCTGCGCGTTCCTGCCTGCGACCACGGCGCCAGAGGATCTGGCGGCCATGGTCGAACATTACGCGGCCAGTTGATTGCGGCTGTGCGGCGCCCCGAAATCGAGCACGGGATTGATTGGGATGATCCGGTGCGGATTGATGCTTTCGTGGCTGTAGTGATAGTGGCGCACGATGTGGTCCATGTTGACGGTCTCGGCGACACCGGGGCGTTGGTATAGCTCGCGGGTGTAGGCCCAGAGATTCGGGTAATCCACCACACGGTTGCGATTGCATTTGAAATGCAGGTGATAGACGGAATCGAAGCGTACCAGCGTCGTGAACAGCCGCCAGTCAGCCTCGGTCAGCGTGCCGCCCATCAGGTAGCGACGGGTGGACAGTCGCTCTTCGAGCCAGTCCATGGTGTCGAACAGCGCATGTACCGCTTCGTCATAGGCCTGTTGCGATGTGGCAAAGCCGGACTTGTAAACGCCGTTGTTGAGCGTGTCGTAGATCCGGTCATTGACGGGTGCGATGGCGTCACGCAATTCGGCAGGCCAATAGTCGTCCGTGTTTCCGGTGATCTCATCAAAGGCGCTGTTGAACATGCGGATGATCTCTGAGCTTTCATTGCTCACGATCGTTTCGCGCTCCTTGTCCCACAGGATCGGCACGGTCACACGGCCGGAGAATGCCGGGTCCGCCTTGGTATAGATGTCGCGGGCAAAGGGCAGCCCGTAGAGCGTGTCACCGGTCGCTCCGAACGCATCTGTTTCAAAGGTCCACCCATCGTCCAGCATGTCGGGATGCACGACGGAAACGCTGATGTGATCCTCAAGGTTTTTGAGGGTGCGGAAGATCAGCGCGCGGTGCGCCCAGGGGCAGGCGTGGGAGACATAGAGGTGGTAGCGCCCGGATTCAGCTTTGAAGCCGTCTGTTCCGGACGGGCCTGCGCTGCCATCCGGCGTCAGCCAGTTGCGGAATTTGGCGGCGGCGCGTTCGAATTTTCCGCCGTTGGATTTGGTATCATACCACCGGTCGTGCCAAACACCGTCGATCAAAAGGCCCATGTCCCATCTTCCTCCTTAGTTTATCTTGATGTAATCGGATCGGCCCGCAAAACCTATGCCATCGGTCGCGCATCGGCCCTGCATTTGCGCACAGGGGGGAAGTCACGGATTGGTTACACATAGCTCGTAAGTTGAACGCAGGACACTTAACTGACGGGGTGACGCGGCTGAAACGCGCGTTGTGCCGCGGAGCAGGAGATAAGGCCGTGACGACTTTTGTCCCAAGGGAAGTGCAGGCGGGTTTGGACAGCGCCCGGCTTGCTGCACTCAAATCAGGGTCGCGCCTGCGTTTGGTTGCGAATGGCAGGGCCCACCCGGTCTTGCGCCTGTGGAAATCGGGATTTTCGTTGGAAGCGGGTTCAGTCCCGGTTTTGCGAGGCCATGCCGACCTTTATGACGGGGCAATCCACTTGTTCCGGTGCCTGATCGTCGCGTTCGAAGAGGAGAATGGCGAGATGCGATTCGAGTTCAAGCGGTTGACGGCCGTGGCGGATCGCGCCGCGGTGGATTTTGAAATTGCAGCAGACGCGCCAGTGGCCTTGATCGCAGTATCAGATCCGGGTGAATAGGCTGCGACATACCGGATAATCAGAAGCGATGATGCTCGGTTTGGGGTGGTCATGTGGCACAGGCGCGGCTAGCGTTACGTGACATAGCGACCATTCCTTCAGGCGAGTTCATTCATGTCAGAGACGCGACACCCGCTGGCCCCTGAGCATCTGCCGTCCTATTTGGCTGGGGCCGACGGCAGCGATTTCCTGTTCACCTTCATGGTCTTTTTCCTTGTGGGCGCGGTGCTGTTGATCGGGGTCGCCTATTTCACCCTGCATGCACTGCCGGAACGGATGGCGCACAAGGGCAATGCAACGCAGTTACAACTGATCAGCATTCTGGCGATGCTGGCCCTGTTTACGCACAATAACCTGTTTTGGGTGGCTGCCATTGTCCTGGCGGCGTTTCGCCCTCCGGATATTGTCACGCCGTTGCAATCCATCGCCAAATCCCTGCACAGCATGACAAGTAAGGAGTAAGCTGCGATGCTCGAGCTTTTCCTGTGTTCGCTGGTCACGATTTTGCCGGATTACATGCTGCGCCGGCGTTTTCAGGGCAAACGCTGGGGCGAGCAGATCAACTTTTTCACAGTCTGGTACGAGTTGCGGTGGGGGATCACACTGTGTGCCATGCTGACCATCGGCTTGATCACGATTTTTTTTATTATCACCCGACCACCAGCAACGTCTCGTCCTTCTTTCGCACCGTCACGGTTCTGTCGGAAAGTGGCGGGCGGGTCGCGGAGGTTTTTGTGAGGAACAATGAAGACGTGCAGGCAGGCGAGCCGATCTTTCGTCTGGACGACAGCAGCCAGCAAGCCGCAGCCGAGACAGCACGGCGCCAGATTGCAGAGGTCGAGGCGTCGCTGGTGCTGGCAAGCTCCGAACGGGCGGCTGCGAATGCCCTGATCGAACAGGCGCGTGCGCAACTGACTCAGTCCACAGCTGACTTTGATCGTCAAAACTCACTGCTCGAGCGTGGATCGAGTGCCGTGAGCGTCCGCGACGTTGAAATCCTTGAAACGCAGGTTTCTGCCAACCAAGCGTCCGTGGACGCGGCCATGGCGGACCTGAGCGCGGTTGAAGCGAAGATTTCCGTGCAATTGCCGGCGCAACGCGCCAGCGCCGAAGCGGCCCTTGAGCAAGCCGAGACAGAGATCGAGAAACTGACGATCTATGCGGGCACCACAGGCCGGATCGAACAGTTGTCCCTGCAGGTGGGTGATATTGTCAGCCCCGTCTTGCGCCCTGCCGGTATTCTTGTGCCGACAGAGGTGGGCTATGGCCGCTTTCTCGCGGGCTTTCCGCAAGTGACCACGCAAGTGATCCAGCAAGGGGGCGTCGCGGAAATGATGTGTATCTCCAAGCCGTTCACGATCATTCCGATGGTGATCGTCGAAGTTCAGGATGTGATTGCCTCGGGTCAGGTACGTCCCTCAGATCTTCTGCTGGATCCACAGAATATTGGCACGCCCGGCACGATAAGCGCCTATCTTGAGCCGATCTTTCCGGGGCAGGCGGACGGTATCCCGCCGGGCAGCCGCTGTATCGCCAACGCCTACACCGACAACCACCATCGGCTTGAAACCGATGACACGCTGGGCTTTTTCCACCGGATTTTCCTGCACGTCGTCGACACGGTAGGCGTCGTACACGCCGCGGGCTTGCGCATCCGCGCATTGCTTCTGCCTTTGCAAACATTGGTGTTTACCGGTCACTGACCCAATGCAGGGTTCAAATTGCCGACGCTTTTTGAGAGCGTCGGCGGCGCCTATTGCAGATCGCCAAAGGCGCGTGTCAGCCGCTCAACGGCCTCTTGAATACGCGCGCGGGGCGTTGCGATGTTGAACCGCAGCCAGCTTTCGCCGCCTTTGCCGAATGTGGGGCCGTGATTGGCGGCAATCCCCGCATCCGTTTGCACCCTTTTGGTGAATTCCTCGCGGCTCATCCCGGTGCCATCAAAGTCAACCCAGGACAGATACGTCGCCTCAAGCGGCATCGACCTGAGGCCGGGGATCGCATTCACCCCTTCATCAAACAGACGCCTGTTTCCATCCAGATAGCGGACCAGATCATCCACCCATGCCGCCCCTTCCGGGGAATAGGCGGCAGGCACCATGAACATCCCGAACGCATTGGGCGACAGGCCCAGCGCCATCATCCGTTTGTCAAACCGTTTGCGCAGATCCGGATCGGCGATGATGACATTGCCCACATGCGCCCCGGCGATATTGAACGTCTTGGTGGTGGCCGTCATCATGATCAGCCGGTCTTGGATCCCCTCGATCAGGGCCATCGGAATATGGGTGTTTCCGGGCATCACCAGATCATGGTGGATTTCATCAGAGACAAGGATCAGGTCGTGCCGTTTGGCAAAGGCCGCGACCTCCGCCAGTTCCTGGGCCGTCCAGACCCGGCCACCGGGATTGTGCGGCGAGCACAGGATGACCATCTTTTCGGTGCCATCCAACTGCGCATCGTAAGCCGCGAAATCCATCTCGTAGCGTCCGTCGACCTGTTTCAGTTCACATTCGACAACACGGCGGTCGTTGGCTTTGATCACCTTGGCAAAGGCATGGTACACGGGCGTGAACAGGATAACCCCATCGCCGGGCTGCGTGAATGTGTCAACGCAAAGCGCCGTGCCATTCACCAGCCCATGGGTGGAAAAGATATCCGCGGCATCCACCGTCCACCCATGGCGGGTATCCATCCACCATTGAATCGCGGCCTTGTAGGCGCTGTCATCCCCGAAATACCCGATCACCCCATGATCCACTTGGCCTTGGACGGCGTCCAGAATGGCCTGCGGCGGGCGAAAATCCATATCGGCAACCCACATGGCAAGCCCGTCCTCGGGCGAGACGCCATAGATTTTTTCCATCATGTCCCATTTGCTGCAATGCGTGCCGCGGCGGTCGATGATTTCGTCAAAGCTCATATGGGTTCTCCTGATTGGCGTCGGCGGCAGGCTACTCTGGTGATCCGCAGGTGCAAGGGGACATTGCAGCTTGGGCCGCCATCCCCTAAATGAATTGCCATGAAACGTCCTATTATCCTGCACCCCGATCCCCGGTTGAAAAAGACCTCCCTTCCCGTCGAAGACCTGACGGACGAATTGCGCACGCTTGCCGATGATCTGCTGGACACGATGTACCACGCACCCGGCATCGGTCTGGCGTCGCCGCAAGTCGGTATTTTGCAACGGCTCATCGTTTTGGACTGCGTAAAGCTGGACAACGAAGCGCCGCGTCCGTTGATCATGTTCAATCCCGAGATCGTGGCCTCCTCAGAGGAAACCAGCGTTTACGAAGAAGGCTGTTTGTCCATGCCGGAGCAGTTCGCAGATGTGACGCGCCCGGCAGAGGTGCAGGTGCGCTGGATCGACCGCGATGGGAACGAACAGAACGAAGAGATGTCGGGCCTCTGGGCGACCTGTGTGCAGCACGAGATCGACCACCTCGATGGCAAGCTGTTCATCGATTATCTCAAGCCGCTGAAACGTCAACTGATCACGCGCAAGATGGTCAAGTTCAAGCGCGAGCGCGCCCGCGAAAAAGCATGAGTATACGTCCGATCTTGAAATGGCCGGACGCGCGGTTGACCCAAAACTGTGCGCCGGTGGCTGAAATCACGCCCGATCTGCGCGTATTGGTCGAGGATATGCTGGACACGATGTATGATGCTCCCGGGCGTGGCTTGGCCGCCCCTCAGATCGGTGTCATGCTCCGCGTGTTCGTGATGGATCCTACTGCCAAGGAGGCCGGGCGAAATCCTGTTGTCTGCATCAATCCGGAAATCATCTCCCTGGGCGCTGTGGTTGCAGAGGGGCCGGAAGGGTGTTTGTCCATTCCCGGTGTTTCCGCGCAGGTGTCCCGCCCTACCACCATCCGCATGGGATGGAC
Source organism: Tateyamaria pelophila (assembly GCF_019966495.1). Taxonomy (GTDB): domain Bacteria; phylum Pseudomonadota; class Alphaproteobacteria; order Rhodobacterales; family Rhodobacteraceae; genus Tateyamaria; species Tateyamaria pelophila. The sequence continues at coordinate 68,682 of NZ_JAIMIA010000005.1, read as the reverse complement.
TGATCTGGAGGGTGTGCAGCATGCGCAGGACTTGACCGGATTCGCGGCCATATGTGCGCAACATGAAATGGACCACCTGAACGGCATGGTCACCTTTGATCGGATAGATGCAGACCAACGCACCGCGTTGCAGGCCCAATACGAGGCCGCCTGATGGCTGTGCGTCCCTTTGTCATGTGGCCGGACAAGCGATTGCGCACGGCGTGCGCGCCGGTCGAAGCCATCACGGATGAGGTCCGGTCAATCTGGACTGACATGCTTGATACGATGTATGCCATGCCGGGTATCGGTCTCGGCGCACCTCAGATTGGTGTCATGTTGCGGCTGGCGGTAGTGGATGTCACGCCTGACAGGACGCGCCCGATTGTGATGGCGAACCCCGAGGTTCTGAGCGCAAGCCCGGAACCGCACACGTGGGCCGAAGGCAGTCCGTGCCTGCCCGGCGTCGAGGCCGAGATCACCCGGCCGAAAACGGTTTCCGTACGCTTTTTGAACAGGGATGGAGTTATCGAGCGTCGGGATTTTGTCGATCTCGAAGCGCGGTCCGTGCAGCATCAGATCGACCATCTGGCGGGCCGGATGTATTTTGACAATCTGGGTCGGGTGAAACGCGATATGCTGCTGCGTCGCGCCCGGAAACGGCGCTAGGGCGGAGGACGCCTCCGCCTTACGGGGAGAATGTATGAAACTGGTTTTCATGGGCACGCCGGAGTTTTCGGTTGCTGCTTTGGATGCGCTTCATGACGCGGGTCACGAGATCGTCTGCGTCTATACGCAACCGCCACGCCCGGCGGGGCGCGGCAAGAAGGAGCGCCCAAGCCCGGTTCAGACGCGCGCAGAAGCTTTGGGCTTGCCCCTGCGTCATCCCGTGACATTGCGGTCTGAAGAGGCGCAGGCGGCGTTTGCTGCGTTGAAGGCTGACGTTGCAGTTGTTGTTGCCTATGGTCTTATCCTGCCGCAACCCGTGCTGGATGCGCCGGTGCATGGATGTCTGAATATCCACGCCAGTTTGTTGCCGCGCTGGCGTGGGGCTGCACCGATTCACCGTGCGATTATGGCCGGAGATGCAGAAACAGGCGTTTGCATCATGCAAATGGAGGCGGGTCTGGACACAGGGCCGGTTCTGCTCCGGCAGGCGACCCCGATCGGTCCCGCTGAGACGACCGAGCAGTTGCATGATCGTCTTGCGGATATGGGGGCGGACCTGATCGTGCGGGCTTTGGCGGATCTGCCCAATCTGGTCCCGGTGACGCAACCCGACGTCGGCGTGACCTATGCGCACAAGATCGAAAAGGCGGAAGCGGCGATTGACTGGGCGCGTCCCGCGACCGAGGTGGACCGTCAAATTCGGGGGCTGTCGCCGTTTCCAGGTGCGTGGTTCGAGCATGATGGGGTCCGCATCAAAGTCCTGGGATCGCAAGTGCGGGACGGGAGCGGGCCGACTGGTATTGTTCTGGATGATGCACTGACGGTGGCCTGCGAAGGCGGTGCCGTGCAACTGACGCGCTTGCAACGCGCGGGTAAAGGCGCACAAGATGCAATTGAGTTCTTGCGCGGTACGGCCTTGCCGCGTGGGACAGTCCTTTGAGCGGAGCGCGCGTATGTTTCCAACTCTAATCGGAACGGTAGTGATCGCGGGGATCGTCGGGTACGCCTCAGAAAAAACGGGGTTCACCCGCAACGGCATTTTACCGTCGATCATCATCTGCATCGGCGGCGCGTTTTTGTTCTACTTCGTGCGACTGATGTTCGGCATCGGCTTTGGCAGCTCGGGCCTGAATGCAATCGTCTCTTCCGTCGGGGCACTTATCATCGTGCCGACACATTGGCGGAAACGATAATGCGCTGAGGGTGTGGCGGTGCAAGATTTTTAGTCCTAAAAATCTCGTCACGCTTCCGAAACCGAGGTCACTCTGGTTTGAACGGTGCCATTCCCGCGCGGGCCAACGCATCGGCGCGTTCGTTTTCCGGATGCCCTGCGTGTCCCTTTACCCATTTCCACGTCACTGTGTGTCTGGCCTGTGCGGCATCCAATCGTTGCCATAGATCTGCATTGGCAACGGGCTTTTTCGCGGCGTTCTTCCAGCCGTTTCGTTTCCAGCCGTGAATCCAGCTTGTTATTCCGTTTTTGACATAATTGCTGTCGGTCACGATCGTGATGGTCGAGGGTTTTCCCAACGTTTCAAGCGCGGATATGGCGGCCATCAACTCCATCTTGTTGTTTGTGGTCAGGCCCTCACCGCCTTTCAATTCACGTTCTTTCAAGACGGCATCCCCGTCCATCGCGCGCAACAGAGCACCCCAGCCGCCCGGTCCGGGATTTCCCGAACAGGCGCCGTCTGTATATGCAATGAGCTCAGGCACGCGCTTGCACCACGATCCAGTCGGCCATTTCTCCACTTAGCCCTTTGTCGCGGCCCCGGTCTGAGAATTCCGGCCTGAACCCGGCGGCGCGCAGCAAAGCGTCCAATTCGTCTTCGCTCACATAGGTGTACATACGTCCTATTGTGTCTCGGTCCTCTCGCGTGCCCAGCTTGGTGCCAATATGGAAGAGGCCGTTCGGTCGCAATGCGGTCGCAATGGCGTGTAAATGTGATGGCCATTCTGATCGCGGCGCGTGCAGCATTGAGAAATTGGCCCAAATGCCGTCATAAACATCTGCGCCGATCAGATCGCCAAACCCCGCCTGGCGCGTGACAACGCCGTCAAATCGTTTGGCCAGTTCGAGCATTTCAGGAACAAGATCCCATGCCTCTGTCAGCAGACCGGCGGCGGCCATACGCCCTGCAGACGCACCCGGGCCGCACCCGATGTCCAGAACGCGACCGCCCTCGGGCACGCCCTTGATAAAGCGCTGGACGAAAGGATCTATCTTTGCCCCTTCGTCGGTCAGTGATGCGTATGCGTCGGCTTGGGTGGCGTAGACAGTCAGGGTTTCAGGATCGCTCATCGCAGTACCGTAATTGCAAAACAGGCCAAGACGATCACCGTAAGCAGAATGCGCAGGGACATCCACCATGGTGGTGTCAGTCCCCAGCGGGTGAACGCAAAATCCAACATCAAAAGCCCGGAAAAACCGAACATGAGGTTCATACCCGCGCTGGTCGGCCCGCCACCGGTCATGAAAAACGCCCACAGGGCGGGCACCACGGACAACACATAACCTGTTGCCGCCTGCGCCCCGCTGGCTTTCGTCGCGAACCCCCACAAAACGCCGGACATGAAGGACAAGATGACAGATCCATAGAACAGTTGCACATAAGGTCCGATGAAGCGCGGCCCCAAAAATTGCAGGCCCAGAGCCGCCAAATCGTCGCTCAACACGGTCGCCGCACCCCAAACGAAGGGGATCAGCCCGGCAAGGCCAAGCAGGAGTGGAGCGCGTGGGATCTGTATCATATCTGTGTCATCCGGTCAGGAATCCGTGCAGCGATGGTTTCGGCGGTTTCGCATTCGTTGGCAAGCCTCAGGCCGCAACGGGCACTGATTGGCGTGACGCCGATGTGTTCGGTCGCCACTGGACTCGCGTCGGTCATGCGCGCTCCAGCGCCAGTCGCGCCGCGAGGGCTGCAAAAATCCCGGCAAAGCTGCGCGACAACCAGCGCATGACGATGTCGGATCCAAGGATCCACTGGCGCGCTGCCGCCGCGAAGACGCCGTACAGCACAAACACGGCAAATGTCATCATCATGAATATCCCGCCCATCATTGCCATTTCTGCGGTCGCGGTGGCGGAATTCCCCGATAGAAAGGGCGGCAAGAGCGCAAGGAAAAAGATCGAGAGTTTGGGATTGAGGATATTGATCAGAGCGCCGCGACGGGCGATACGCCACCCTGCCTCGCTGTGCTTTTCCGAGGAAATTGCCAGAGCGCCGTCACTTTTGAGGCTGCCCCATGCGAGGTATAGCAGATAGGCGACGCCTGCGAATTTCACGATGTTGAACAGTAGCGCCGACGTGTGCAGGATCGCCGCCAATCCCAGTGTTGCGGCAGCGAGGTGCGGGACGATCCCGATTGTGCATCCCAACGCGGCCCACACGGCGGCCCGCCGACCTTGGCCAAGACCAAGTGCGAGCGTGTAAATCACACCGGTGCCCGGCGCGATGACCACAACCATCGCTGTCAACAGAAACTGTAGTGAGATCATTTGGACACCTTTGAATCCAATGCGTACCTTCGACGATACGAAGTGGGACCGGAAGGGTAAAGCGGGTGATTTCTTCCTGGCGTCGTCAGGCCCCGTAAGGCGCACCCATGGTGCGCCCGGCCTCTCAGGCAGGTTCGCGCAGTACCCTTGGCACTTTGAACTCGACATTTTCGACGGCGGTTTCGACCATCTCAACGGTCACGTCATACCGGTCGCGAAACGCGTCAATGACCTCGTTTATGAGCACTTCGGGAGCAGATGCACCTGCGGTGATCCCGACGCTGGAAATCCCATCCAGGCTGCGCCAATCGATATCTGTGGCGCGTTGCACCAGTTGAGCATAGGTGCACCCTGCACGCTCACCGACTTCGACCAGCCGTTTGGAATTTGACGAGTTCGGCGCGCCGACCACCAGCATTGCGTCGCATTTGGGCGCCATCGCCTTGACTGCCTCCTGGCGGTTCGTTGTGGCATAACAGATGTCTTCCTTGTGCGGGCCGACGATACGCGGAAACCGCGCGTTCAGGGCCGCTACGATATCTGCGGTGTCATCCACCGACAATGTGGTTTGGGTGACAAAGGCCAGTTGCTCGGGATCGCGGACTTCGACATGCGCCACGTCTTCGACCGTTTCGACCAACAGCACTTCGCCGTCGGGCAGCTGCCCCATGGTGCCGACGGTTTCGGGGTGCCCTGCGTGGCCGATCATGATCATCTGCAGGCCGTTGTCGGAATGGCGCTGCGCCTCGATATGCACCTTGCTGACCAGCGGGCAGGTCGCATCGACATAGACCATCTCGCGGGCAGCAGCCGTCGCGGGGACGGATTTGGGCACGCCATGCGCCGAAAAGATGACGGGCCGATCATCCGGGCAGTCGTCCAGTTCTTCGACAAAGACGGCGCCCTTGTCGCGCAACCCATCAACCACGAATTTGTTATGCACAATCTCGTGGCGCACAAAGACCGGGGCGCCCCATTTTTCCAAGGCCATCTCGACGATTTTTATGGCGCGGTCCACGCCTGCGCAAAAACCGCGCGGAGCGGCAAGATACAAGGTCAAAGGGGGCTTGGTCATGGGCGCGGTCCTTTTGAAGCTTTACAAGAGGTATGCAAGGACACGCCGCGCGTCCAGCCCCGGCGCACCTAAAGTGCCAGAACGCCGCTGGTGACGAGAGCCATGGCAACATATCGCAGTGTTTTGCCCGTAGCCACCAGAACAAAAAAGAGCCAGAAGCGGGTCCGCATCACGCCCGAAAGCAATGTGATCGCATCCCCAAGTGGCATCCAGGCAAACAAGAGGGTCCAAATGCCCCAGCGTTCGAACCAGCGCTGGGCCCTGGCCATCTTCTTGGGGTTGGCTGGAAACCATGAACGATCGGCAAAGCGCATGGCTTGCCATCCGAGGACATAGTTGACGACTGAACCCAGCGTATTGCCGACGCTTGCAAACACCACCAGCCAAAGAAGCGAGGTGTCCCCCTGGATCTGCAAGGCGGCAAACAAAGGCTCAGACGGGAGCGGCAACAAGGTTGCTGCTCCGAAAGCCACGAAGAACATGGCGATAAGGCCGGTCAAAACCTGACAGTGCCAGCGATGTCTGTGCTGTGCACAAACAGCGGGTAAATTGGCATTGGCAAGCCTCTGTGTCTGGGCCCAGCAACCGGGCCTAGGCGGAACATAGGCCCGACCGGGCTTGTATCAAGCCAAATCAGCTTTGCGCTTGCAGGCGGTCGTTGCGCTCGAAGGTTTGTTCGCGCGGTGGGCGGCCAATGACATCCTTCAATTCATCCAACTCGATGAAATTATCCGCCTGGCGGCGCAATTCATCCGAGATCATCGGTGGCTGGCTGCGGATCGTCGAAACAACCGACACCCTGACACCCTGACGTTGCAGGCTTTCGAGCAGTGGGCGGAAATCCCCGTCGCCGGAAAACAGCACGATATGATCAACCCGCGATGCCAATTCCATCGCATCCACGGCCAATTCGATATCCATGTTGCCCTTGACCTTACGGCGGCCCATGCTGTCGGTGTATTCCTTGGCCGGCTTGGTCACCATTGTGAAACCGTTATAGTTCAGCCAGTCAACCAAAGGACGGATTGGAGAGTATTCGTCATTTTCCAGCAAAGCAGTGTAATAGAATGCACGCAGCAGTTTCCCGCGTCGCATAAATTCTTGCCGCAGGAGTTTGTAATCGATATCGAACCCAAGCGCTTTGGCTGCAGCGTACAGGTTGGAACCATCGATGAACAGCGCAAGCCGTTCGTCCTTATAAAACATAAAGTGTCCTTCCGATAATTCGGATTACCGCCAATTAATATCCGTGAGTGTGCGCAAAATTTTGCGGACGGCGATGGACCAAAAATAGGTTATTTTGAGTATGTCGCAAGACACCTTTGCCGAAAAAAACGGCGAATTACCGCCACAAAGACGGTCAGAGATGCTAGTTGCCGTGGGGTCAAACATGGATTCCACCGCAGGTAACCCAAGGGAAACCATTCGTGCTGGAGTTGAATTGATTGTCGAGGCGGGGGGGGTGATTCGGACCATGAGCCATTTTTACAGCACCCCGGCGTTCCCTGCCGGATCGGGGCCAGACTATGTGAATGCTGCGCTTGCCATCTCGGCACCGTGGTCACCCCAGGAGGCCCTGACGCACCTGCATGCGGTCGAGGCCGCGCTGGGACGACGCAGAAAAGCGCGCTGGGAACAACGTGCGCTCGACCTCGATCTTTTGGCGTGCGGCGACATGGTGAGCCCGGATGAGGAAACAGTGCGGGCCTGGATGGATATGCCGTTGTCGCAGCAAAAGACCGCAGCGCCGCAACACATGATACTGCCGCATCCGCGCCTGCACGAACGGGCCTTTGTTTTGGTCCCCCTGGCGGATGTCGCTCCGGGATGGGTGCATCCAGTGCTGGGGCAGACGGTGAAGCAGTTGCTTGCCTTGTTGCCTGCTGCGGATATTGAGCAGATCAAGGCGCTGGACTAGACCTGCTTTGGGCCAGCGACCCATTTGCACCTTGTCATTCGGTCGAAACGGGCCTAAATACCCGCCTTCTACTTAATTATGCTGATCTGGAGCACCCCATGGCCCGCGTGACCGTTGAAGACTGCGTTGACAAGGTTCCAAACCGTTTCGAACTGGTGATGCTTGCAGCACATCGTGCGCGCGAGATATCTGCCGGTGCGCCGATCACCGTCGACCGTGACAACGACAAAAATCCCGTTGTGTCGCTGCGCGAAATTGCTGACGAAACACAAAGCGCCGACGAACTGCGCGAACGCCTGATCGAATCGAACCAGACACAGATCGAGGTCGACGAAGCCGAAGAAGATGCCATGGCGCTTTTGATGGGTGCAGAGCAGGACAAGCCGGAAGAAGACAGCATGTCCGAAGAGATGCTTTTGCGTCAGTTGATGGCCGCGCAAGGCCAAAGCTGAGCACACCCGAGGTGCGGACCGAATGATCTCTGCTGACGATCTGATCGCGCTGGTCCGCAACTACAATCCAAAAACGAATGAAAAGCTTATTCGCGCCGCCTATGCATTTGGGGAGCAGATGCATGAGGGCCAGTTTCGTCATTCCGGTGAGCCGTATTTCACCCACCCCGTTGCCGTTTCGGCCATTCTGACCGAACAGCAACTTGACGATGCCACAATCATCACGGCGTTGCTGCACGACACAATCGAAGACACCAAGGCGAGCTACGCCATCGTCCTGGAGAAGTTCGGCCCTGACATTGCCAAGCTGGTGGATGGCGTCACCAAGCTGACAAATCTTCAGCTCAGCAGCGTCGAGACCAAACAGGCCGAAAATTTCCGCAAGCTCTTCATGGCGATGTCCAAGGACATGCGCGTGATTCTGGTCAAGCTGAGTGACCGATTGCACAACATGCGCACGATCCGGTCGATGCGCGTTGACAAACAGGTGCAAAAAGCCCGCGAAACCATGGATATCTTTGCACCGCTGGCGGGACGCATGGGCATGCAGTGGATGCGCGAAGAGCTTGAGGATCTGGCGTTCAAGGTGCTCAACCCCGAGGGCCGATCGTCCATCATCCGGCGTTTCATCACGATGCAACGCGATACGGGTGACGTGATCCAGCGCATCACTGGCGATATGCGCCACGAGTTGGCAAAGGCGGGCATAGAAGCCGAAGTCTTCGGCCGCGCCAAGAAACCCTATTCGATCTGGCGCAAGATGCAGGAAAAGGATCAGTCGTTCAGCCGCCTCAGCGACATCTACGGATTTCGCGTGATCACCACGTCCGAAGAAGACACTTATCGTGCGCTGGGCGCGATCCATCAGCGCTGGCGCGCGGTGCCGGGGCGGTTCAAGGACTATATCAGTCAACCCAAGACAAACGGGTATCGGTCGATCCACACCACCGTTTCGGGCCGCGATGGCAAGCGGGTCGAGGTGCAGATTCGTACGCGCCAGATGCATGACGTGGCCGAAACAGGCGTTGCGGCACATTGGTCCTATCGGGACGGGGTGCGCTCGCAAAACCCCTTTGCCGTCGATCCTGCCAAATGGATCGCGCAGCTGACGGAACAGTTTGACGGCGAGGACGATCACGAGGATTTCCTCGAAGCGGTCAAACTGGAGATGTACTCGGATCAGGTCTTTTGCTTTACGCCCAAGGGCGAGGTGGTGAAGCTGCCGCGCGGGGCGACACCCATCGATTTCGCCTATGCCATCCACACGCGGATCGGGAACGCCTGCGTCGGAGCCAAGGTGGATGGGATGCGGGTGCCGCTCTGGACCCGGGTCAAAAATGGCCAGTCTGTCGAGATCATCACAGCCGAAGGGCAAACGCCGCAGGCCACCTGGCTGGAGATTGCGACGACCGGCAAGGCCAAGACGGCGATTCGCAGATCCATGCGGGAAGCGGACCGCGAGCGGTTCATCACCCTGGGTCGTGAATTGGCCCGATCAGCCTTTGCCCATGTGCGCAAGAAGGCCACTGACAAGGCGCTTGAGGCCGCGGCCAAGCAGTTACGCCTTGGCAATGCCGACGAGGTTCTGGCCCGCCTGGGATCGGCTGAATTGACCGGGCGTGAGGTGGTGCAGTCAATCTATCCCGAACTGATTCCCAAAACGGGCAAGCTGGTGGATGCGCGCCGTGCAGTGATCGGACTTTTGCCCGGACAGTCCTTTCAACGTGCGGAATGCTGCGAGCCTTTGCCGGGAGAGCGCATCGTCGGCATCACATTTCGCGGCAAGGGAGTGGTCGTGCATGCCATCGATTGTGCGCGTTTGACGGAGTACGAAGACCAGCCGGACCGCTGGTTGGACCTGCACTGGCACGACGGATCGCATCCGGCCGTTTACGGCGCGACGCTGGATCTGACCATCGGCAATGACACCGGTGTTCTGGGGCGTATTTGCACCTTGATCGGAGAGACCAAGGCCAATATCTCCGATTTGGAATTCAAGGATCGTAAACCGGACTTCTTCCGGTTACTCATTCACCTGGAACTCCGGGATGCTCAGCATTTACACAGCCTGATGGGGGCCCTGCAGGCGGAAAGCGATGTGGCGGCGATCAAGCGATATCGCAAGCCTTTGCCCGTTGCCGGGCATGCGGCTGTAAGCTGAGCGAGCAGAGAAGGGCGAGGCATTGGTATTCAAGCGCCGCGACCGCAAGCCGTTATTTCGTGCGGTGCTGGAATCTCTCTGGCCGCGCGGGGGCTGGGGTCGTGCATTTCAGTACGTCAAACACCGCGTCCGGCGCTTGCCGGATGCGCCCGAGCGTATTGCGCGCGGAATATGGGCAGGTGTTTTCACGACGTTTACCCCGTTTTATGGGGCGCACTTCGTGGTGGCCGGCGCCATAGCAACCGCCTTGCGCGGGAATATTCTGGCATCGTTGATGGCTACGTTTTTTGGCAATCCGCTGACCTATGTCCCGATTGGCCTGATCTCTCTTCAGACAGGCCACTGGCTCTTGGGGTCCGACTTGTCAGAAGAGCACGAGCGGTCTTTCATTGGTAAATTTGTGGATGCAGGCGGAGATTTGTGGCTGAACCTGAAGGCTCTTGTGACCGGGCATCCTCAGGATTGGACGGGTCTTGCCGTCTTTTTCGATGAGATATTCTTTCCTTATCTCATTGGCGGCATCGCTCCGGGGATCATTGCGGCAACGATCTGTTACTATGTCTCTGTCCCGCTGATCCGCGCTTATCAGCATCGTCGGAAAGGCGCGATGAAGGCAAAACTGGAAATTCTCAAGGCGAAAGCCGCTGCAAAGTCCGCAGATGCGCGCAAAAAGGCGGATTGAGCACGGGCGCACCAAGGGTGCGCCTTACGGGAAAATGACCATCTGCTGGTGCAATATTCCTGCTATCTCCGCATTCCCAAGCAGCCTTGTCCGCAGTAGGTTGCCGTTGATCGAAGGAAAGGATCCGACCCATGACCGCACCGCTTGGCAAACTCCGTCTTGGGGTCAACATCGACCACGTCGCGACTGTTCGAAACGCGCGGGGCGGCGACACGCCCGATCCGCTTCGTGCCGCAAAAATTGCAGAAGCTGCCGGTGCGGATGGCATCACTGCGCATTTGCGTGAAGACCGCCGCCATATTTCGGACTCGGATATCGAAGGCTTGATGGATGTTCTGTCCGTGCCTTTGAATTTCGAAATGGCGGCTACGGACGAGATGCAAAAGATTGCGTTGCGCCATAAACCCCACGCTGTGTGCATCGTGCCCGAAAAGCGCGAAGAGCGCACGACAGAGGGTGGTCTTGAAGTAGCCCGCGAGGAGAACAAGCTGGCGCATTTCATCGCGCCCTTGCGAGATGTAGGCTGCCGGGTGTCAATTTTCATTGCGGCGGATCAGCGTCAGATCGAGGCGGCTCACCGGATCGGCGCACAAGTGATCGAACTGCATTCTGGTGCCTATTGCGATGCCCATCACGAGGGTCGCTTTGAAGATCGCGACCGCGAGTTGGACGCCCTGCGCGACATGAGCCGGTTTGCCCATGATCTGGGACTGGAAGTGCATGTCGGTCATGGTCTGACCTACGAGACGGTCCAGCCGGTTGCAGCCTTCCCGGAGGCGATGGAGCTGAACATCGGGCATTTCCTGATTGGCGAGGCGATATTTCTGGGTCTGGACCCGGCGATCCGGGAGATGCGTCGCTTGATGGATGAGGCGCGTCAGAGCACATGAGGGCGATTGCCGCCCTTTTGCTGATATTGGTCACGCCGGTGCAGGCCCAAAACGGCTGGCCCGATCTTGACCGGCTGCTCTATGGTACGCTCACCGCGTCAGGGCGGGCCGAGGCGTCGTTCTGGCTGCCCGATCAGGGCGATCCGGCCACTGCGACCCGCGCCCTTGGCATAGTCTACGAGGCGTTTCCGGGCGGCAACGCGACCTCCATCGCCACTGGCCTTTACCAGCGCACGACCCAAGGGTGGCAATTCGCGGGCATTGTGCAGGGGCTCTTCGGCCAATCTCCGCGCGATATCGCATTTGCCCCTACCCATATCGACATCACCACCACTATGTTGGGCCCGGGCGAACCCCGATGCTGCCCGACACGGGTCACGCGCTGGCGTATCGACCTTGCAAACCGCGTCGCGCAAAGATTGAATTGAGCAACGCCGGGCAGCGACCCGTCGATAACAAGAGGAGCTGTGACATGATCCGTCACTGTGTGATGCTACGTTTGCGCGAAGACGCTGACCCAAGGCAGGTCAATGCGGTCATGCTCGATCTGGCCAAGGTGGTGGACCGGCTCGATGGGTGCGGCGACTTTTGCGCAGGTCCGAACCGCGATTTCGAGGACAAGACACCCGACTACGCCTATGGCTTCACGCTGGATGCGCGCAACGCCAAAGCCTTGGCGGCTTATGCCGTCGATCCTGAACATAAGGCATTGGGCGCGCAGCTTGTTGACCTCTGTCACGGCGGTGGCGACGGCATCCTTGTATTTGACATCGAGGTGCCCCGGTGATTCTGGGGATTGGAACCGACCTGGCCAATATCGAACGAATTCAAAATACGCTTGATCGCTTTGGGGATCGGTTTCGCAATCGGGTCTTTACCGAAGTCGAGCAGCGCAAGGCGGAACGTCGCACTGATGTCGCGGGCACCTATGCCAAGCGGTGGGCTGCCAAAGAGGCTTGTTCCAAAGCGCTCGGGACCGGTTTGCGCATGGGTATTTCCTGGAAGGACATGGCTGTCAGCAACCTGCCGACCGGCCAACCCGTAATGGCCGTGACCGGATGGGCGGCGGATCGGCTGGCCAAGATGACGCCGGACGGGCACGAGGCCATCATCCATGTGACGCTGACGGATGATCACCCATGGGCGCAGGCTTTTGTTGTGATCGAAGCGCGGCCCGTTGCAGCGGCCCAAGGCATGTCATAGGGGTAGGCTGAAGGCGTCAAACTGCCGTCGCGTTGCCTTGACAGTCAAGCATGGTGCCCGCATGTAGCCACGACCCCGATGATCCGAGCAGGAGCGCCCAATGGCAGCCAAGGAAAAAGCAGAAAACGGCATAGTGGAGACGATCAAAACCATCGTCTATGCGCTGCTGATTGCCGGTGTGTTCCGCACGTTGTTTTTTCAGCCCTTCTGGATTCCGTCCGGGTCGATGAAAGAAACGCTGCTGATCGGCGACTTTTTATTCGTGAATAAAATGGTTTACGGCTATTCCTACGCGTCCTGTCCGTCCATTCCGATCATCGGCCTTGATGCCAAGAAGCTGTGTGGATTTATCGACGGGGACAACACGCGCATTTTCGCAGGTGAGCCTGAGCGGGGCGACGTCGTCGTGTTCCGCCATCCGGTTTCCGGTTCGGACTATATCAAACGGCTGGTCGGCCTGCCGGGAGACACGATTCAGGTCCAGGACGGCATCCTGATATTGAACGGCACACCCGTCCCGCAACAGCCCGACGGCCAGTTTGTCGAATTGTTCGAACGCCAAGGTCCGCAAGGCCTGTTGCCGCGTTGTGAAAACGGGTCGGTCGGGCTGGGCGGCGAATGTGTCAAATCCCGCTTTATCGAGACGTTCCCCAATGGCAATGAACATGTGATTTTGAACATCGGCAATCAGCAGTCCGACAACACTCCTGTTTTCCGCGTGCCGGATGGACACTTCTTTTTCATGGGCGACAATCGCGACAACTCGTCCGACAGCCGCATCGCGCAGGTCGCGGGTGGCGTGGGTTACGTTCCTTTCGAAAACCTGATTGGCCGCGCGGACCGCATCATGTTCTCGTCGGCGGGCCGGTCCATGCTCTATTTCTGGACCTGGCGCGGGGATCGGTTCTTTAAGGGAATCGAGTGAAGCTGGGCGCGGACCTCAGGGCCTTCGAAGGCCGGATCGGGCATAGTTTCGCGGCACCCGACCTTTTGATCGAGGCGGTGACACATGCGTCGATGTCGTCGCCCACGCGCAGTGACAACCAGCGGCTGGAGTTTTTGGGAGACAGGGTTTTGGGCCTCGTGATGGCTCAGGCGCTGATCGAAGCGGACCCGGATGCGTCCGAGGGAACACTCGCGCCGCGCTTCAACGCACTGGTGCGCAAGGAAACATGTGCCGACGTCGCCCGTGAAATCGATTTGGGTGCCGTTGTGCGTTTGGGGCGGTCCGAGATGGTATCGGGGGGGCGGCGCAAACTGGCCCTGTTGGGGGATGCGGTCGAGGCCGTCATTGCTGCCGTCTATCTGGATGCAGGATTTGACGCGGCCCGTGATATGATCCTGCGCCTGTGGGCTGATCGGATCACGACCGTTGAGGCCGATGCCCGCGATGCCAAGACCGCTTTGCAGGAATGGGCGCAGGCGCGCGGCCTGACGCCGCCGGAATATGTCGAGATGGACCGTACCGGTCCGGATCATGCGCCGGTGTTCACAATCTCCGCGCAACTGAGCACGGGTGCTGAAGCACGTGCCACTGCCGGATCGAAACGCGAGGCGCAACAGGCTGCTGCCAAGTCCCTACTGGCCAAATTGGAGCAAGAGATATGACCACCCGTGCCGGATTTGTTGCCCTGATCGGAGAACCCAACGCGGGAAAATCCACGCTGCTCAATCGCATGGTCGGGGCAAAGGTTTCGATCGTGACGCACAAGGTGCAAACGACGCGGGCGCGTATTCGCGGCGTTGCGATGGAGGGCGACAGCCAGATCGTTTTCGTTGACACGCCGGGCCTGTTCAAACCACGCCGCCGTTTGGACCGGGCCATGGTTGCCGCCGCCTGGGGCGGGGCTGCGGACGCGGATGTCGTTGTTTTGATGATCGAAGCGCACCGTCGTGTGACAGAAGGTGTCGAGCGGATCCTCGAGGGCCTGGCCGAGATCGGCAAGGGTCGCACCGTGGCGCTGGCGATCAACAAGATTGACCGGGTGGAAGCGCCTGCGTTGCTGAGCCTGACGCAGGATTTGAATGAGCGCTATGATTTCGCCGAGACCTTCATGATCTCTGCTGAAAAGGGGCACGGTGTTGACACCTTGCGGCAGTGGTTGGCGGGTCAGGTGCCGGAAGGTCCGTGGCTTTACCCGGAAGATCAGATAGCGGACCTGCCAATGCGCATGATCGCTGCCGAGATGACCCGCGAAAAACTGACCCTGCGTTTGCATCAGGAGTTGCCCTATCAGTTGACTGTCGAAACCGAGAACTGGGAAGAGCGCAAGGACGGGTCGGCCCGTGTGGATCAGATTATCTATGTGAGCCGGGATGGTCACAAGGGGATCGTCTTGGGCAACAAGGGCGAGACGATCAAATCGGTCAGCCAGGCTTCGCGTGCGGAACTGACAGAGTTTTTGGGCCGCAAGGTGCATTTGTTTTTGCAGGTTAAAGTGCGAGAGAAATGGCAGGAAGAAGCGGAACGTTATTCCGAGATGGGTCTGGACTTCAAAGATGGAAACCTCTGATCCGATTGCAAGCCGACCCTTCGGGGAGGATTTTTCAGGAACAGAGAAGCGAGGGATGCCGTGCCCCGCCTGACGTCCCGGTTTTGGGTGGATGCGTATCTGGCGCGGTTGCGTTTTGCGGATGTGCCCGGGTTTGTTGTGGCCCATGGGGATGATACCGGGGGTGCTGTTCTGGTGAAGCTGAACACGCTGGATGGGCAGGCCGTATTGTTTCAGCGCAGTTTTGACCTGATGTCAGATGCGCGGGTCTGGTCTGAACTGGCCAGTGGGCCAGAAGCGGATGTGGATGCAGCGGTGGCCCGTCAACGCGGATTTGATCCGGATGTGTGGGTGATCGAGATCGAAGATCGGCGGGGGCGCCATTTGCTCGATCAAGAGGGACTTTCCTGACGTGGAATGGCGTGGCGCAGGCATATTGCTGAACGTGCGCCGCCACGGGGAAACCAGTGCGATCATTGAGGTCTTTACCGAAGACAAAGGGCGTCATGCAGGCGTGGTGCGCGGCGGCACCAGCCGCAAGATCGCGCCCATTTTGCAACCAGGTGCGCAGTTGGACGTCGCTTGGCGCGCGCGGCTTGAAGACCAGATTGGAACCTTTGCCGTGGAGCCGGTGCGCAGCCGGGCGGCTTTGGTCATGGACAGCCGTTTGGCATTGGCCGGATTGAATACGGTCACAGCTTTGCTGAGTTTTTGCCTGCCCGAGCGGGAACCCCATCCAGTCTTGTACCGCCGATCCGAGCAACTTCTGGACCTGCTGGGCCAGGACGCGGTGTGGCCGCTGGCTTACCTGCAATGGGAGGTCGCCCTGTTGAACGAAATGGGATTTGGTCTGGACCTGAGTTCCTGTGCAGTAACGGGCAGCGCAGAGGATTTGATCTATGTCTCGCCCAAGTCGGGCAGGGCGGTGTCCGCCAAAGGGGCGGGCGCCTGGGCGGACCGGATGTTGCCCTTGCCACCTGTTCTGCGCGGAGATGGACAAGCCAGCGATATGGATATCGTTCAAGCACTTGAAACAACGGGTTATTTTTTAGCGTCGCGCATGGCGCCGGATTTGGGTTCAAGGCCATTGCCCGACGCCCGCGCTCGTTTTGTGGCGGCATTTAGCCGGACGCTTTGAATACCATTTCCTGTCCGTCTTCGGTGCGCAGGATCATGGTATCGCCCCAGACTTCAGATTGTGACATGGATGCGAGCGCTGCAAAAAACGCGTGTTCAGCATCCAGATCGGGGCAGGCCATATCTGTTGACTGGATGGTCCCGGCTTCGAACCAAGGATAAGGCACTGTCATTGAGGTGGAGTAGCGGTTACACGGCCCGTCCCCCGCGATTTTTCCAAATTCGGGAAACCTAACCGTTGCGCGCGCGGTGAAGCGTACACCGCCCAGTTCCGTCAAATGCCACGTCTTGCCAGCCGCACCATAGGCTGCAACCGTTTCATCGCCTTGGCACGCTGATAGCAAAGCAACCAGGGCCAGCGCGCCGAGTCTTTTCATTCCAAGGCGAGAGCCAGATCGACCAGTGTAGCATAAGCCACAAGAGCGTCTCCACTATCGACGTTCATCTGTTGCAACCCGACGAGCGAGCCATAAGCCGCCTTGGCGAAGTCGTCGTTCGTCACGCCAATTTCGGTCAAGATACCGATAAGCTGATCCATTCTGGCAGCGTCGACTTCGGCAAGGGCGGACGCCACTTCGGCATTCTCAAGAGCCCAGGCACGCAGTGCCGGGCTAGAGATGTCGCCCTGAACGCTTTGACCGAATCTTATCAGTTTATCCGTGGAGGACCCGTCGGCCGCGGCGTTTTCGCTCAGCGTGGCCAAGGCACGGGATTTCCATTCTTCAAGAAGGGCAGACTGAAATGCCGGCACATCTTTGAAGTGCCAATAGAACGAACCTTTTGAGGTCTTGAGGTGGCGTGACAAGGGTTCCGCGCGCAGTGCGGACTGCCCGAGGGATGTTAATTGCTCAAGCCCGGCATCAATCCAGGCGGCGGGGGAAAGAGGAGGTTTTGCCATGCTCCATGCAATACGCCTGCGTATTTCATGATACAAGTGAAAGCCGCCTGATCGCGGGGCATCGGCGTTATGCCGCACATGCATGGGTGTGTGGTGCGCAGAAATTGAGCATGTATCGCAGGTGGTGTCGCATTACCGTGAAGGTTGCGCACTTAAATTGGAGGCGGCACCGACGCGCCGACGCTATGTGTCATTGAGCGCCGAGAAGAGGGCGAGTGCAACGACCAGGAGCATTGAAGCCGCCATCGCCATGTTCACCATCCTTTGACGTGTTGGTGCCAAGTTCATTTCCTTGAGCTTGGCACCGAACCAAACCCAGAGCACATGGATTGGAACCCAGATCACGTTTACGATCAGCAACTTCAGGCTCGCCTCGGCGACCAAGGCGTCAGGAAGGATGGTGAACCCCGAAAACAGGGCCGCATTGACGGCATAAGCCTTTGGGTTGATGGGCTGTAGCAGGATGCCTGCCACTACGCCTGGCTGAGATGTAGCGGGTGCAAACGCGAGTTTTGATCCCGCAAAGGCAATGCGAAGGGCGAGATAGAGTAAGTAGGCTGTTGAAAGTACGAAGAGAGCTGTGCGGACCCATGATGTCGTTAGGACCAAAGCAGCGAGGCCTGAGACGACGGCAAGAATGACAAGATTGTTGCCAATGAAAAGGCCAAGGACGTAGCGCAGGCCTGCCCGCATACCGTAAGCGGCCCCGACACCTGCTGCAGATAAAACGCCCGGTCCGGGGGTGATAATCAGAAAGAATACGGCGGCGGCAAATGTAAGCATGCCGCCACAGTGACTGTTTTGTGCTGACGGTCAATTGACAGAGCGGAAACCGGCACGGTTTCCGGCCGATTTCCGTGTCGGAAATCGCGCCCTTAGCCCAAAAGGCGGCGCGCGATCACCTGGGCTTGGATTTCAGCCGCACCCTCAAAGATGTTGAGGATCCGCGCATCGCACAATACGCGACTGATCTTGTACTCCAGCGCAAACCCGTTGCCGCCATGTATCTGCAATCCATTATCCGCAGCGGCCCAGGCCACTCGGGCGCCTAACAGTTTGGCCATGCCAGCTTCTACATCGCAACGCCGCCCCTCATCCTTTTCAAAAGCCGAGAAGTACGTGAGTTGCCGTGCGACCATGATCTCAACCGCCATCATGGCCAGTTTGTTCGCCACGCGGGGGAAATTGATCAGCGCTTTGCCAAACTGCTTTCGGTCTTGGGCGTATTGCATAGACAGGTCCAGTGCGGATTGCGCCACACCGATTGCACGGGCAGCAGTTTGGATGCGAGCCGACTCGAACGTCTCCATCAGCTGTTTGAAACCTTTGCCCTCTTCGCCGCCCAAAAGGTTCTCGCCCTTGATGTTGAAGTTATCGAAGGCCAGTTCGTATTCCTTCATGCCGCGATAGCCCAAAACTTCGATTTCGCCGCCTGTCATGCCCTCTGTCGGGAAGGGGGTTTCATCCGTGCCGGGTATCTTTTCCGCCAAGAACATAGACAGACCTTTGTAATCGGTCGTGTTTGGATCTGTCCTGGCGAGTAAGGTCATCACTTGCGTCCGTGTGGCATGGGTGATCCATGTCTTGTTGCCCGTGATTTTGTAATCTCCATCATCACCTTTGACGGCACGGGTCCGCAAAGAGCCGAGATCAGAGCCGGTATTGGGCTCCGTAAAAACGGCCGTTGGCAGGGTTTCGGCACTCGCCAGCTGGGGCAGCCACTTTAGCTTTTGCGCCTCGGTGCCGCCTGCAATGATCAGTTCGGCAGCGATCTCGGAGCGTGTGCCCAAAGAGCCCACACCGATATAACCGCGAGACAATTCTTCGCTGACCACGCACATGGATGCCTTGGAGAGCCCAAAACCGCCGTATTCTTCGGGGATGGTCAGGCCAAACACGCCCATTTCGGCCAGTTCATCAATGACCTCCATCGGAATCAGTTCGTCATTCAGGTGCCAGTCATGCGCAAAGGGTTCGACTTTCTCCACGGCGTAGCGACGAAACTGTTCTCGGATCATCTCCAACTCGTCATCGAGGCCGGACGCGCCCACCGTGACTTCGGCGCTGCGCTCTTGCATCAGAGCGACCAAACGCACACGGGCAGCTTGGGTGTTACCGCTTTGCGTCAGGGTCTGGACTTCCGGCACCATCATCTTCCGCATATCGTCCTGGGTGAGTCCCATGTCCTGCAAACGCAGGATTTCACCCTGGTTCATCTGAATGCCGCCGTAAATCTGCCAGAGGTACTCGCCAAAAGCGATTTGATGGATCAACGCTTCGACTTCGCCAAATTTGGATTGAGCGGTCAGGGCTTCCGCCCATTTTTGCATCTGTCGAAGCGATTCGGCGTATGTAGAGAGCCATGCAAGCCCGTGTGCAGCCGTTTGATGCTGTTCGACCAGGTCGTTTGAGATGCGTCCATCGATGCTCAACTCTGCACGCAAACGGTCTGTTGCGATCGAAACGATTGCGTCCACTGGCGCAATTGCTGCTGCCGTGAGGGTCAAAAGATCGTCGAGCAAAATCGGTGCTACGCTGCTCAAGTCCTGTCCGTCATGTGCCATCGTTCCACTCCTCATAAATGTCCCCGCTGTCCTATTCTATTTTGCAGGTGCAGCGCAACAAATATTCGTTTCGCTGCGTGGCTTTGGTCTATTATTGCGTAACGTGATTCTGCGCAGCAGCGCTGGCATGGTGCGGCGCACGGGGATATGAGGACTGCATGGATATGCTGTTTAGCCTTCTACCGCCGGGTTTATGGATCGCGGCACTCAGTATCGCGATGTTGGCCGGCTTCGTCAAAGGCGTTGTCGGTTTTGCCATGCCAATGGTTCTGATCTCAGGCCTGACATCGTTTATCGAACCCGAACTGGCGCTGGCGGGGCTGATCCTCCCCACGCTTGTTGCCAATGTTTCGCAGGCTTTTCGGCAAGGGTTTCTCCCGGCGCTGGCCTCTGCGCGTCGGTTCTGGGTCTATCTGACAGTTGGAGGTGTGGTGCTGGTTGCCAGTGCGCAATTGGTTCGTATTCTGCCGATTTCTGTCTTGTTCGGACTTATCGGGACCGTTGTGACGGTTTTTGTGTTGGTACAGCTGGTTGGGTGGGGGCTGACACTTGCGCGCCAGAGGTCCGGTGTCGAAGCCGGCTTCGGCATGATTGCCGGTTTCATGGGGGGCATCTCAGGTGTTTGGGGTCTGCCGACCGTGATGTATCTGACGGCTTTGGGCACCGAAAAAACAGAACAGATGCGAACGCAGGGCGTGATCTATGGCCTTGGCTCGGTGGCGTTATTGGCATCGCATGTAGGATCTGGTGTATTGCGGGCTGAAACCGTGCCGCTCAGCGCCGCATTGATCGCTCCTGCCTTGCTTGGACAGTGGTTTGGGAGCAAGGTCCTGGACCGGATCGATCAGGTCGCGTTCAAGCGGGTGACCTTATTGGTGCTGCTTGTCGCGGGCCTGAATCTGATCCGGAGAGCCGTTATGGCTTAAGACGCGCGGCGCGCAACTGTCAGGCCTGATACGTCTTCGATAAAGGTGACGATCCGTGTCTTGATCTTTTCGTCTTCGATCGACGCGAGGGCGTTCACGATATCGAGGCCGTTATCACGGCGGGGCGCCGGATCGGTTTCTGTCAAACCTTCAAAAAAGTAGGAGGTTGGTACGTCAAAGATGCGGGACAGTTCAAACAGGCGACTGGCGGCAACCCGATTTGAACCGATTTCGTATTTCTGAATTTGCTGAAATGACAGATTCAGACGCTTGGCGACATCTGTTTGCGACATACGGCGCAAGGTCCGAATTTGCTTGAGCCGCTTACCAACGTGAACATCTACTGCGTGAGCCATTGTACCATTTACCTCCGGTTGATTTCCTACAGCAGTGATCCGCTATCAGGCGACTCGGTTCAACTGAGTAGTTTTGTACATTTTGCACACGTAAATAGTGCATTGATGTATGATATATTTTACCCTATGGTATTATTGATCATACATTAGAGAATCAAGTTGAACGCTCCAGTCACACAATTTCAGGAAGTTAACCAGCCGCTGCTGTTTGAAATGATTCGGTCATTTACGACACTGGCGCGGACGTTGAACCTTTCTCATGCTGTGACCGAGCTCAACAGTACGCGTCAAACCGTGCGTCGGCATATCTCCCAGCTGGAAGAATTGAGGGGCGTTCAATTATTTGACGTCGTCAATCGCCGATATGAACTGACCGAAGCGGGCCGGGAAGCGCTGCCATCTGCCTTGTCTTTGCTGGGTCACGGGCGCTTGTGGTTGCAAGGTCAAATCAAAGACGTGGACGGACTGATGGGCACGTCCTTTGCGGACGGGAAAGGCCGGTACTACTACCAGCAGCAGCAACCCATAAATATCGCCTGGACGAATAAGTCACCGCTTCTACGCACCGCAATTCGCTGCTGGGCAGAATCCGATGGCGCGTTGGAGCATCCCAGGATGAACCTGATCAGGCCATACGTCCTGATCTATCGCGACACGGCAGCGGGTTGGATTTGTACCGAACTTGGAGAAAACGCATTCTATTCACAATGGTGGGGGTGGGCCAAGGCGCGAAGCAGCGTCGGGCGTTCTCTCGATAACTTTCCTTTTGGGCCGGAAATGGCACGCGTTCTGGACGTGCCGCTGCGCGAGGTGCAGGCCACCCACGGTATGCGCATAGATCAGGTTGCAACCTTCGTCGCCCGAAGCAAGGACGGCCCACCAGAGCACTGTATATTCGAGCGCCTATTGCTGGGATGCCAAATGCCGGATGGGAGTTTTGCTCTGATGGTTGTGGTCGATCGACCTGAAGTGATTCGGATCAACGGGGTTGATCAATCCGCCCTGGATGAAATGGCGGATGACGTGCGCATCAATTTTAAATTGGAATGACAATGTTTTAGTAGCGATTAACCACTATTGGGCGTTTCGGGATTCTTCCGCTACACTCCTCTCATCTAACATGAGAAGGAGATAGTCGGGTGACGTTCCACAATATGCAATTTGGTGAAAAATTCGTCGCGTCCAGTATGGGACTGTTGGCGTCCTATGGCCTAACGTTGAGGGTCGGATACGATTTTGACCAATACGAGTCGTTGCTGAAAACAGCGCGCCCCGGTCACAGAATCTGTGTGCCGTTTGATCCGGAGCTGCATGGCTTCAGTGATGGGTCTGCGTTCTGGATCGTGGCTACGGATTCGAAAGATACACTGGTACACACTCAGGCCCTGCGGCTTTTGAACCTGACTGGAATTAGTCTGGCCGAGCACCTTCAGGCGAACTTCACGGATTTTCCCCCGCCGACGATTGCTCTTGATCTGGAACGGTCGAATTACAAGGCTGGCCCGGGCGCACAGCGTATGACGGGCCGTATGGCATATCATGGCGAATTCTGGATTGGTGGGGCACCCGGTCAATTCCGCGGCAGCGCCCTTTCAGCCGCCCTGTGCCGCTATGGGTTTTGGATGGCTCTCCAGCATTGGGATCCCGACCACATGTTTTCATTCATGCTGAACACGGTGGCTCACAAAGGGTTCGCATCACGAACCGGCTGGATGCACCAGGATCCCGCCGCGCTACAGTGGTACCCACGTGACGGCCAGCCGCCGATCGAAACAGTCATGTCTTACCTGCATCGTGGCGACATTGAATTTCTGCTCGATCTACCCTTGGCGAAGCCCGAAGTGGAGCACGCCAAGGCAGCCTGATTATAAGAGTGACCGTGCCGCCGCTATCCGATAGCGGCGGCTTTTACGTCGTCGTCG
Organism: Tateyamaria pelophila; assembly: GCF_019966495.1. Classification (GTDB taxonomy): domain Bacteria; phylum Pseudomonadota; class Alphaproteobacteria; order Rhodobacterales; family Rhodobacteraceae; genus Tateyamaria; species Tateyamaria pelophila. Next base: position 45,859 of record NZ_JAIMIA010000005.1, on the reverse strand, counting down.
ATGTAGGGCAAGTACTGGTCGAAGTTGTTCGAGAACATTTCGACCAGTTTTTTCGCTTGACGGTCATAGGCTTCCGCATCGCCCCAGGTGCGACGGGGATCCAGCAGAATGTCTGCCACCCCCGGAACGGATACGGGCACATCAAAACCAAAGTTGGCATCTTTGCGGAATTCACCAGCAGCCAGGGTGCCATCCATGGCCGCCGTCAACAGGGCGCGCGTCGCACGGATTGGCATCCGGCTGCCACTGCCATATGCGCCGCCGGTCCAGCCCGTATTCACCAACCAGCACGCCGCGCCGTGTTTTGCGATCTTTTCCTGCAACAGTTTGCCGTAGGTTTCGGGCCGACGCGGCATGAACGGCGCACCAAAGCAGGTCGAGAATGTGGGCTCGGGCTCTGTCACGCCGCGCTCCGTCCCGGCCACTTTTGACGTAAAGCCCGACAAGAAGTGATACATCGCCTGTGCAGGCGTCAGCCGGGCGATCGGGGGCAGCACACCGAAGGCATCACAGGTCAGCATGATGATGTTCTTTGGATGACCGCCCAATGCGGATGCGCTCGCGTTGGAGATGTAGTGCAATGGGTAGGCGCAGCGCATGTTGGCTGTCAGGCTGTCATCCTCGAAATCCAGTTCCTTGGTATCGGGATCATAGACCATATTCTCGATCACAGTCCCGAACTTTTCGGTTGTCGCGTAGATCTCTGGCTCCGCCTCGGCGCTCAGGTTGATCGTTTTGGCGTAGCAACCGCCCTCGAAGTTGAACGTACCGCGGTCGGACCAGCCATGTTCGTCGTCGCCGATCAGGATACGGCCAGGATCTGCCGAAAGTGTCGTTTTGCCAGTGCCGGACAGGCCAAAGAAAACCGCCGTGTCGACCGGATTGCCGTGCGCATGGTTGGCAGAGCAGTGCATCGGCATGACGCCGCGTTCCGGCAACAGGTAATTCAACAGGGTAAATACCGACTTCTTGTTTTCACCCGCATACTCGGTGCCGCCAATCAGGATCAGCTTTTTATCAAAGTTCATCGCAATGACAGTCTCTGATCGACAATTGTGCTTGGCAGGATCGGCCTGAAAGGACGGGCAATTGATGACGGTAAAATCCGCGATGAAATCTGCCAGATCGTCGGCATCCGGGCGACGCAACATGTGCCGGATAAACAGGCCGTGCCATGCCATTTCAGTTACCATGCGTACATTGATCGAATAGCTTGGGTCGGCCCCGCCTGTCAGATCCTGGACGAAATAGTCACGGCCTTTCATGTGCTCGAGCATGTCTGCATGCAGCGCGTCGAACCCTTCGGGTGTCATTGCAGCGTTGTTTTCCCACCAGATGGAGTCCGCAACGCTGTCGGTCTTGACGACATGTTTGTCCTTGGGCGAGCGACCGGTAAACTTGCCCGTCGTCACCAAGAAGGCGCCACCTTTGCCCAAAGTCCCTTCTTTTCGGTCGAGAGCTTGTTCGATGAGCGCGGGCTCGATCAGGTTATAGTAGACATTCCCCAGCCCTGTGATCCCTTGATCTTCAAGCTGAAACTGCGGGTTTACCCGTCCAAATGTCATGTGATTCTCCTGATGCCGCCGAGCGGCGTTCGTGTCAGAGGATGCCCTAAAGCATTGCGAAAACGGCGAAACACCGCCCGATAGAGCGGTCTTAGCATGTGGATTCACGATATGAACAGAGAGCTTTGTCTCAGTTAGCGCCATCATGGCAAACGGTTGCGCAAACAATAGCAGGCCAGGCAGGCCGTGACCGTGAATCTGCGTCAAATTAACCATTACTAACCAAATTCTGGTGAATGTGGAGCGGTACCCAAGTGCCGATTCGCACTTATAGATTGATTCGAGAGACCAAAACCGGAACAATGACGAAAAAATAAATGCAAATGAGCAGTATAAGGAAGCAGGCGATGTCCAAGATTGCACTGGTGGACGACGACAGGAATATCCTGACGTCAGTGTCCATGACGCTTGAAGCCGAAGGTTTCGAGGTTGAGACATATAATGATGGTCAGGCGGCCCTTGATGCATTCGACAAGCGACTGCCTGATATGGCGGTGCTCGATATAAAAATGCCCCGCATGGATGGCATGGATCTGTTGCAGCGCTTGCGCCAAAAAACCGCAATGCCCGTGATTTTCCTGACATCGAAAGATGACGAGATTGACGAGGTGCTCGGCTTGCGTATGGGCGCAGACGACTATGTGAAAAAGCCGTTTTCGCAGCGTTTGCTGGTGGAACGTATTCGAGCGCTGTTGCGTCGTCAGGACGCTGTCGCGTCGGACGAAGTGGGCGTGACCGAAGAAACGAAAGTGATGGAACGTGGTGAATTGCGAATGGACCCGCTGCGCCATGCTGTCAGCTGGAAGGGCAATGACGTATCCTTGACCGTCACAGAGTTTCTGTTGTTGCAGGCATTGGCACAGCGCCCCGGTTTTGTGAAATCACGCGATCAGTTGATGGACGTGGCCTATGACGACCAAGTCTATGTGGATGATCGGACGATCGACAGTCACATCAAGCGTTTGCGCAAGAAGATGCGCACGGCAGACCAGCAATTCTGTGCGATTGAGACACTGTATGGCATCGGATATCGCTATAACGAAGAATAAGGGCATTCGACGGGGCGTTGGCGGAAAGGATATTCGTGCGAGATTTGAACACCCCACCATCGCATGACGTCGATGTCGTGCTCGGGGAGGACTGGGTCGCGCCTGATCGCGTGGTCTCGTCCGAAAGGCGTGACAGCCGGGCGCGGCGCGGCCGGTTTTCGCTGCGCGCGTCGCCGCTGACGCGCAAGATCATCACCTTCAACCTGATTGCCCTGAATGTCCTTGTTGCAGGTATCCTGTATCTCAATTCAACGCGTGACAGTTTGGCGGTTCAGCGGATATCAACGCTGGTATCGCAGGCAGAACTGATTGCCGATGCATTTGAGGCGCAACTGCCCTCAGGTGTTCCGGTAAACCTCGCGACGGGTGACGGGATCGATGTTGTTTCGACTTTGGCCGGGCTGGATGTCCGCGTGGGTCACGACATCTATGTTTTTGATACCGAAGAGAAAATGATCGCTCAGACGCGGGGTAATCTGGAGCCTTTACGCGCCGACACCGCGCCAGGCAGTGACAGGGCCGTGCTTACGGATAGTCTGAGCTGGGTGTGGCGCGTTGTTTCGGCGCCTTTTGCCGCGCAAGAGCCAGAGCTGGCTACCGTCGAGGATCAATTGCGCAAACTGGTCGCGCGGTCTTTGGATGGTGAAACGCAAGTCAGTGAAGGACTGGACACCGACGGTGGCACACTGCACAGCGCCGTGACGCCAATCATCCAGAATGACATGGCCGTTGGTGTCGTCGCCCTGACCAACGCATCCGGGGAGATTGACAATCTCGTGCGCGACGAACGCGAGCGCGTTTTGCAAATGTTCGTTATCGCGACGCTTGTGTCGATCGGCCTGAGCCTCGTGCTGGCCTCGACAATTGCAAATCCGCTATCTGAACTCGCCGCAGCCGCGGAGTTGGGGCGCGACAAGAATGCGCGCAAGGTGAACCCAGGCCGGATTCGAATTCCGGATCTGACCGCACGACCGGATGAGATTGGGCGCTTGTCCGGCGCCCTTCGCGGCATGATTGCAGCTCTCTACAACCGGATCGACGGGAATGAACAATTCGCAGCAGACGTGGCGCACGAGATCAAAAATCCCCTCGCCTCGCTGCGCTCCGCGGTTGGCACGTTGCGATTGGTCAAGCGGGACGATCAGCGTGAAAAACTGCTTGATGTGATCGAACATGACGTCCGTCGACTGGATCGCTTGGTCAGCGATATCTCAAATGCGTCACGGCTCGACAGCGAATTGGTCAAGGAAGAAGAAGAGCCGTTCGATCTTCTCCGTATGCTGGGAAATCTGGGGCAATATCTCGGCGAGGACGCGCGCACAAAGGGCGTTGAATTCATAGTGGATTTGCCTTCACAACCGATCGAGGTGCAAGGATTGGAGGCGCGTCTGGCGCAAGTCTTCGTGAATCTTATCACCAACGCAATTTCGTTCTGTGACGAGGGGGACGCCATTCGCGTCTGGGCGCGCAAGCGGGAAAATCGCGTCTTGATCGTTGTAGAAGACACAGGGCCCGGTATCCCGGATCAGGCGCTCACCAAAATCTTCAAACGGTTCTACTCCCAGCGGCCTGACGCGCATTTTGGCAACAATTCGGGCCTTGGTCTCGCCATTTCCAAGCAGATTATCGAGGCGCATGGTGGTGTGATCTGGGCTGAGAATATTCGTCCGACAGATGCGGATATTACGTCCGAACCCTTGGGTGCGCGCTTTGTTGTGGGTCTGCCGGTTTAGAGGTGGTCTGACATGCCGGAAATTCTGTGCCACGCCAACACGGTAGCAGTGGGCGCATGCGGTGTCTTGATCAGGGGGGCATCGGGCAGCGGAAAATCGAGTCTGAGCCTGCAATTGATGAGTTTAGGTGCGACGCTGGTAGCCGATGACCAAACAAGACTCAGTTTGCACAACGGCAGAGTGTGGGCAGAAGCGCCAGCCAGCATCGCTGGCCTGATCGAGGCGCGCGGCGTCGGGATTTTGCGCGTAGCCCATGCCAAGGCGGCCATTTCGCTGGTCATAGATCTTGATCAGCAGGAAATGGACCGGTTGCCTGTTTATCACAGTGTTACCATTTTGAACCACAGCTTTCCGTGCCTTCACAAAGTGGACAACCCAGCTTGGCCTGCGTCGATAATGCAATATCTTAAGGGATCTCGAAGGGATCCGAAATGACCGAAACAGCCGCGCACTCACCGCTTCGTCGACTTGTTCTGGTCACGGGCCCATCTGGTGCCGGTCGGTCCAGCGCCATTCGGGTATTGGAGGATCTGGGCTTCGAGGCCATCGACAATATGCCTTTGCGACTCTTGCGAGCGCTGTTGGACAATCCGGTGACAGACACGCCACTGGCCTTGGGAATTGATCCGCGCAACCGCGATTTTTCGGTGACCGCGATCACGGATGCCTTGGGCCAGATTGCAGCAGTGCCGGGTGTGGTCCCCGAGCTTTTGTATCTTGATTGCAGTACGAGCGTGTTGCTGAATCGCTTTTCCGAGACGCGCCGACGCCATCCACTGGCGGCGGCAGATCGGGTGGAAGCAGGCATTCAAAGAGAATTGGAATTGCTCGCTCCCTTGCGCGCGCGGGCTGACATTCTGATCGACACATCGGATTTGAACGTGCACGAGCTGCGAACCGAGGTTGAGCACTGGTTTTCACCGGGGGACCAAAGCCAGTTGGCTGTTTCCGTGCAGAGCTTCAGCTATAAGCGCGGGCTGCCACGATCCGTTGATATGGTGTTTGACTGCCGCTTTCTGAAGAATCCGTATTGGGATTCTACCTTGAGATCCGGCACAGGTCAGGATCACGCGGTTCAAGCCTATATTCAGGGCGATCCTCGGGCGCAGGAGTTCGAGATGAAAGTGCGGGATATGGTTCTTTGGCTACTTCCGGCCTATCTGGAGGAAGGGAAATCGCATCTTGCCGTGGCGTTTGGGTGCACGGGCGGGCAACACAGATCAGTAGCCATGGCAGAAAGCTTGGCCGCAGCCCTTGCGCAGGCGGACTGGCAGGTGTCTATTCGCCATCGCGAATTGGACCGTCGCAAACGCGAAGAGGCATCAGCTTGATCGGGATCGTGATCGTGGCCCACGGAGGCCTGGCCTGCGAATATCTCAAAGCCATCGAACATGTCGTTGGTTCGCAACGCGGTATGCGTGCCATCATGATCGAACCGGACCACGACCGCGCCGACAAAGAGGCCGAAATCTGCCGGGCGGCGGATGAAGTTGACGTAGGCGACGGTGTTGTTGTCGTGACGGATCTTTTTGGCGGATCACCGTCCAACCTGAGCCTGCGTGCGTGCAAACCAAAAAATCGCCGCATCCTGTACGGTGCAAATTTACCGATGCTGATCAAGTTGGCGAAAAGCCGGCACCGCAGCGTCACTGATGCCGTGCGTGCGGCTCTCGATGCTGGTAAGAAGTACATCGATAGTCAGAATATTAGTGCGGATACATAAGCCAAATGGGACAATGCTCTCTTGAAATCGTCAATATCAAAGGTCTCCATGCCCGAGCATCTGCCAAACTTGTGGAAGTGGTTGAAGCATTTGATGCGACCGCAACGGTCAGCAAAGATGGCATGTCTGCATCAGGTGACAGCATTATGGGCCTTTTGATGTTGGCAGCACCGATCGGAAGTTTTATTGACGTTGAAACTTCAGGACCAGATGCAGCGGCTCTGGCAGAGGCGCTGACGGCGCTGGTTGCAGACAAGTTTGGAGAAGAGGCCTGATCCGGAAAAAGGCTGTTTCATAGGTCAAAAGAAGGTGCCGACCTTTTGGTGGATAGTACACATAACGTTTCCGAAATAGAGGAAACAGAGACCGTGAGCTTTGCGAAATACGATCGCAGTAGCCTGTCTTACGCGTCCACGTTCGAAGACCCCTGGAAAGCGGCCTTTATCCGCGTCATGGAAGCCTTCACCGGGAAATTGACGATACTGCGCCTGATTAGGAAATTTGAACGCCAGAACCCACCGAAGGGGCAAGCGTTCTGGCGCGCATGTCTTGATGTGATGGGGATCGAACTGACGACCCCGCAGTCGCAATTAGACCGTATCCCGAAGGAAGGCCCGGTCATTATCGTTGCCAATCATCCCCATGGGATGGTGGATGGTATGATTTTTGCGGACCTGATCGGACGTGTGCGGCCCGACTACCGCATTTTGACACGCTCGTTGCTTACGGCCATCGACGAGGTCGCCGGAAGTTACATGATCCCGGTGCCGTTTCCTCATGACAAGGATGCACAGCGCAAAGGTGTCGAAATGCGTGCCAAGGCGATGTCGCATTTGAAGGCGGGCGGCGTCGTGGCGCTGTTTCCATCAGGTGTTGTTGCAGTGTCTGACACATGGTGGGGAGATGCCGTCGAAGGTGAGTGGAATGTGTTTACGGCGCAATTGATCCGTCGTTCCGGAGCTACCGTTGTACCGATGTATTTTCCGGGTCAAAACAGCCGTGCCTATCAGATCGCAAACAAACTATCGCCTATGCTCCGCCAGGGCCTGTTGTTGCACGAAATCGTTCATTCCCTGAACAAACCGCAAGCCCCAATTGTGGGTCACCCATTGGATCGCTCCTTTGTGGATGGGTTCAAAGACGACCCGCGCGGCTTTATGGCTTGGTTACGTACGCACACTCTCGACTTGAAAGACTGAAGCATCGGTCTTGGCGCAACGGAAAATGACGCATTTTCCGGCCGTTTTCCGTATCGGAAAACGCGCTACCGCGTCGGGACAGGTACATCTCCACGGTAGTCGTAAAAGCCGCGCTCTGATTTGCGCCCAAGCCAACCAGCTTCAACATATTTGGTCAGCAGCGGACAGGGACGATACTTGGTGTCCGCCAGCCCATCATGCAAAACGTTCATAATGGCGAGGCATGTATCCAGCCCAATGAAGTCTGCCAACTCTAGCGGACCCATCGGATGGTTGGCCCCCAGTTTCAGCGACGAGTCGATCGATTGTACGGACCCCACGCCCTCGTAGAGGGTATAGACGGCCTCGTTGATCATCGGCATCAGAATGCGATTGACGATAAAGGCGGGAAAGTCCTCGGCGCTCGCGGCGGTCTTCCCCAGCCGATCAACCACGGTCTTGCACGCGTCATAGGTCTCGACATCCGTTGCGATCCCGCGGATCAGTTCAACCAATTGCATCACTGGTACCGGGTTCATGAAATGGAAGCCCATGAACTTTTCCGGCCGGTCCGTGCGGCTGGCAAGCCGCGTGATCGAAATGGATGACGTGTTCGATGTCAGGATGGTATGAGGCTTCAGGTGCGGCAACAGGTCTTCGAATATCGCCTGCTTGACGGTTTCGCGTTCTGTGGCTGCTTCAATGATGAGATCGCTTGGCCCCAAGTCCGTCAGGGTTTGCGTCGTTGCAATCCGCTTCATCGCAAAGGCCTTGTCCTCGGCGCTGATCTTTTCCCGGCTGACCTGACGCTCCAGATTGCGATCGATGAGCGCCACAGCCGCCTGCAACGCATCGCCGGAGATATCCGTGAGCATAACGTCATATCCAGCGACTGCCATGACGTGCGCAATACCGTTGCCCATCTGTCCGGCACCCACAATTCCAATGGTCTTGATGTCCATCACGATCCCCTTAATCCGCCGGTGCACCATAGGGTGTGCACGGGGACAGGGGCAAGGGCAGGCGGGCCCAGAAAATGTCATGATCTGTTAGCAAAAACGCAAGGCTCTGCTGTCATACGAGAGGTGGGTGAGTAAAAATTTGAGAGTGGGTATCATGAGCTTTGATGCGTTGAGTCCGTGTGGGCTCGACTATCTGCCGTGCAGATATGGCCGGTCGAAAGTCCTTTTTCGGGGGCCGCGCCGAAGTTTGGACAAGCCGTATGTGGCTTTCTTTGGTGGTACAACGACTTATGGCAAATATGTGGCATCACCGTTTTCGGATTTGATCGAAACAGAAATCGAGACAACCTGTCCAAATCTGGGGTGTTTGAATGCAGGGATTGATGTTTACGCGACCGATCCGTTCTTGCTGGATCTAGCCAACAATGCTTGCGTGACCGTCCTTCAAGTTACCAGCCCTCGCAATATATCCAACCGGTTCTATCGGGTGCATCCTCGCCGCAACGATCGATTTGTCGAAGCCTCTGCGTTGCTCCGGATCATTTATCGCGACGTGGATTTTGCCGAATTCAACTTCGTCAACCACATGCTGAAGCGTCTGCAACTGGTATCGCCAGATCGGTTTCAAACCGTCGTGGATGAGTTGCAAGCCGCCTGGAGCGCCCGCATGCGCCTCGTTCTCAGCCAGATGCCAGGCAAAGTGATATTGCTTTGGGCCAGTGCTCATGAACCTCCGGAAACCGCCCTCGAAATTGATACAGATCCCGCTTTCTTAACCCGATCTATGATTGATGGGTTGCGGCCGTTCGTAACGGATTGCGTCGAGGTCGTGGCGTCGCCGGATGCACTCGCTGCGGGAACAGAAGGCATGGTTTTTGCGACCATGGATCAGGCCGCGGCTCAGACCATGCTGGGTCCGCAATTGCACCGCGAAGTGGCCAATGCTTTGGTTCCTGTGCTCAGGCATTTTATCTGAAAAGAAAAAGCCCACCAGAATAACCGGCGGGCTTTCATGTGATTGGTCTTAAAGCCTTACAGCTTGGAGACCAATTCCGGTACGGCATCGAACAGGTCTGCAACAAGTCCGTAATCCGCAACCTGGAAAATCGGCGCTTCTTCGTCCTTGTTGATCGCAACGATGATCTTGGAATCTTTCATTCCTGCAAGGTGCTGAATGGCGCCAGAAATCCCGACGGCAACATAGAGGTCAGGGGCAACGACTTTGCCGGTCTGACCTACTTGCCAGTCGTTTGGTGCATAGCCGGAATCAACCGCCGCGCGCGAGGCACCAACTGCTGCACCAAGCTTGTCAGCCAGCGATTCGATCAGCGCAAAATCTTCTTCCGAACCGACACCGCGTCCACCGGATACCACGACGCCTGCCGATGTAAGCTCAGGACGGTCACTGGCAGCCACTTTGTCTTCGATCCAGGACGACAAGGCCGGGTCGGCAGCCGCTGCGATGTTTTCAACCGGGGCGGATCCACCTGTGCCTGCGGCATCGAAGGTCGAGGCCCGGAACGTGATCACTTTCTTGCCATCCGCGGATTTTACAGTCTGGATGGCGTTGCCTGCATAGATCGGCCGCTCAAATGTGTTGCCATCGATCACTGCGGTCGCGTCAGATATGACCATCGCGTCGAGCAAGGCCGCAACGCGGGGCATGACGTTTTTGGCGTCGGTCGTGGCGGGCGCCACGATATGCTCGTAATCACTGGCCAGCGAAACGATCAGGTCTGCCACCGGCTCGGCCAGACGCTTGCCATAAAGCGCATCTTCGGCGCACAGCACTTTCGAAACACCTTCGATTGTCGCCGCTTCTGCGGCGGCGGCGGCGCACGTGGCGCCAGCGGCCAGAACAGTGACCTCCCCAAGTGCCACCGCAGCGGTAACAGCTTTTGCTGTGGCGTCCATCGCCAGCTCGCCGTCATTGATTTCTGCCAAAAGAAGAACTGCCATCAAACTGCTCCCACTTCTTTGAGTTTTGCCACAAGTTCGTCAACGGACCCGACCTTGATGCCGGCGGCGCGTGCTTCTGGCTCTGTTGTCTTTATGACTTCGAGGCGCGGTGCGGCATCGACGCCGTAGTCCGCCGCAGTTTTTTCATCCAATGGCTTGCGTTTGGCCTTCATGATGTTGGGCAGGGATGCATAACGCGGCTCGTTCAGGCGCAGATCAACGGTGATGACCGTTGGCATATTGACCTCGATGGTTTGCAAACCACCGTCAACTTCGCGTGTCACGCGGGCCTTGTCGCCTGTGATTTCGACTGTCGAGGCAAAGGTTGCCTGGCTCCAGCCCATCAGGGCCGCGAGCATCTGACCCGTCGCGTTCATGTCGTTGTCGATTGCCTGCTTGCCGCAGAGCACGAGGCCCGGCTGCTCTTCATCGATGACTGCCTTGAGGATTTTTGCGACCGTCAGAGGCTCAATATCGGAATGCACATCGTCAGCAGCGATCACAAGGATCGCGCGGTCCGCACCCATCGCCAATGCGGTGCGCAGTGTTTCCTGTGCCTGCTTGACGCCGACGGAAATCGCGATGATTTCGTCGGCCTGGCCTGCTTCTTTGAGGCGGATGGCCTGCTCGACGGCAATTTCGTCAAACGGGTTCATCGACATTTTTACATTGGCAAGATCAACACCCGATCCATCCGCTTTGACGCGTACTTTTACGTTGTAGTCAATCACGCGTTTGACAGGCACCAGCACCTTCATGAGCGTTCCTCTCCTTTAAATAGCGACTCGTTTTGCACGAGCGAGACAGTTCTCTGGGACGGTTTACCTAAACCGGTGTTACGGAAACAGGGCAAAATCGTCACGTCACATTCCAAGGACGCCGCGTTTCGTCCGATTTGGGAAAAAGTTTCCTTTCTGACCCGTTGGCACGCATTCTTGGCGAACGTGTCGGCGCAGCCCCCGAGCACGTCAAAGAAGCTTCAGCCTAATCGCGGTTTGCGCCAGGAACCCACAGCACGTCGTCCTTGCCGTCATTATTGGCGATCCGACCTGCGACAAAAAACCAATCGCTGAGGCGATTGAGGTATTTGACGGCAGACGGGTTGACCGCTTCCATCGTGGCCAGTTCGACCGCCAGCCGTTCGGCACGGCGCGCCACAGTGCGGCATACATGCAAATGCGCAGAAAGCGTCGATCCTCCGGGCAGGATAAAGCTGCGCAATGGCTCAAGCTTGGCGTTCATTGCGTCGATTTCGAATTCCAGCCGGGTCACTTGTGCATCGGTCATTCGCAGGGGTGGATATTCGCTTTCCGCGTCCTTTTCCATGTCAGGTCGGCACATGTCCGCGCCCAAATCAAAAAGATCATTCTGGATGCGGCTCAGCGCGATGTCGATTTCTCCTTTGGCCTCAAGGCGGGCAACGCCCAGAAATGCGTTCAGTTCGTCTGACGTGCCATAGGCTGTGACGCGCATCGAATGCTTGGCCACGCGCGCACCATTGCCCAAGGCAGTTTCGCCGGCATCGCCCGTCTTGGTGTAGATCTTGTTCAGCACAACCATCGTTTATTCCCCTCCGGACTGGCGCAGGAACACGTAGGCGACGATCAGCAAAACCGCGATAAATTGGGCGCCAAGACGATACCGCATCAATTTGTTCGAGTTCTTTTGCGCCCAGCCGGAGCCTTTGGCAAAACCGCCCAAACCCAGCATCAGCACCACCACGACGGCGAGGCAGGCCAGCACAACGAGGATTAAAAGTGGGTCTTGGGGCATGTGCCGTGTCCTTTGTGTTCGTTTGTTAACGCCACATCTAGCGGGTCGCGTGGAAAAAGCGAAGGTTGTCTTGCCTCAGGCGCGCGCCAGGACGGCATCCAACAGGCGCGTTGGCAGAATGCGGCGCAGGGTGGCCATGATGTAGGTCGGCGTGGTCACGAAATAACGCGGCCGCGGATTGGGGCTTTCGATGGCATGGACCAGCTTTTTCACAACGGCTTCGGGGGGTAATTCGAATGTGTCCGGCCCTGCGTCATCATAGAGCCGATGGATCAGCTTGTCGCGATATAGCGCGACGCGCGGTGACGCTTCCCAATCGATCCACTTTTCGAAATGCGGAATGGAATTGGCGCGAATGCGGCTTGTTACGGGGCCGGGTTCAATGAGGATTATCTTGATCGGCGTGCCCCGCATTTCAATGCGCAACGTGTCTGTCAGCCCTTCAAGCGCGAATTTGGTCGAGTTGTAGGCACCCCTCCAGGGCATCGTGACAAAGCCGAGCACGGACGAGCATTGCACGACCCGGCCATGGCCTTGCGCCCGCATGACAGGCAGAACCTGGCGGGTCAGATCGTGCCACCCGAAAAAATTCGCTTCGAAAATTGCCCGCAATCCATCTGTTGGAAGGTCCTCGACAGCGCCGGGTATTGCATAGGCACCGTTGTTGAACAGGGCATCCAGCGTTCCGCCGGTTTCGGCCAGAACGTGTTGCAGGCCTTGTGTGATCGAGGCCCGGTCAGCGTAGTCGATCAGAGGGCTGTCAAATCCCTCAGCTTGCAGACGCGTACAATCATCAGCTTGACGGCAGGATGCAAAAACCCGCCAGCCCCGTTTCCTCAGACCATGCGCCGCAGCATATCCAATGCCCGAAGAGCATCCGGTGATCAGGATGGATTGTTGCACGGCGCCCGCCTTTGCTTTTGCGAGGTCAGTCATGCTGCGCGAAAGTCAGGATGACATCAGCCATCGGTCAGCAAGTAGGATGCCATCCATCCGGTCGGGCTTCCGTTGAGCGGGCGCAATTGGACCCAGCCCTCGCCGGGATCCTGAAGCACTTCGACCTCATCTCCAAGCACGAGGCGATTGACCACCGAAAAATTGGTTCCCGGACCGCCCCGCACATTGACCGCAGCGCCGGTGACGGATCGGATATCTGTCGCAACTTCGAGGGTTTCTGGCTGCGCCCGGGCAGGCGGTTGCAATGGGGCAGGCCGGTTGTCGCTGAAATCAACGACAGTAATTGCAGAGCGATCTATCAGGATGTTCGTATCCACCAGACTGTCGCCCACGAGGCTGGGAAAAAATTCAGCGGGTGGTGCTGTGCTCACCGTAGCTCCGGGGACGTCCAGAGCGGATGGTGCAGGGGCGAGTGTTGTCCGATTTGTGCGCACCGGGCGCACAACATCTTGTACGGTATTCAGGTTGAGTGCCGCTCGCGTCACATTCTCTGTCAATGCGGAGTCCGTTCCTGCAAACACTTGTTCCAGTTTTTCTGGCTCATCAGTCAGAGGCGCTTCGATTCGGGACAGTCGCGTTGCGTCGGCGTCGAAATCGGCACCGCCGCTCATTTCATAGAACACCAACCCCAGAAAAAAGAATGCAGCAATTACGTAACGCACCAAATCGCCCCCCAGCTCAATCAAAAAAACTCAATCCATTTTCTGATCTTATCAAAGCAACCGATTCACAACACTGAAAAAATCGAAATGATGGACGAGACCTAAGCTGTTGTGGGCTCGCAACGCCTTATTCGCCTGCAACAGCATCGTTTTGGCGTCTGATGCGATGTAAGCTTGTTCCTGCTCCGCCCCTTGGCTACACAGCATCTATGTCAGATCAGGCCGATACCCCCAACATGGACCTTACGGAACCGCTACGCCGCGCGCTTGGCGATCGTTATCTGACCTATGCATTGTCCACGATCATGCACCGGGCGCTGCCAGACGCCCGCGACGGGCTGAAGCCGGTGCACCGCCGAATTCTATTTGCGATGCGGGAATTGCGTCTGTCGTCGACCGGGGGATACCGCAAGTCGGCCAAGATTTCCGGCGACGTGATGGGCAATTATCACCCGCATGGGGACGCCGCAATTTACGATGCGATGGCGCGATTGGCACAGGATTTCAACGTCCGTTTCCCGCTCGTGGACGGGCAGGGGAATTTTGGCAATATCGACGGCGATAACCCAGCCGCTGCACGCTATACCGAGGCCCGCATGACGGCCGTGGCCGAAGCATTGCTGGAGGGTCTGAATGAAAACGCGGTGGATTTCCGCGATAACTACGATGGCACGCTGACTGAACCTGTTGTGTTGCCTGCGCAATTTCCGAATTTGCTGGCGAATGGATCGAGCGGGATTGCGGTGGGAATGGCGACGAACATTCCGCCGCATAATATCGCCGAGCTTTGCGATGCCTGCCTGCATCTGATCAAAACGCCGGATGCACGCGATGATACGTTGCTGAATTACGTGCCGGGGCCGGATTTTCCCACCGGCGGCGTGATCGTCGAGCCTGCGGACCAGATTGCGCAGGCTTACCGGACTGGCAAGGGTGGATTCCGTCTGCGCTGCCGCTACGAGGTCGAAGATCTGGGCCGGGGCCAGTGGCAGATCGTCGTGACTGAAATTCCCTATCAAGTTCAAAAGTCCAAGCTGATCGAAAAGCTGGCAGAGCTGATCCAGACCAAGAAGATTCCAATTTTTGGAGATGTCCGCGACGAGTCTGCTGATGACGTTCGTCTTATTCTCGAGCCGCGCTCCAAAAACGTGGACCCGGAAGTCCTGATGGGAATGCTGTACCGGAATTCCGATCTTGAGGTACGGTTCAGTCTGAACATGAACGTGCTGATCGACGGCGTGACGCCCAAGGTCTGTTCGATGAAGGAAGTACTGCGCGCCTTTCTTGATTTCCGACGTGAAGTGCTTGAGCGCCGCAGTCGGCACCGGTTGGAAAAGATCGACCACCGTCTTGAAGTGCTCGAAGGGTTCATCGTCGCCTTCCTGAACCTTGACCGCGTGATCGATATTATTCGGTACGACGATGACCCAAAAGCCGCATTGATGATGGAAGACTGGTCCAAGGACCACCCGCGCGCGATGAACGAGGCGGACTATGTCCCGCCGCTCCCGGGCGATGGCGAATTGAGCGAAGTGCAGGCCGAAGCCATCCTGAACATGCGTCTGCGCAGTTTGCGCCGTCTCGAAGAGGTCGAGTTGCTGCGCGAACAGGCCGCCCTGATGGAAGAACGCGCCGGGCTTGAGGATTTGCTGGAAAGCGAAGACCTGCAATGGAACGCGATTTCGGACCAGTTGCGGGCTACCAAAAAGCAGTTTGGCAAGGATTGGCATGGCGGCGCCCGACGCACGACATTCGCCGAGGCAGGCACCGTCGAAGAGGTGCCGCTGGAAGCGATGATTGATCGTGAACCGATCACGGTGGTGTGCAGCGAGATGGGTTGGATCCGTGCCATGACCGGCCATATCGACCTGACCCGTGAATTGAAGTTCAAGGACGGCGACGGACCCAGCTTTATCTTCCACGCGGAAACCACCGATCGCCTGGTGATTGTCGGATCAAACGGGCGGTTCTATACGCTTTCGGCGTCTACCTTGCCGGGTGGGCGTGGGATGGGCGAGCCGTTGCGTTTGATGGTCGATCTGCCGAATGAGGCGCAAATTCACAAGATCCTGACCCATAAACCGGGCCGTAAATTGTTGGTCGCGTCTTCGGCGGGCGACGGGTTTGTCGTGCCCGAAGACGAAGTCATCGCACAAACACGGACCGGCAAACAGGTTTTGAACGTGCGCGGAGACGTCAAGCTGGCGGTGTGCAAGCCGGTAACGGGCGACGCTGTTGCCGTGGTCGGTGACAACCGCAAGGTGCTGGTCTTCGACCTCGACGAATTGCCCGAAATGGGCCGGGGAAAGGGCGTGCGCCTGCAAAAGTACAAGGACGGCGGGCTGTCCGATGCCACCACATTCACACGCACCGAAGGGCTGAGTTGGCTCGACCCGGCGGGACGCACCCGCACCGAAAGCGAGCTTGCGGAATGGGGCGGCAAGCGTGCGGGCACGGGCCGGATGGCCCCGCGCGGGTTCCCAAGGGACAACAAGTTCAACTGACCCTGCGCAAGGCGAACGTCAGTCCAGCAGGCCAGCCATACGGTAGCCCGACAACCAGTTCTCCTTGTCTTCCGGCAACTGGCAGATCCGGGCATGGTACATCGCATATCGCGCAAAATCCGAACTCGCTGCGCTGGCGGTGCGAAATTTCTCTGCGGCGGCCTTGGCCTTGTCCATCTGTCCCAGATGCGCGTAACAGGCCGCGATCTGAGCATAGGTGTGCGGCGGCGGATCTTGCCATGACAAAAGGACATCGAGGCAATCCTCGTAGCGCCGCAGCATGTACAGGCACTCGGCCATCGGTTCCTTGGTAAAATCCAGGATTTGAGCGTCCATTTCGAGAGCCTCTTTCATGACCCGCAGACCGTCTTCGGACTGTCCCGCTCCGTTTAGAATGGATCCATAAACGACGCGGGATTGGACATCATGTGGATTGATGCGCAGCGCCGCTTCGATGTTGTGGCGCGCGCGATCACTTTCGCCCAGCCAGTAATGTGTTTCTGCCGCCAGTGTCAGGATCGTCGGATCCGCCTGTCCGGCTTTCAACGCCTCTCCAAGGGCACTGCGGGCGCGTGCTTCGGGGTCGCCGTACCAGACGCCAAGACTGAAAAGCGAATAGGCATAGAGATTGGCCAGCACCGCATGGGCGTGAGCATAGTTCGGATCGATTGCCAATGCCCGTTCCAGAAATTCGACGGCACGCGGATCCGCGCCCGCGGAGGTGAGGAAAATCCACCGGCCTTGCAAGAACAGTTCATAGGCCGAGTAGTTTGTGGTCGATTTACGTTGTATCCGTTCGGACAAAGCGCTGCGCAGGCGGTTGGGTAGCACGGATGCGATGCTGCGCGTGATCTCGTCCTGCACCTCGAAAACGTCTTCAAGGTTGCGGTCATAGCGTTCCGCCCAGATATGCCCGCCATCGGCCACGTCGATCAGTTGCACCGAGACACGGACCCGTTGCCCGGCTTTGCGCACACTGCCTTCGACGAGGTATTTGACGTCCAGTGCTGCCCCTGCTTCTGCCGTGTCCATCCGCTGACCTTTGAGCGCAAAGGACGAGTTGCGGGCCTTGACATGCAGATCGCGAAACCGGCTCAGTTCTGTAATGATGTCTTCGGATATCCCGTCAGAAAAGTACTCCTGCTCGGGGTCCGCACTCAGGTTTTCGAAGGGCAGCACGGCGATGGAGGCCTGACGGGCGGCCTCAAGAGCGATCGGCTCGCGCAAGGTGAGGGCGGTGGATTTGGCCCCGCTGCGTTCGGGCGACCATTGGTATACTTGCTGCTTCGGCGTGATCCCTTTCAAACTGACCAGACCGCCATCTTCAAACGGAATATCTGTCTTGCCGTTGATCTGGGCAAAGACTGCGTCCGAAATGCAGACGCCGCCGGGGTCGGCCTGCCCCTGCAGGCGGGCAACCACATTCACACCGTCCCCGTGGATATCGTCATCTTCGACAATGATATCACCCAGATTGACCGCAATGCGGAATTGAAGGCGGCGCAGATCGAGGCTTTCGGCTTCGCTCACATGCAGGTGCATTTGCTTTTGAAGCTCAACGGCGCAGGTGACGGCATTGAGAACGGACGAAAACTCCATCAGAAATGCGTCGCCCATGGTTTTGATGATCCGACCACCATGCATGCGTGACAGCGGCAGAAAGAAGTTCTTTTCCAGTTTTTGAAAGAGTTGTCGCGTCCCGACCTCATCACGCTGGATATAGCCCGAATACCCGACCACATCCGCCATCACGATGGCCGCAAGACGTCGTTCGGTCTTTGGTGGCACGTAGATTCCTCCTGGCCAATGCACTTAGCAGTGCTGCAAGACGTCTTTTTTTGCAAGTTTTGGTATCTGATCACCAGCTTGCGGTGCCTGTTGCGCAATACGGACCTACGCGCGCGGATCGCGCGTCACGCTGATCCTCAAGCCGCTTCGGCCATCAGCCAGACACCCCCCTGAGGCCGCAGGGTTATGATCATGACCGGTTCCGGGTCGCGGCCTGTCACCGGTGTGAATTTGAATCGACTGAGCAATGTGGCCAGGATAATGACGGCCTCCTGCAATGCGAAAGATGCGCCGATGCAAATGCGTGGCCCGTCGCCAAAGGGCAGGTAGGCATATCGGTCCACTGATTTGCGATCCTCGAACCGTTCGGGACGGAAGGCATCGGGGTCATCCCACAACAGCCTGGAGCGATGCAGCGCATAGATGGGAACGATGCAGGTATCGCCCTTGCGGATGTCACGCCCGCATAGCGTATCGTTTGCCAGAGCGGTCCGCGACAATAGCCCGGCGGGGGGATAGAGGCGCAAGGCTTCATCAATGATCTGTCGGATGAAGGGCAGGTTCGCCACATCATCACCGGTCGCGGCGCGACCTTTCAGGACGCCCTGCGCCTCGGCACGGGCGCGGTCCTGTACCGTCTGATCAAAGGCCACCAGATATAACGACCAGGCAAGGCTCAGCGCAGTTGTTTCGTGGCCCGCGACGATGAAGGTCAGCAGATTGTCGCGCAACTCCGGCGTTGTCATCTTGCGCCCGGATTTCGGGTCTTCGCCCTTGAGCAAGAGATCAAGCAGATCAGGCACCCCATCGCGGTCGCGTGCGGCCCGGTCCGCGATGGTTTTGTCCGCGACGGATTTCATGTCGCGCAACACCTTGCCGGACATGACGCGGCTGGGCCGCGGTACCCAATCGGGCGCGCCCAGTATGTCGAACAGGGAAATTTTGCCGACCTCGGAGATGTAGTCGTTGATGGCGTTGTGGACGCCGTCGCGGTCAAAGGTTTCGTCGCCCGAAAATGCCACATCGGCAATGACATCGAACGTGGTTGTGATCATCTCGTCCAGCATGTTGACGGCCCGGGACCCGGCTGTTGCGGCGACACGCTCAGAGGCGCGTTCGGCGGCGTGCGTCATGATCGGGGCCAGGTTCATCATATTACGATGCGAGAAAACGGGGGCGGCGGTGCGACGTTGCCAGCGCCAATGGGCGCCTTCCGCGATGAACAGCGATTCACCGATGGCCGGTCGCAGCAGATTTTTCGTGACGATGGATTTGGGATATTGATCCAACCGGTCAAGCAGGATTTCGCGCACGCCGACCGGGTCCATGATCATGTGCCAGCGTTTGCCGACGGTGCCGGATGCGATGGGCTCTGAAGTGGCCCGTTCCGGGATCATTTGCAGCACGTTCGCCCGCACCATCTGCAATCGCTTCCAGATGCCCCAGTCTTCGTTGACCAACGGCACACGGACGGGCAGGCGTGGATGGGGGGCAGTTTCAGGCATGGAAGATCCCTCCTTGGCTGATGCAGATGTAACACGAAGGATGCGCGGGACAATTGCGCCTTGGGTGTAGCTGAGGTATCGCACGTGCATGAATGCTACGGGGAGAGTAAGCATAATGCTGCGTTGGGTATCTGGGTTACTGATGTTGTCGGTCGTGGCGGCATGTAGCGGAAGTGCGGATCTGAAGGATGCGCCCGTCCCGTTGGGCGATTTCAGGCTGGAGCACAACATTGTCGTTGCCTCGAAGGCAACTCAGGGCCCGTTGAGCCGCAAAGCGTCCGAAGAGATGTTGGCGAACACGATGAAAGCTGCCATTGCCGAACGCTTTGATCGCTATGACGGGGCAAGCCGCTATCACTTTGGAATTTCAATCGAGGGCTACATCTTGGCAATTCCGGGCATTCCGGTGGTGGCCGCGCCAAAGTCGGCGCTGATCATTAATCTTACCGTTTGGGATGATGAAGCAGGCAAGAAGCTGAACGACGAGCCACGTCAAATCACCGTGTTTGAAACATTTGGTACAGATTTGATTATTGGATCCGGCCTGACGATGACCGCCGATGAGCAACTGGTCATTCTGAGCCAGAATGCAGCCAAAGAGGTCGAGAAGTATCTGGTCGAACAGCGCGCTGAGCAAGGATGGTTCACTCCAGATCCCCAAACGGAAGCGGTCTCGGTGCCCGAAGTCGCCGGATAAGGACCGCATTAAAACCCGGTGTGCCCGCGTTTTTCGCCCTGACCTGCAATGGTTCAGCGCATTTTCACCGCGAAAAGCGCCGTGTGGATCGATCAAGCAGGTCACCGGCAACCGGCATTTGTAGCTGGCTGCGGGGCCGTCGGGACCGGGCCTGGCCAAGGGCACGCAGGCTTCGTTTCGGCCCATTTCGGCTCTTGCATTGTCAAACATCCCCGCGTAATCACCACACCACCGTAGGGGTATAGCTCAGCTGGTAGAGCGACGGTCTCCAAAACCGTAGGTCCCGGGTTCGAGCCCTGGTGCCCCTGCCATTCCCGATTTTCCCGCCGTGACCTTTTGGCATAACGGCGTCTTGCAGATCAGACGGTCAGAGAGCGGCCGCTTTCTCGGCTTGAATTTGCGCAAACGTGCCGTTACATGCAATCCACTCGCTCCAGCAGGGACAGATATTCGCTATGGCCACTACCAATCCGCTCCAGTTCATCCAGCAGGTCCGCTCGGAAGTGTCCAAGGTCGTATGGCCCACACGGCGTGAGGTTTTGCTGACCACCGTGATGGTCTTCATCATGGCGGCGCTGACGGCGATCTTTTTCGCGATTGTCGATATCCTGATTCGCTGGGGTCTCGAGTTTATCCTGACATTTTTTGGCTGACCCAATTCGGATCGCGAAAGTCGGGGTGCCTCTTGCACTTTGAAAATGTGCAGAGTATGCCGCAGCCCTGACCTGATCATAGGCGCGCGGCGATTCGAGCCTCGCGCCGATTTTTATTCAGGCAGCGGAAGATTGACCTTCCGGTATTAAAAAACTTCGGGCGAGGGGCCAAGCATATCATGGCAAAACGGTGGTATTCCGTCAGCGTACTTTCCAACTTCGAAAAGAAGATTGCTGAAACCATCCGGACTTCCGTCGTGGAAAACGGCCTGGAAGACGAGATCGACGAAGTCCTGGTGCCGACCGAAGAGGTCATCGAGGTGCGCCGCGGCAAGAAAGTCACGACCGAGCGCCGCTTCATGCCGGGCTATGTGCTGGTACACATGGAGATGTCTGACCAGGGCTATCACCTGATCAACTCGATCAACCGCGTCACCGGGTTTCTGGGGCCACAAGGTCGCCCCATGCCGATGCGTGATGCCGAGGTGAACCAGATCCTGAACCGCGTACAGGAAGGCGAAGATTCGCCGCGCACGCTCATCCACTTCGAGATTGGCGAGCGGGTCAAAGTCAACGAAGGTCCATTCGAAGATTTCGACGGCATGGTTGAGGAAGTGGACGAAGACAGCCAGCGCCTCAAGGTCATGGTCTCGATCTTTGGTCGCGAAACACCGGTCGAACTGGAATTCACTCAGGTGACCAAACAGGTGTGAAGCGATCTTCCGTGTCGAAATAGTGAAGGGCCGCGCACTGCGCGGCTTTTTTGTTTGCGGATCGGCCCTTGCCTGAGGTGAGAAAGCAAATCCCGCAAGCACGTCACCGGTGGATCAGCGCGTCACCCTCCAGGATGTGTGGTCCGCGCGACGCAGTCAGGCCTGCGGGCTTTGAACTTCGCCCTAGATGGTATCGGTGAAACTGTTGCTGAGAATATAGAGCCCGACCGCTATCATCGCGTAGGGTGCGAAACGGCCGACCCGTTCAACTGCGCCAACGCCAATCCGTCCATTTGCCATCAAAAGGAATATTGTGGTCAGGACGGCGACAGAGGCGATCGCACCGAGATAGACCAGCCCGTCCCACAAGTCTGACGAATCCCCCAGGATCGCAGACAAGACCAATGTCGTGTCGATCCCCAGCCCCAGAAACAAGGCAAGCGTCGCCAGCATTGAACCGGGTGGGGCTTTTGCGACGCCGCTATCCCCCTTTGACTGCTGCCAGAACGCAAACAGGCCAAGACCGATGGGCACCAGGCCGACATAGCCGACCCATGGGCCCAGCAGACTGATGGCCGTCGCACCCGCAACTCCGGCGATGGCAAAGCAGACCAATTGGGTGCTGACATAGGCGACGACACACCGGGCTGCACCCAGTGCGGGCACCAGAATGAGCATGACGGCAAGGTTGTCGAAATTGGTCATCGCGTGGGCCAAGCCGACCGAGAGGAAAAAGATGATTTCAGTCATTCTTTGTTTATGGCCTTGCGCATCCGGGGGCGTATCCGACCAGATAGTCGACTGCGGTAACAGAACCAAGCGCCAACTTATTGCCGTTTCTTGGTCAGGACGGGCCGGGTGGCTGAAGGGTGCAGGCCCGTCGCCATTTCGTGGAGAAGTTCACCCTGATCCATCCGGCGGATCGCGGCAGCGCCAAACCCCTTGCCAATCCTCATATCTCCTTGTATCCGGCGCCTCTGTCGTATTTGCGGCAGAATCCCATGTGGGAGGCTCGGGTCACGCGTGATCCACACCGCACCACATCACACATATCCTACGGATCGCGATCCGGCGGGAGTTGAGAAGGAGAAGGCCAATGGCCAAGAAACGTGTAGGCAGCATGAAGCTGCAAGTTAAGGCTGGGCAGGCGAACCCGTCCCCGCCTGTCGGTCCGGCGCTGGGTCAGCGCGGCATCAATATCATGGAATTCTGCAAGGCGTTCAACGCCAAGACCGCAGATCTGGAGCCCGGTGCGCCGTGCCCGACCGTGATCACGTATTACCAGGACAAGTCGTTCTCGATGGAAATCAAGACGCCCCCTGCGTCCTATTACCTCAAGAAAGCGGCCAAGCTGAAATCCGGCGCGAAGACGCCAAGCCGGGAAGTCGTGGGCCACGTGACCGCAGCACAAGTCCGTGAAATCGCAGAAGCGAAAATGCAGGATCTGAACGCCAACGATATCGAAGGTGCCATGCAGATCATCCTGGGCTCTGCCCGCTCCATGGGTATCGAGGTTAAGTAATATGGCAAAGCTTGGTAAACGTACAAAAGCCATCCGCGAAGCATTCGCAGGCAAAGACAACCTGACGGTTGAAGAAGCCGTGGCTCTGATCAAGGGCAATGCATCGGCCAAATTCGACGAAACTGTCGAAATTGCGATGAATCTGGGTGTGGATCCCCGCCACGCTGATCAAATGGTCCGCGGTGTGGTTGGTCTGCCTAATGGAACAGGCAAAGACGTGCGCGTCGCTGTGTTCGCGCGCGGCGCAAAGGCCGAAGAAGCGCAAGCTGCCGGTGCAGACATCGTCGGCGCAGAGGACCTGATGGAAATCGTGCAAGGCGGCAAGATCGAATTCGATCGCTGCATCGCAACCCCTGACATGATGCCGGTTGTCGGCCGTCTGGGTAAGGTGCTTGGCCCCCGCAACCTGATGCCGAACCCGAAAGTCGGCACCGTGACCATGGACGTCGACGCTGCTGTGAAAGCGGCAAAGGGCGGCGAAGTCCAGTTCAAGGTCGAAAAAGCTGGCGTAATCCACGCCGGCGTTGGCAAAGCGTCTTTCGACGAATCCAAGTTGATCGAGAACGTCCGTGCCTTTGTCGGTGCCGTGGCCAAGGCCAAGCCATCGGGATCCAAAGGGACCTACATGAAAAAGATCTCGCTCAGCTCGACCATGGGCGCAGGCGTCAGCGTCAGCGTGGACAGCGCGATCACCAAATAAACGAATTCGCTTTCGAATTCTAAGAACCGGGCTGCGCATGCAGTCCGGTTTTTTCGTTTTCAGACCCCCTCGTGCGAATATTCTCCACAATCGTGAAATTCATGTAGGCTCGTATTTGGATGGATACCGATTGGGAGGAACGGAATGGGCAACACACGGCCATGGGAGAAGTACTATTCGGATGAGGCAAAGGCCTTTGATCCGGACAAAATGCAAAGCAAGACGCTTCACGCGCTGGCGGCGCAGGTTGTCAGTCAGTTTGGAGACCGCCCGGCCGTTACAACCATTCTACCAAACGGGGCCGAGGCGACGCTGACCTATACCGAGCTCAAAGCGCATGCGGACGCCTTTGCAGCCTATCTGCGTGAAGAATTGAAGTTGCAGGTCGGCGACACCGTGGCGATCATGGCCCCCAATTGTATTGGTTTTTGCGTCGCGTCTATGGGCATTGCGCTGGCCGGGTGTGCAGGCACAAACATCAATCCACTTTATACCCCGCACGAACTTGAGCATCAGTTGAGCGACAGCAACGCAAAAGCGATCGTGATCATCGACGTGTTCGGCAACAAGCTCGATGAAATTGTCGCCAATACTGCGGTGAAACACGTCATCAAGCTCTCGGTTGTCGATTTTTTTCCACCGGTCAAAAAGGCGGTGATGGGCTTCGTGCTCAAATACATCCGCAAGGTCATTCCGAAGATGGTCGTGCCGCACACGACCTTTGCCGCAGCTCTGGCCGCCGGACAGCGGCACGCGACCGCGCGCACCGGGTCGGACTACACAAGCGATGTGACCCCCGACGCGACAGCGCTGTATCAGTACACAAGCGGCACTACCGGGCGCAGCAAGGGGGCCGAGCTTTCTCATCTGGCGGTCATTGCGAATATGGAGCAAGCCAGGGCCATGACCTCCGAGCTTTTGGATCACACTGGCGAAGTCGTTTTGGTGGCGCTGCCATTGTATCATATCACAGCTTTTGTTTTGCTGTTCATTTCCGGCATTGGGGTTGGGGCGCATTTGGTTCTGGCTCCTAGCCCGCGTCCCCCGTCCAACCTCAAAGCGGCCTTTGAGAAGTACCGGTTTACCTGGTTCACAGGGATCAACACGCTTTTTGCGGCGCTGATGGTCGAGCCATGGTTTGATCGTAAACTGTTTGAGAATATCAAGCTTTGTGCCTCTGGAGGCGCTGCGCAGCAAACAGGGGTTGCGCAAAAATGGGCGGATATGACCGGCGTCGATATTGTGCAGGGCTATGGGATGACCGAAGTGTCGGGCCTTCTGACATTCAATCCTATCGGCCATAACAAACTTGGCAAGGTGGGTATTCCCACGCCGGGCGCGGATCTGCGCATTGTGGATGACTCGGGCAATGACGTGCCGGTCGGACAGCCGGGCGAGGTGATCGCAAAAACCCCGTCGATGATGAAGGGGTATTGGGGCAATGCCGAGGCAACCAATGAGGTCCTCAAGGACGGCTGGTATTATTCCGGCGACATTGGTGTGATGGATGAGGACGGGTTCGTCGAGATTGTAGACCGCAAAAAAGACATGATCCTCGTGTCCGGTTTCAACGTGGCCCCGAATGAGATCGAGGATGTGATTTCGACCTTGCCGGGTGTTGTCCAGGTGGGTGTGATAGGAATTGAGGATGAAAAGACCGGCGAAGCCCCGGTTGCGTTCATTGTTCGCTCGGACGAAGACCTGTCCGCCGAAACGATTATTGGCGTGTGCCGTGAGAAGCTGACAAATTACAAAATTCCGAAGGAAATCCGGTTCGTGGCGGAAGTGCCGGTGACTTTGTCGGGTAAAGTTCTGCGGCGCCAATTGCGCGAAGATCACTTTGGTTGACCCTCGGCGGACCTCACCGGAGCCCTCATATGTGTCGCCCCGCGGTATTTTTCGGGAAATCGCCCTTGGACTTTGGATGCAAAACCTCTAAGTCACCTGCAATGGGCCGTCTGCGATTCGCTGGCGGCCTATTATTTCGTCCGAGACGGTGGGTGATCGGTATCCTCTGATCATAATTCCTGCCTGAGACGGGAAGAGACATTCCGGCCTGGTGTGTTCCAGGCTTAGGGCTGCGACGACCCGCTTGGACCCGATTGCCGCGCATGGCTGCGTGGTAAAAACGAGCCGGAGGGGTCCGCCCCTCCAATAACTGGAGTAGAACTGTGGATAGAGCCCAGAAAGAGAAATTGGTCGACGAACTCGGCCAGATCTTCGAAAGCTCTGGCGTCGTTGTGGTTGCCCACTACGCCGGTCTGACAGTTGCCGAAATGCAAGACCTGCGTGCCCGTGCACGCGACAATGGGTCAAGCGTTCGTGTTGCCAAAAACAGGCTCGCCAAAATCGCCCTGGACGGGAAGCCCTGCGCAAGCATCGCTGACTATCTGACGGGTATGACCGTTCTGACCTTCTCCGAAGATCCTGTGGCCGCGGCCAAAGTATCCGAGGACTTTGCCAAGGAAAACGACAAGTTCGTGATCCTGGGCGGAGCAATGGGAGAGAACGCTCTGGACCGGGCCGGTGTTCTGGCTGTGTCGAAAATGCCTTCGCGCGACGAGCTTATTGCGTCGATCGTTGGCTGTATCGCCGCACCTGCATCGAATATCGCCGGGGCCATTGGCGCACCTGCAAGCAACATCGCATCCATCTTGTCCACAATCGAGGACAAGGCGGCCGCGTAAGCAAACGTCTGAGCGGCGCATGGTTGAACATCATCGCGTTGGAACACATATATCGTAACGGAAAGAGCTGATAAAATGGCTGATCTGAAAAAACTGGCAGAAGACATCGTTGGTCTGACGCTGCTGGAAGCACAAGAACTGAAAACAATCCTCAAAGACGAGTACGGCATCGAGCCTGCAGCCGGTGGCGCAGTCATGATGGCTGGACCTGCTGACGGCGCTGGTGCCGCTGAGGAAGAAAAGACTGAATTCGACGTCATCCTGAAATCGCCAGGTGCTTCGAAAATCAACGTCATCAAAGAAGTCCGTGGCCTGACTGGCCTGGGCCTCAAAGAAGCGAAAGACTTGGTTGAAGCCGGTGGCAAGATCAAGGAAGGCGTGGACAAGGCCGAAGCCGAAGAAGTCAAAGCCAAGCTGGAAGCAGCTGGCGCCGAGGTCGAACTGGCCTAAGTCCCTTTGGGACGGGGGCGTTTTCCGATGATCGGAAAACGGCCGGAATTTGCATCAAATTCCGTGCCCCCATTGAAATCATTGGGCTGGGTGCGCATATCGCGTGCCCGGCCTGACCTGTCTTGGCAAGGGTTTTGATCCAAAGCCTTTTCCAAGATGTGTTCAACAGATCGGGAGGCCATCGGTGGGACGGTGGCTGTGAATAGATCTGGACCCATCCTCTCGAAGGGGCAGCGCACCGTGGCCCGACGGCGCGCGCACCCAGAGAAACGCTGAAAGGTGACTTATAGTATGGCGCAATCGTTCCTTGGCCAGAAACGTCTTCGTAAATATTATGGCAAAATCCGTGAAGTTCTGGAGATGCCAAACCTCATCGAGGTTCAGAAATCGTCTTATGACTTGTTCCTGAACTCCGGCGACGCCGAAACCCCCACCGACGGTGATGGGATTCAAGGCGTATTCCAATCGGTTTTCCCGATCAAAGACTTCAACGAAACATCCGTTCTGGAATACGTCAAATATGAGCTGGAAAAGCCCAAATATGACGTAGAAGAATGTCAGCAACGCGACATGACCTACAGCGCGCCGCTTAAGGTGACGCTGCGTCTGATCGTGTTCGATGTGGACGAAGATACCGGCGCCAAGTCCGTCAAGGACATCAAGGAACAAGACGTCTTCATGGGCGACATGCCTCTGATGACCCCCAACGGGACGTTCATCGTGAACGGCACCGAGCGCGTGATCGTCAGCCAGATGCACCGGTCGCCCGGTGTGTTCTTTGACCACGACAAAGGTAAAACGCATTCGTCCGGCAAGCTCCTGTTCGCCTGCCGCATCATTCCTTATCGCGGCAGCTGGCTGGATTTTGAATTCGACGCAAAGGACATCGTTTTTGCTCGCATCGACCGTCGTCGCAAGTTGCCGGTCACGACGCTGCTTTACTCTCTTGGTCTGGACCAAGAGGCGATCATGGATGCGTACTACAACACTGTCACCTACAAGCTTGAGAAGAATAAAGGCTGGGTCACGCCGTTCTTCCCCGATCGCGTTCGCGGCACCCGGCCGACCTATGATCTGGTTGATGCCAAAACGGGCGAAGTGATTGCTGAAGCAGGCAAGAAAGTGACTCCCCGCGCGGTCAAAAAACTGATCGACGAAGGCGCTGTCACCGAATTGCTTGTTCCTTTTGAGCATATTGTCGGCAAGTTTGTCGCCAAGGACATCATCAACGAAGAAAACGGTGCAATTTACGTCGAAGCCGGTGATGAACTGACCTTGGAATATGACAAGGAAGACACGCTGATCGGCGGCACGGCCAAAGAGCTGATCGATGCGGGCATCACGGAAATCCCCGTGCTCGATATCGATAACGTCAATGTCGGTCCGTACATGCGCAACACCATGGCGAACGACAAGAACATGAACCGCGAAACCGCGCTCATGGACATTTACCGTGTCATGCGCCCGGGCGAGCCGCCCACCGTCGAGGCCGCGTCGAATCTGTTCGACACGCTCTTCTTTGACAGCGAGCGCTATGATTTGTCCGCTGTGGGCCGTGTGAAGATGAACATGCGCCTGGCCCTGGATGCCGAAGACACCCAGCGCACCTTGCGCAAGGAAGACATCGTCGCCTGTATCAAGGCGCTGGTCGACCTGCGCGACGGAAAGGGTGACATCGACGACATTGACCACCTCGGCAACCGGCGTGTGCGTTCGGTCGGCGAATTGATGGAGAACCAATACCGTGTTGGTCTGCTGCGCATGGAGCGCGCGATCAAGGAGCGGATGTCGTCGGTCGAGATCGACACCGTCATGCCGCAGGATCTGATCAACGCGAAACCGGCTGCTGCTGCTGTCCGCGAATTCTTTGGCTCAAGCCAATTGTCGCAGTTCATGGACCAAACCAACCCGCTTTCCGAAGTGACGCACAAGCGTCGCCTGTCGGCGCTTGGGCCTGGCGGTTTGACCCGCGAGCGTGCAGGCTTTGAAGTCCGCGACGTGCACCCGACCCACTACGGTCGGATGTGCCCGATCGAAACGCCTGAAGGGCCGAACATCGGTCTGATCAACTCGTTGGCCACATTCGCCCGCGTGAACAAGTACGGCTTCATCGAAACGCCTTACCGTGTAGTGAACAAAGGCCAGGTGACGGACGAAGTGCACTACATGTCCGCGACCGAAGAAATGCGTCACACAGTGGCGCAGGCCAACGCGACCCTGGACGAAGGTGGCAGGTTCATTAACGAAATGGTCAACACGCGGAAATCGGGGGACTATACACTGTCGCCGGTCGACAGCGTTGACTTGATCGACGTGAGCCCAAAACAGTTGGTATCAGTCGCTGCATCGTTGATCCCGTTCCTTGAAAATGACGACGCCAACCGGGCCTTGATGGGGTCGAACATGCAACGTCAGGCGGTTCCACTTCTGCAAGCCGAAGCCCCCCTCGTGGGCACCGGTATCGAAGAAGTTGTGGCCCGCGACTCTGGTGCGGCCATCATGGCGAAACGCGCAGGGATCATCGACCAGGTTGATGCGACCCGGATCGTGATCCGTGCCACGTCCGACCTTGAGTTGGGCGATGCGGGCGTCGACATCTACCGTATGCGCAAGTTCCAGCGTTCGAACCAGAACACCTGCATCAACCAACGTCCGTTGGTCAAAGTGGGTGACACGGTTGTCAAAGGTGAAGTCATCGCAGATGGCCCCTCCACCGACATGGGCGAATTGGCCTTGGGCAAAAACGTGGTCGTCGCGTTCATGCCGTGGAATGGCTACAACTACGAAGACTCGATCCTGATCTCGGAACGCATCAGCCGTGATGACGTGTTCACTTCGATCCATATCGAGGAATTCGAAGTCGCCGCCCGTGACACCAAGCTCGGGCCGGAAGAGATCACCCGCGACATACCCAACGTCGGTGAGGAAGCCCTGCGCAACCTCGACGAAGCGGGCATCGTCTATATCGGTGCCGATGTTGAGCCGGGTGATATTCTGGTCGGCAAGATCACACCAAAAGGCGAAAGCCCGATGACACCTGAGGAAAAACTCCTCCGTGCCATCTTTGGTGAAAAGGCCTCGGACGTGCGTGATACATCATTGCGTGTGAAACCGGGTGACTTCGGCACGGTTGTTGAGGTGCGTGTCTTTAACCGCCACGGTGTGGAAAAAGACGAACGTGCGCTTCAGATCGAGCGTGAAGAAGTTGAACGTCTTGCCCGTGACCGGGACGACGAGTTGGCCATTCTTGACCGTAACATCTATGCTCGTCTGGGCGACATGTTGCTGGGCAAAGAGATTGCCAAAGGTCCGAAGGGTCTCAAGGCTGGGTCGAACGTCGATGCCGATATGCTGGAGGCCTATCCGCGGTCCGCATGGTGGCAGATTGCCCTGAAAGACGAGCAGTCCGCACAAGTGGTCGAAGCGCTGAACGAGCAATATGAGGCGCAAAAGCGCACCTTGGATGCCCGTTTCGAGGACAAGGTCGAGAAGGTTCGCCGCGGTGACGATCTGCCCCCGGGTGTGATGAAAATGGTCAAAGTGTTCGTGGCGGTGAAGCGCAAGCTGCAACCGGGCGACAAAATGGCGGGTCGTCACGGCAACAAGGGCGTGATTTCGAAAGTGGTACCGATGGAGGACATGCCGTTCCTCGCGGATGGGACACCGGTCGATTTCTGTCTGAACCCACTGGGCGTACCATCGCGCATGAACGTCGGTCAGATTCTCGAAACCCACATGGGTTGGGCCGCGCGCGGTTTGGGAGTGAACATCGATGAGGCGTTGCAAGAGTATCGCCGCTCCGGTGATCTGACCCCTGTCCGCGAAGCGATGAGCCTCGCCTATGGCGATGATGTCTACGAAGAAGGCATCACTGGCATGAGTGAAGAAGACCTGATCGAAGCCGCGGGTAACGTGACGCGCGGTGTTCCGATCGCCACGCCGGTCTTTGACGGTGCGAAAGAGGCGGATGTGAACGACGCACTCAAGCGCGCGGGATTCTCGACCTCGGGTCAGTCGGTGCTGTTTGACGGCCGAACAGGGGAGCAGTTTGCTCGTCCTGTGACCGTGGGCATCAAGTACCTGCTGAAATTGCACCACCTTGTGGACGACAAAATCCACGCGCGTTCAACCGGTCCGTACTCGCTTGTCACACAGCAGCCGCTGGGTGGTAAGGCGCAGTTCGGCGGTCAGCGCTTTGGTGAGATGGAAGTCTGGGCTCTGGAAGCTTACGGCGCCGCTTATACCTTGCAGGAAATGCTGACGGTGAAATCGGATGACGTGGCAGGCCGGACCAAGGTCTATGAAAGCATCGTCAAGGGTGAGGACAACTTTGAAGCCGGCGTGCCGGAATCGTTCAACGTTCTCGTCAAAGAGGTCCGCGGTTTGGGCCTCAACATGGAACTCCTGGATGCGGAGGAAGACGAATAAGGAAATTCTTCGAATTTCCTCAGCCAAGATTTTTCGTACGAAAAATCTTGGCGCCGCTTCCAACGCATTGCCCAAAATTTGAGGTAACAAAATGAACCAGGAACTTACAAATAACCCGTTCAACCCGCTGACGCCGCCTAAGGTCTTTGACGAGATCAAGGTATCGCTTGCGTCGCCCGAACGGATCCTCTCGTGGTCTTTTGGCGAGATCAAAAAGCCCGAGACTATCAACTATCGGACCTTCAAGCCCGAGCGTGATGGCTTGTTCTGTGCGCGTATCTTTGGCCCGATCAAAGATTACGAATGTCTGTGCGGCAAATACAAACGCATGAAGTATCGCGGCGTTGTCTGCGAGAAGTGTGGCGTTGAAGTCACCTTGCAAAAGGTCCGCCGCGAGCGGATGGGTCACATCGAGTTGGCTGCACCCGTCGCGCACATCTGGTTCCTCAAGTCTCTGCCGTCGCGCATTGGGTTGATGTTGGACATGACGCTGCGTGATCTGGAGCGGGTTCTGTACTTTGAGAACTACGTTGTGATCGAGCCTGGTCTGACGGACCTTAGCTATGGCCAGATGCTCTCTGAAGAAGAGTATATGGATGCGCAGGATGCGTTTGGCATGGATGCTTTCACCGCCAATATCGGTGCCGAAGCAATCCGCGAAATGCTGAGCATGATCGACCTTGAGGCCGAAGCGGACCAGTTGCGCGCCGACCTCAAAGAGGCGACGGGCGAGCTGAAGCCGAAGAAGATCATCAAACGCTTGAAAGTCGTTGAATCGTTCCTTGAATCCGGCAACCGCCCTGAGTGGATGGTTCTGACCGTGATCCCCGTGATCCCGCCGGAACTGCGCCCGCTGGTGCCGCTTGATGGAGGGCGTTTCGCGACATCCGACCTGAACGATCTTTATCGTCGGGTGATCAACCGGAACAACCGCCTCAAGCGTCTGATCGAACTGCGTGCACCCGATATCATCGTCCGCAACGAAAAGCGGATGTTGCAGGAATCCGTTGATGCATTGTTCGATAACGGGCGTCGTGGCCGTGTGATCACGGGGGCCAACAAGCGTCCGCTGAAATCGCTGTCCGACATGTTGAAAGGCAAACAAGGCCGCTTCCGTCAGAACCTTTTGGGCAAACGCGTCGATTTCTCCGGTCGTTCGGTGATTGTGACCGGCCCGGAGCTGAAACTGCACCAATGTGGTCTGCCGAAAAAGATGGCGCTCGAGCTGTTCAAACCGTTCATCTACTCGCGGCTTGAGGCCAAGGGTCTGTCCAGTACCGTCAAGCAAGCCAAAAAGCTGGTGGAAAAGGAGCGTCCCGAAGTTTGGGACATTCTTGATGAAGTTATCCGCGAACACCCTGTCATGCTGAACCGTGCGCCAACGCTGCACCGTCTTGGCATTCAGGCGTTCGAACCGGTCCTGATCGAAGGCAAGGCAATTCAGCTGCACCCGCTGGTCTGTTCGGCCTTCAACGCGGACTTTGACGGTGACCAAATGGCCGTGCACGTTCCCTTGAGCCTTGAAGCACAGCTTGAAGCCCGCGTGTTGATGATGTCGACAAACAACGTCTTGTCGCCCGCCAACGGCGCGCCGATCATCGTACCTTCGCAGGATATGATCCTCGGTCTATACTATGTGACCCTGGAGCGGACTGGCCTCAAGGGCGAAGGCATGGTCTTTGGCTCGATCGAGGAAGTGCAGCATGCGCTCGACAGTGATGTCGTGCACTTGCACTCCAAGATCACCGCACGGGTCCCCCAGATCAATTCCGAAGGTCTGGAAGTGATGGAGCGGTTCGAAACGACTCCGGGCCGGGTTCTTTTGGGCGCTCTTCTGCCACTGAACAACAAAGCGCCGTTCTCGCTGGTCAACCGTCTTCTGCGGAAGAAGGAAGTGCAGCAGGTCATCGACACCGTCTACCGCTATTGCGGTCAGAAAGAGTCGGTCATCTTCTGTGACCAGATCATGACTATGGGTTTCCGTCACGCCTTCAAGGCAGGCATTTCGTTCGGCAAGGACGACATGCTGATCCCGGACACGAAATGGCCCATCGTTGATGAGACCCGTGAGCAGGTGAAAGACTTCGAACAGCAGTACATGGACGGTCTGATCACTCAGGGCGAAAAGTACAACAAGGTTGTCGATGCTTGGTCCAAGTGTAACGACAAGGTCACCGATGCCATGATGGGCTCGATCTCGGCGGCGCAAGTCGACGCGGATGGCTCTGAGCGTGAACCGAACTCGGTTTACATGATGGCGCACTCCGGTGCGCGTGGTTCGGTCACGCAGATGAAACAGCTGGGCGGGATGCGCGGTTTGATGGCGAAGCCGAATGGCGACATCATCGAAACGCCGATCATCTCGAACTTCAAGGAAGGTCTGACCGTTCTTGAATACTTCAACTCGACTCACGGTGCCCGTAAGGGTCTGTCGGATACAGCTCTGAAAACGGCCAACTCGGGTTACCTGACCCGTCGTCTGGTGGACGTAGCACAAGACTGTATCGTGCGCAGCCGTGACTGCGGCACCGAAACGTCGATCACCGCCGAAGCGGCGGTGAATGATGGTGAGGTTGTCTCCTCGCTGGCGGAACGTGTTCTGGGCCGTGTTACGGCCGAGGACGTCTTGCGCCCCGGTACGGACGAAGTGCTGATCGCGCATGGCACGCTGATCGACGAACGTATGGCAGATGCAGTGGACGAGGCGGGCGTGCAATCGATGCGCATCCGGTCGCCTTTGACATGTGAAGCCGAAGAAGGCGTCTGCGCCACGTGCTACGGCCGTGACCTTGCACGCGGTACCATGGTCAACACCGGCGAAGCGGTTGGCATCATCGCCGCCCAATCCATCGGTGAACCGGGCACACAGCTGACAATGCGGACATTCCACATTGGCGGCGTTGCGCAAGGTGGCCAGCAGTCGTTCCTCGAGGCCAGCCAAGAGGGCACGATCGTCTTTGAGAACGCGCAAACGATTGCGAACTCTTCGGGCGAGACTCTGGTCATGGGCCGGAACATGAAGCTGATCATTCAGGACGAAAATGGCGACGAGCGCGCAAACCACAAGCTGGGCTACGGTACGACGGTGTTCGTGACCGAAGGTCAGAAAGTGGTTCGTGGCGAGAAGCTGTTTGAGTGGGATCCCTACACTCTGCCGATCATCGCTGAAAAATCCGGTACGTCGAAATATGTCGATCTTGTCGGCGGCATTGCCGTGCGTGACGAGACGGATGACGCGACGGGTATGACACAGAAGATCGTGATCGACTGGCGCGCTGCCCCCAAAGGCAACGAACTCAAGCCTGAGATCATTCTGGTGGATGCCGATGGTGAACCGGTCCGCAACGATGCTGGCAACCCGGTGACCTATCCGATGTCTGTTGACGCGGTTCTGTCGATCGAAGATGGCGACGAAGTCAAGGCGGGTGACGTTCTTGCGCGAATTCCGCGCGAAGGCGCCAAAACCAAGGACATCACCGGTGGTCTGCCACGTGTGGCCGAACTCTTTGAGGCACGTCGCCCCAAAGACAACGCCGTCATCGCGGAAATCGACGGCTATGTGCGCTTCGGGAAGGACTACAAGAACAAGCGTCGCATCGCGATCGAGCCCGCGGACGAGACCATTGAAAAGGTCGAGTACATGGTGCCCAAGGGCAAGCACATTCCTGTTGTCGAGGGCGATTTCGTCCAGAAAGGCGACTACATCATGGACGGCAACCCGGCCCCCCACGACATCCTTGCGATCATGGGTGTAGAGGCGCTGGCGGATTACATGATCAACGAGGTGCAGGAGGTCTATCGTCTTCAGGGCGTGAAGATCAACGACAAGCACATCGAGGTCATCGTGCGTCAGATGCTTCAGAAATGGGAGATTCAGGACTCCGGCGACACCACGCTGCTCAAGGGCGAGCATGTGGACAAGCAAGAGTTCGATCAGGCCAACGAAAAGGCGGTGTCCAAGGATGGACGTCCTGCGAAAGGTGAGCCAATTCTCTTGGGTATCACCAAGGCGTCGTTGCAGACCCGCAGCTTCATTTCTGCGGCGTCGTTCCAGGAAACCACGCGTGTTCTGACCGAAGCATCGGTGCAGGGCAAACGTGACAAACTGGTCGGCCTCAAAGAGAACGTCATCGTGGGCCGCCTGATCCCGGCGGGCACCGGCGGGGCAACCCAGCAAATGCGCAAGATTGCGACAGATCGTGACAACGTCGTGATCGAAGCACGCCGCGAGGAAGCTGCAGCCGCCGCCGCTCTGGCCGCGCCAACGTCTGACGATATCGCTGGTGGTGATGTGTTCGACACGGTTGTTGACCATGGGGAAGACAGCCGCGATTAAGTCGCGCTAAAAAAGACTGAGTAAAAGCCCCTGCGTTCTGCGCGGGGGCTTTTTTTGTGCGCAGTGTCTGCGAGACGGAAAGCGGAAAGATGCAAATCTGGACGGCTTCGTTTGCCCGCATTCTGCGCGGAGCAGGCGCGCGATTTCCATGGCGCGATATGCAAACCGGTGCTACCGCTCCGACATGCCAATGTCTCCGAATATGACCGGTGTGGTCCTGATGATAGCGTCGATGGCGTGTTTCACGCTGAACGATACGCTGATCAAATTGACTGACGGTGCCGTGCCGCTGATGCAGCTCTTGTTCCTTCGGGGCGTGCTGTCATCGTTGCTGATCCTGATGCTGGCGCGATATCTGCGCGCGTTGCATTTCAACATTGCCCGCAGGGATTGGGTGCTGATCGGCATTCGGTCGGTGGCCGAGGTCGGCGCAGCCTATTTCTTCATTACGGCACTTCTTAATCTGCCCCTGGCCAATGTCACTGCCATCCTTCAGGTCCTGCCCCTGACGGTGGCCGTTGGCGCAGCTTTGTTCTTTGGGGAGCCCTTGGGATGGAGGCGCATGGCGGCGATTCTGTTGGGTTTCATCGGCATGCTGCTGATTGTGCGGCCGGGTGCGGAAGGATTCAGCATCTGGTCACTCTATGCGTTGATTGCCGTGGCCTGCGTGACGGTCCGGGATCTGGTGACACGCAAACTCACGCCGGGTGTGCCGTCGATGACTGTCACATTCGTGGCTGCCGTGACGGTCATGCTGTTCGCCGGGGTGGCCTCGACGGCGACGGAATGGGTTCCGATTACGCCGCGTCTTGCGGTGTTGATCGGTGGGGCATCTGTCTTGATCATTGGTGCGTATTTCTTCTCGGTGCGCGTCATGCGTATCGGCGAGATTACACTAATTGCCCCCTTTCGCTATACTGGCCTGATCTGGGCGCTGGTGCTGGGCTGGGTGGTGTTCGACGACTGGCCAAGTGCCCTGACCTTGCTGGGGGCCGGGATCGTGGTCGCCACCGGGCTGTTTACGCTGTACCGCGAGCGGGCTCTTTCAAAGCGCTGAAAATGCGGCGCGTACGGCGTCACAGTCAATGTTGAAGCGTTCGCGCATCAGCGCTTCGTCTGTCTCATCCATGAGGGTCAGTTCATGCTGCCTTGCGGATCGGCCCTGACGCGAATCGTTGAACGCATTGTGCCCCCGCAGCATCATGACACTGTCGGTGAGAGTGACCGTGGTCATCCGCTCGGCGAGTTTGTGATGGGCAAAGTTCATCACCGTCAAGCGCGAGGCCGGAGGCACCATCATGGCGAGCCCGGCCGTTTGATAGGGGATCGTGGTTTTCGCCGCAGCGATCCCTTTGGGCCCCGGCTGGACGATGAACCCGCGATTGAAGTCAATGGCCAACAGGTCCTTGAGTGCGACGAGCGCTTGAACATCCCGTGCTACATGCCGCAGCCGCTGTACAAAATCCACGGCCACGGCATCGTCATCATCCATGCGAAATTGCAGGCAGGGCGTGCTGTGGTCCGTGCGCACGCTGTTGATGATCTTTTTCATGATCGGACGATGTTGGGCCGGGGCATGAGTCTGGATCACGGCTTGCGGGACGTCCTCCAGCAAGCTTTCCAGGCGGTTGCGATAGGTGTCGGGCAACGTTTCGCCAATCACCACGACAAGGGTGAAGTCCGGGTCAGTCTGGGCGCGCAACGAGGGCAGGGTGATCGTTTCAAACGTCGCAAAACGCTCATTCAGGCGTGCAGGCGCGTACAGATAATCGAGTTTACTTTGGAAGCTGTCGAAGTCGATTTGAAAGCCGCCGATCGCGGGGTAGGAAAATCGACACAACCCGATTACTTGCATCCTGATTGCCCCTGTATTCCAAGCCAGTTACGCCGTTGAGTTTGCATCAGCGTCACAAGGATGCGCAAGCCGCGTGTGGCTGTTGACACCACCCCCGACTCCCCCTATACGCCCGCTATCTCGGGAAGGGGTTAACGCCTCAGGACCGAAATCAGAACCGAAGTGGACACGATCCGGCCTTTGCATTGGCCCGATCCTCTGGAAACCCACCGCGTCGCCCCTCATGGGAGCGATAGCGGTTTTTGCGCTTTTGTGGACGCACAGGAGCGATGTATTGAAACCGCGGGGCCGCCCCGCACGACATATGTTGATGAGACGGGGAAAAGACCTGCAATGCCAACGATCCAACAGCTGATCCGCAAGCCGCGCCAGCCCAAAGTAAAACGCTCGAAGTCCCTTCACCTCGAAGGCAACCCGCAAAAGCGGGGTGTGTGCACGCGCGTTTATACAACGACACCCAAAAAGCCGAACTCGGCCATGCGTAAGGTTGCCAAGGTGCGCCTGACCAATGGTTTTGAGGTTATCAGCTACATTCCGGGTGAGAGCCACAACTTGCAGGAACACTCCGTTGTTCTGATCCGCGGCGGTCGTGTCAAAGACCTTCCCGGTGTGCGTTACCACATCCTGCGCGGTGTCCTCGACACCCAGGGCGTCAAAGACCGTAAGCAACGCCGTTCGAAATACGGCGCCAAGCGTCCCAAATAAGGAGAGCAGTAGATGTCACGTCGTCACGCCGCTGAAAAACGCGAAGTCCTGCCGGACGCCAAATATGGCGATAAGGTTCTGACAAAATTCATGAACAACCTGATGGTCGATGGTAAGAAGTCGACTGCAGAAAGCATTGTTTACAATGCGTTCGACCGGGTCGAAGCCAAGATCAAACGCGCGCCTGTAGAAGTCTTTCACGAAGCGCTGGAAAACATCCAGCCATCCGTTGAAGTTCGCTCGCGCCGTGTTGGTGGTGCCACCTACCAGGTACCCGTCGAGGTTCGCCCCGAGCGCCGTCAGGCGCTTGCCATCCGCTGGCTGATCAATGCCAGCCGTGGTCGAAATGAAAACACGATGGAAGAACGCCTTGCAGGCGAACTGATGGATGCTGTGCAATCCCGCGGTTCCGCCGTCAAGAAGCGCGAAGACACACACAAGATGGCCGACGCCAACAAAGCGTTCAGCCATTACCGTTGGTAAAACTGATCTCCTGAGGAAGCAGCCCCATGGCACGCGATTATCCGCTCGACCGCTACCGCAACTTTGGCATCATGGCTCACATTGATGCCGGCAAAACCACATGTTCGGAACGCATCCTGTTTTATACAGGCAAGTCCCACAATATCGGTGAGGTGCACGATGGTGCAGCCACCATGGACTGGATGGAGCAGGAACAAGAGCGTGGCATCACGATCACTTCGGCTGCGACCACAACCTTCTGGGAGCGCACCGAAGACGGTGAAACGCCAGACACGCCCAAGCACCGTATGAACATCATCGACACCCCCGGCCACGTGGACTTCACCATTGAAGTTGAGCGTTCGCTGGCGGTTCTCGATGGTGCAGTTGCCGTTCTGGACGCCAACGCCGGTGTTGAGCCTCAGACTGAAACCGTTTGGCGTCAAGCTGACCGCTACAAGGTGCCGCGTATCGTGTTCGTCAACAAGATGGACAAGATCGGCGCTGATTTCTTCAACTGCGTTCATATGATCAAAGATCGTACAGGTGCCACACCGTGCCCGATCCAGATCCCGATTGGGTCAGAGACCGAGCTGGAAGGCATGGTCGATCTGGTCACCATGGAAGAATGGGTCTGGGAAGGCGAAGATCTGGGCGCGTCCTGGGTCAAAAAGCCGATCCGTGACAGCTTGAAAGCGCAAGCCGACGAATGGCGCGCCAAGATGATCGAAGTCGCTGTCGAAATGGACGACGATGAGATGGAGAAGTATCTGATGGACGGCGAAGAGCCGGACGTCCCGACACTTCGCCGTCTGATCCGTGCCGGTACGCTTGCGATTAAATTCATTCCCGTTCTGTGTGGTTCGGCGTTCAAGAACAAGGGTGTGCAGCCTTTGCTCAACGCCGTGATCGACTATCTGCCATCGCCGATGGACGTTGTGGATTACATGGGTTTCAAACCCGGTGACGAGACAGAAACACGCAACATTCCGCGCCGCGCGGATGACACCATGGCATTCTCTGGTCTGGCGTTCAAAATCATGAACGACCCGTTCGTTGGCACGCTGACATTCACACGAATCTACTCGGGCGTGCTGAACAAGGGTGATACGCTTCTGAACTCGACCAAACAGCGTAAAGAGCGCGTTGGCCGTATGATGATGATGCACTCGAACGACCGTGAGGAAATCACGGAAGCGTTCTCGGGCGATATCATCGCGCTTGCCGGCTTGAAGGACACCACAACCGGTGACACGCTTTGCGCCGTCAACGATCCTGTGGTTCTGGAAACGATGACGTTCCCTGATCCAGTGATCGAGATCGCCGTTGAGCCCAAAACCAAGGCTGACCAAGAGAAAATGTCGATGGGCCTTCAACGTCTGGCCGCCGAAGATCCATCCTTCCGCGTGGAAACTGACCTGGAATCCGGTCAGACCATCATGAAAGGCATGGGCGAACTTCACCTCGATATTCTGGTGGATCGTCTCAAGCGCGAGTTCAAGGTCGAAGCCAACATCGGTGCCCCGCAAGTGGCCTACCGCGAGACCATCGGCCACGAGGTCGAGCATACCTACACCCACAAGAAACAATCGGGTGGTTCGGGGCAGTTCGCCGAAGTGAAACTGATCATCTCGCCGACAGAGCCAGGCGAAGGCTATTCGTTCGAGTCCCGCATCGTCGGTGGTTCCGTGCCCAAGGAATACATTCCGGGTGTCGAAAAAGGCATCAATTCTGTCATGGACAGCGGTCCTCTGGCCGGTTTCCCGGTGATCGACTTCAAGGTGGCCCTGATCGACGGCAAGTTCCACGATGTTGACTCGTCCGTTCTGGCCTTTGAAATCGCTGCACGTATGGGCATGCGTGAAGGCATGCGCAAAGCGGGCGCGAAACTGCTCGAGCCGATCATGAAAGTCGAAGTTGTGACGCCTGAAGACTACACAGGCGGCATCATCGGCGATCTGACGTCGCGTCGCGGTCAGGTTCAGGGTCAGGATACACGTGGCAATGCCATCGCGATTGACGCACAGGTGCCGCTGGCAAACATGTTCGGCTACATCAACACCTTGCGGTCGATGTCGTCGGGTCGTGCGAACTTCACGATGCAGTTCAGCCACTACGAACCGGTTCCGTCGAACATCTCGGAAGAGATCCAGTCGAAAT
Source organism: Tateyamaria pelophila (assembly GCF_019966495.1). Classification (GTDB taxonomy): domain Bacteria; phylum Pseudomonadota; class Alphaproteobacteria; order Rhodobacterales; family Rhodobacteraceae; genus Tateyamaria; species Tateyamaria pelophila. The sequence continues at coordinate 5,133 of NZ_JAIMIA010000005.1, read as the reverse complement.
ACGCATAACGGGATGGCGGGAATACCCCGCCCTACCCACAACTCGGTAAGGGCGGGGCTTGCTCCGCCATCCAACTCAAGGAGGCCATCATGGCAAAGGCAAAGTTTGAACGTAACAAACCGCACGTTAACATCGGCACGATTGGTCACGTTGACCACGGCAAGACGACACTGACGGCTGCGATCACGAAGTATTTTGGCGATTTCCAAGCCTATGATCAGATCGACGGCGCGCCCGAAGAAAAAGCGCGTGGGATTACCATTTCGACTGCTCACGTCGAATACGAAACCGACGCACGTCACTATGCCCACGTTGACTGCCCCGGCCACGCCGACTACGTCAAGAACATGATCACCGGTGCTGCCCAGATGGACGGCGCGATCCTGGTTGTGAACGCTGCTGACGGCCCGATGCCACAGACTCGTGAGCACATCCTGCTCGGCCGCCAGGTGGGTATCCCCACAATGGTTGTCTACATGAACAAAGTGGATCAGGTTGACGACGAAGAGCTGTTGGAACTGGTGGAAATGGAAATCCGCGAGCTTCTGTCGAGCTACGAGTATCCTGGCGACGATATTCCTGTGATCCGGGGTTCCGCCCTGGCCGCAATGGAAGGCCGCGACCCAGAAATCGGTGAAAACTCGATCCGTGAGCTGATGGCCGCCGTGGATGACTTCATCCCAACGCCTGAGCGCGCGATTGACCAGCCGTTCCTGATGCCCGTCGAAGACGTGTTCTCGATCTCCGGTCGTGGTACAGTTGTGACCGGCCGTGTTGAGCGTGGCGTGATCAATGTCGGCGACAACATCGAAATCGTTGGCATCAAAGACACCCAGACCACGACGTGTACTGGTGTTGAAATGTTCCGCAAACTGCTTGATCGCGGTGAAGCGGGCGACAACATCGGCGCCCTGCTGCGCGGTATCGACCGTGAAGCTGTTGAGCGTGGCCAGGTCCTGTGTAAGCCAGGTTCGGTTAAGCCGCACACCAAGTTCGAAGCAGAGGCCTATATCCTGACCAAGGAAGAGGGTGGCCGTCACACGCCATTCTTCGCCAACTATCGTCCACAGTTCTACTTCCGGACCACCGACGTGACCGGCACAGTGAACTTGGCCGAAGGTACGGAAATGGTTATGCCGGGCGACAACGTGTCCTTTGGTGTTGAGCTGATCGCGCCAATCGCGATGGAGCAAGGCCTGCGTTTTGCGATCCGCGAAGGTGGCCGCACCGTCGGCGCCGGCGTGGTTTCCAAAATCACCGAGTAAAACGGACAGGGCGCGCCCTCAGGTGCGCCCGACCCCGGATATGCAAGGCGGACCCGTGGTCCGCCTTTACAAAAAACAGACGCGATGAGGGGCACCGATGAGCGATGCTCCTCCTCTCCGTTGAAAGACCCGAATAAGGGAACACGATAATGGCAATGCAAAGCCAAAATATCCGCATCCGTTTGAAGGCGTTTGATTACCGTGTGCTGGATGCGTCCACACAGGAAATCGTAAACACCGCCAAACGTACCGGTGCGTCCGTGCGCGGCCCGATCCCGCTGCCGAACAAAATCGAAAAGTTCACCGTTCTGCGTGGTCCCCACGTTGACAAGAAATCCCGTGACCAGTTCGAGATCCGGACGCACAAGCGTCTGCTCGACATCGTTGATCCGACCCCCCAGACCGTTGACGCGCTGATGAAGCTCGACCTCGCCGCTGGTGTGGATGTCGAGATCAAATTGCAGTCATAAGGGGGGTATAGAATATGCGCTCTGGAATACTCGCAAAAAAAGTCGGCATGACCCGCCTGTTCATGGAAGATGGCAAACAGATTCCTGTGACCGTGCTTCAGATGGACGGCCTTCAGGTTGTCGGCAACCGTACATCGGACAAGGACGGCTACACCGCTGTGACACTTGGCGCCGGGTCGCCAAAAGTGAAACGCGTGAGCAAAGCCATGCGCGGCCACTTCGCCGCCCAAAAGGTTGAGCCCAAGCGGAAGTTGGTCGAGTTTCGCGTGACCGAAGACAATCTGATCGGTGTTGGTGAAGAAATCATCGCCGATCACTATTTCGAAGGTCAGTTCGTCGACGTCACGGGCACATCGATTGGTAAAGGCTTTGCCGGCGCCATGAAACGCCACAACTTCGGCGGACTGCGTGCTTCGCACGGTGTTTCGATCTCGCACCGTTCGCACGGCTCGACAGGTCAGTGTCAGGATCCCGGTAAGGTTTTCAAAGGCAAGAAAATGGCCGGTCACATGGGTGCGGCCAAGGTGACAACGCAGAACCTTCAGGTTGTGCGCACCGACTCCGATCGTGGTCTGATCATGATCAAGGGCGCCGTGCCCGGATCAAAAGGTGGTTGGGTGACCGTCAAGGACGCGGTCAAAAAGCCGTTCCCTGAAAACGCAATCCTGCCCGCAGCTCTGAAATCTGCCCGCGAAGAAGCAGCCAAAGCCGCTGAAGAAGCTGCAGCCGCAGCCGCCGCAGAGGCCGAAGAAGCCGCCGCAGCAGCCGCCGCAGAAGAGCAAGCCGCAATGGAAGCCGCCGAGGCCGAAGAGGCAAAGACGGATGCTGTGGCCGAAGCAGAAGCTGCTGAAGCACAGAAGAAAGAGGGTGATGCATGAAACTCGATGTAATCAAACTCGACGGCGCCAAAGCGGGCGATATCGAGCTGGATGCAGACCTGTTTGGTCTGGAACCACGCGCCGATATCCTGCACCGCGTCGTTCGCTGGCAGCGTAACAACGCGCAGGCTGGTACGCACAAGGTCAAGACGCGGTCCGAAGTGAACTATTCGACCAAGAAGATCTATCGTCAGAAGGGCACCGGCGGCGCACGCCACGGCGCGCGGTCTGCTCCGATCTTCCGCGGTGGTGGTATCTACAAGGGTCCCGTGGTGCGTTCGCACGGCCACGACCTTACCAAGAAGTTCCGTAAACTGGGCCTCAAGCACGCTCTGTCCGCCAAAATGGCCGCAGGCGAGTTGGTGGTGATCGAAGACGCGTCCACATCCGGCAAAACCGGAGCTTTGGCCAAACAGGTCAAGGATCTGGGTTGGAAACGCGCGTTGGTCATTGACGGGGCATCTGTGAACGAAGACTTCCTCGCCGCGTCCCGCAACATCGAAGGTCTGGATATCCTGCCGTCGATGGGCGCAAACGTATACGATATCCTCAAGCGTGACACTCTGGTGATCACCAAAGCGGGTATCGAAGCACTGGAGGCTCGCTTGAAATGAGTGCCAAGGCAGAACACTACGATGTGATCCGCAAGCCGATCATCACAGAGAAAGCGACAATGACGTCCGAAAATGGCGCCGTTGTGTTCGAAGTGGCGATCGACAGCAATAAGCCGATGATCAAGGAGGCTGTCGAAGCGCTCTTTGGTGTCAAGGTGAAGGCCGTGAACACGACCATAACCAAAGGCAAAGTCAAACGGTTCCGCGGTCAACTGGGCAAGCGCAAAGACGTCAAGAAGGCGTATGTGACGCTTGAAGAAGGCAACACAATCGACGTGAGCACCGGGCTGTAAGGTTCGGGCGCAACGCCGATCAGACTTTGACCCCGGCTGCGAAAGTAGCCGGGGTTTTCTTTTGCTCGCACACCGCGTCAGAGTGGGATGTCGTCGTACTTACGGGAATGGTCCCGTTTTGCCTCGTCCGACGTTTGTTGCACCGTTTCGGTCATCAATTCAAACATCCGGGTAGACTGGTTCGCACAGAGTTGTGAGACGGCCTGACAATAGTCAAACTGCCGCTGCACCAGATCAATGGGAGTCTTGCACGATAGCAGGGAACGTTGCGCCTCAAGATCCTGTTGCAGACGATTTACAGCGAATTGTGCGCATTCGCTCGCAAGACCGAACCAAGCCTTGGTCATGGTCGGGCCAAAGGTGACCATGGCGCTGGTCATAGAGGCAGTGGGATCGAGGGAGGGGGCTTTGTGCTTTGCCATTTTGAGCCTTTCTTTAGATTTGCGTGCCATCATCGCACGGTCTGGAGATGGTCCGGAGTCTAACGGTTGTGCGCATGCGCGGCTTTGATCTGAATCGTTAAGGTGACTTTTTTGGGAAATGACAAGACGGAAGTTCGAACAGGGGTTGCATGTACGCGTTCTGATTGCGGCCAACGTTTGACAATGTGCATTCTACCGTGTCTGTCCGATGCACCTACAGACGCAAAAGCGGCGGTGTTTTGATGGACCAAACGACTCTTTTTCTGGAGACCTCGAATGAGCTGCGCCGTGTTTTTGACAAAGGCTTCGTATCCTTGCATCTGCAAGCTGGCGAGGTGGTGTGTGAGCAGGGTGAGCACGATGATCGCCTGTTCATCCTTGAAGCCGGTCTTTTGGAAGTCTGTGTGTTTTCCGTCGAAGGTCGAAAACTCTCATTAAACCTCTTGCGCCCGAGAAGTGTTTTTGGCGAAATTGCGCTTTTTGATCCCGGTCCACGCACAGCACGTATCGAAGCGACCGAGGCAAGCCACGTGCGCTATATCCGTCAATCCAGCCTGATGGAGGCTGTCAAAGTGCAACCGCATCTGGCGGCGGAATTGTTGAGCCTGGCCGGGAAACGCCTGCGATGGCTGGCCCGGCAAGTCGAGGAACAAGCCTTTCTCGCGCCGACCGCCCGTCTGGCGGCCAAGACGCTTTTTCTCGCAGGGGAGGGCGGAAAGATTGCGATGTCGCAGTCCCAATTGGCGGATTATGTCGGCATAACGCGCGAGATGGTGTCCAAGACACTGGCCGAATGGAGGCGTGAAGAGATCGTATCGGTGTCGCGCGGTTTGATCGAGGTGTTGGACAAAGACGCCTTAAGTTCGAAACTCGACATTTAGAAACTCGACATTTAAAATTAACTAAATCTTATGCTCTGTGAACGTGTTCACAGAACTTGTGCCGCACTTCTGCGACTGTCGAATCGAGGCCAATTGGGACTCTTGTGTTTGTTGTCTTGGGGGACAACTTACTTTTTGGTCCCATGTGACGCTCCAGATTGGAAGGGGCAAGGACCATCGCGGTCAGTTCGGAAATTGATGTCGAATGTCTACGCTGCGGTGGTCTGTCTTACTAGGCAGCGGACTCATAAAACTCGATCCACAGCCTGACGGATGCCAGTTTGATCATCGACAGGAAATTGCGTGATGT
>NZ_JAIMIA010000059.1 GCF_019966495.1 Tateyamaria pelophila | reverse complement strand
GAATCGCCGAATTTCCTCCTCAAAAGCGCACACAGAATCCATTTGTGGAGAAAATTCCGAAAAAACTCCTTGACACGGATATGCACGAAGTGACGCCAGATTGGCACGCTTATGCTACATTGGCACAGCAACTAAAGAGATAATTTGGCTGGGATGGTAGGATTCGAACCTACGGTACACTGTACCAAAAACAGTTGCCTTACCACTTGGCTACATCCCAACGTGAAGCGCTAATTAGAGCGAGAGTGCCGAGCGTGCAAGCCCCTATTCAGCAAAAAGCGCATCGGGCGCATCCTTGAAACCGGACAAACTGATTTACACTGCCGAACAGGTTCGCCAACTCAAAATTTGCACAATCGCGCATGGTCTTCTCAAAACCGCATGTACGACCGGACCTTGCGCAGATCGAGGTACGGTCGCGTGGCGTGCTTTTCTGGTTAGGCTTGCATATTGACCAGAATGGCCCCGTCGCGACCCGCAGCCTCAACCGCTTCGTGCGCTTTGGCACAGTGTTCCAATGGATATGAAGCCTCGACCGGACAGTTCAGCGCGTCCTGGCCGAGCGCATCGTGCAACCGGGTTATGGCAGCGTCACGCTGAAGCTTGGGCAGCAGATAGATCAACAGGATGTCGATGGTCGCGGCTTTGAACAGCAGGGGGCCAAAATTCAACGCGGGCGTCATCGATTGGGCAGATCCATAGGCCGCGATGGTTCCATTGGGTGCGATCACCTCCGCGTCGGTCGCAATGTTCAGGCCGAATTCCACTTCGACAATGCGATCCATGAACTTGCCGTCATTGGCCGCCAATATCTGTGCAGGTAAATCCGCCGTGGTGTAGTCCAGAACGACATCCGCTCCTGCTGCGCGTGCCGCTGCCATTCTGCCCTTGCTTGTCGTCGCGAGCACCTTCGCTCCCCCCCATTTGGCCAGTTGTACGGCCAGCAGTCCGACTGTGCCCGCGCCACCTTGCACCAGAAGAGTTTGCCCGCGGATATCGCCGCCCCCGAACACGGCGTGGCAGGCGGTGAGGCCGGGAATGCCGAGGCTGGCACCTGTCTCGAAGGATACGCTCTCCGGTAAGGCGACGGTCTGATCCGCAGGCAAGCAGATATGCGTGGCCGCAGTGCCAAAAGCACGCTGCCATTGCCCGTTCCAGATCCAGACGCGGGTGCCGAGCCGATCGGACGCCACGCCGTCCCCAACCGCGACGATCGTGCCGGCGCCGTCGCTGTGCGGTATGATCCGGTCAAATGCGGGTTTGGTCACACCGGGACGGGATCCGGAACGCGCCTTCACATCCGAGGGATTAACGCCTGAAACGGCGAGTTCCACCAGCACCTCGCCCGGCTTTGGCGTGGGCGTTGACAGTGTTATCATTTCCAGAACATCGGCAGCTGCGCCAAATCGTGTGTAGGACATTGCTTGCATGGATAGGTTCCTGTCTGGTTGAATCTGAGTGAGGACGATGTGAGGTCACGGCCCGTTATCCCCGTGCCTATCGAAAAGGAGAGGGCCATGAAAGTCCTGCGCACACCGGACGCTGCATTTGCGGATCTGTGCGGCTATGAGTTTGCACCGTACTACACGACGATCCCGGATGGGGCAGGGGGGCACACTGCGCATGCATCATGTCGACGAAGGCCCGTCGGTTGCGGCCCCATCCTGTGCCTGCATGGCGAACCTACTTGGTCGTATCTTTATCGAAAGATGATCCCCGTTTTTGCCAAAGCGGGGCACCGTGTTTTGGCACCTGACCTTGTCGGCTTCGGCACATCCGACAAGTCGGCAGAACGGGGCGATTACACCTATCAAGACCACATCGACTGGGTGACGTCGTGGCTGATCGGGCTGCGATTGATTGCTGCGATGCCAGAGCGAACTGCGTGTGTTGTGGCGGCGAATACGGCGCTCCCAACGGGTGACGAGGGGCCGTGGCCCGCGTTTGAAGCATGGCGCGGCTTTTCCCAATCCGTGGAACAGTTCAATTCGGGTCGTATTGTTTATGGTGCGACCACGCGGAGGCTCTCCGATCAGAACATCGCGGCCTGCAATGCGCCTTTTCCGGATGAGCGTTACAAAGCAGGGGCGCGGCAGTTTCCGATGCTTGTGCCAACGCGCCCGGATGATCCGGCATCTGAACCGAACCGGGCGTCTTGGCAGGTGTTGCGGGGCCTGGATCTGCCCCTTGCTCACTATCTTCGGCGCGGACGACAAGGTGATGGCGGGCGTTGACAAACTGTTTCAGGCACGGATGTCGGGCGCAGCCGGACAAGCGCACCAGGTTCTGCCCAATGCGGGCCATTTCCTGCAAGAGGATGTCGGACCGGAATTAGCACAGGCAACGTTGGCGTTTATTGCCGCCACGTGAGACATGTGATCACGCGCGCACTTTTGCCGACAGAGTTAAGCACGCCGCACGATTTGCAGATCCCGGTGCTGACAAGACAGTGGTTCAGATTGTGTGGCTCTTGCGGGCGGTTCCGTTGTCGAAACACGCGGTTTCGCGCAGATTGCGTGAGGCCGAAAGATCAGTCGCGCAGTTCATCCATGGCGACGCCCCAGAGGCGGGCCTTTGGGGCCCATCCTTTGTATCCACCTGAATTGAGCTTGCACCATTCCGGCCCGCATTCCCCCAGACGGGCGACAACGCCTGCCTCAAGGGCCGCAGTGACGGGAGCGTTCGGTTCAGGCCGGGAGCGCAGGGTCAGCATGTCTTGTTCCACGATCACCGTGCGTGTGCCGGACAGCAGGGAATAGTGAACCCATCCCCCCAGACCGTCGCGATCTTCGACGCGGCGCCAGTGCCCATGTTCGGCGGTGATTCTCAGCGGCATGTCGCGCCGTTGAAAGACCCAGTCGATCCGATGGGTCAAGGACGGGCCGCGACGCACGTTGCCTTCACTGGCTTTCAGGGAAACAAATCGGGGCAAAGGCAGATTCGTGACTTGGCCCGTGTCGCGCGCTGCAACAGGCATCGCCAGCGCCAGCGCGAGGAAAATACTCAAAAATCGTCCGTGTGCCCGCATCACAAGGTAACTTCCGCTCATCTCGTGCCTCTTGATGTGGCCGAGGTTCTTGTGCCTCGTGCTCACATCCGCCACCATGCCCCTAAATAACGAACAGGCCAAGCGCGGGGAGGGCACAATGCCAAAGGAACGTCTGAGTGTTGTCGTAACGCGACGGTTGCCGGCCGAAGTGGAAACACGGCTGAGTGAACTTTTTGATGTGCGCCTGCGTGAGACCGACGCGCCGATGACCCGAAACGAGCTGGTGGACGCCATGAAAACGGCGGATGTGCTGGTGCCGACGATCACGGATACGATTGATGCGTCGGTGATTGGACAGGCGGGGGACCGGTTGAAACTGATCGCGAATTACGGGGCGGGTGTCGACAATATCGACGTCGCGACCGCCCGCCAGCGCGGTATTCTGGTCTCCAATACGCCGGGGGTTCTGACGGATGATACGGCGGATATGACCATGGCGCTGATTCTCGCGGTATCTCGGCGGATCCGCGAAGGGATGAAAGCGATGGAAACCGGCCATTGGGAGGGATGGGCACCGACTGCTTTTCTCGGGGGGCGCGTTGGCGGGCGACGCCTCGGTATCCTTGGGATGGGCCGGATCGGACAGGCGGTCGCGCGGCGGGCTGCGGCCTTTGGCATGCAGGTGCACTATCACAATCGCAGACGCCTGCGCCCCGAGACGGAACAGGAGTTGGACGCGACCTACTGGGACAGTCTGGATCAGATGGTGTCGCGGATGGATGTGCTGAGTATCAATTGTCCGCACACGCCGTCTACGTTTCATTTGATGAACGCACGCCGCCTCAAGTTGATGAAGCCGGATGCGGTTATCGTGAACACGTCCCGCGGCGAAGTGATCGACGAAAACGCGCTGACCCGGATGCTGCGTGCAGGCGACCTCGCCGGGGCGGGTCTGGATGTCTACGAGCAAGGCACCAAGGTGAACCCGCGCCTGCGTGAATTGGAGAACGTCGTTTTGCTCCCGCACATGGGCTCGGCCACGCGCGAAAGCCGGGTTGAGATGGGCGAAAAGGTGATCATCAACATCAAGACGTTCAGTGACGGCCACCGACCGCCGGATCAGGTTGTGCCGTCCATGCTCTGATCCGGCTTTGACCAGCCGGAAAACGGCGCGTTTTCCGGCAAAGGCTTTTGAGAAAAGCCTTGTGCACCAAGTGGAGAAACCGATGCGATTTTTTCTGACGATTGCCTTTTCCCTCACGGTCGGCACGGCGCTGGCTCAGCAAGCGGCCGACGCCGTGCAACCTGAAAGCGCGACGTCGGCCAGTGTGGCCGCGGCATCTGAGGCCGTGGCGGCATCGCTGGCCGCCAAGCAGGCTGGTCAACCGGTCACTGCCCGTAACTACATGGTCGCGGCGGCCAACCCCCTCGCGGTTGAGGCGGGGGTGGATATCCTGGCCAAAGGGGGGACGGCCGCGGACGCGATGGTTGCCGTCCAGACCGTTCTGGGCCTTGTCGAGCCGCAATCGTCAGGTTTGGGCGGCGGAGCATTTCTGGTCTGGTACGACGCGGAAACGTCTTCGCTCTCGACGCTCGATGGGCGTGAAACGGCTCCGTTATTGGCAACGCCGCGGCTTTTTCAGGATGAGGCTGGCGAACCGATGGGGTTCTTCGATGCCGTCGTGGGGGGGCGATCTGTCGGAACGCCCGGTACGCCTGCGCTGCTGGAAGCGATGCACGAAAAATGGGGCCGCCAGCCTTGGGCGGGACTGTTTGACGCGGCCATCGGCCTGGCCGAAGACGGGTTCGACGTGTCCCCCCGGCTTGCGGACTTGGTAGAAGGCGATGCGGAGCGATTGGCGCGCCACGGAGCAACCGCCGACTACTTCTTGCCGGGGGGGACGCCGATTTCCGCAGGCACGACCCTGCAGAACCCTGAATACGCGGCGGTTTTGAATCAACTCGCCGCGGACGGGAGCGATGCCTTCTATACCGGGCAGATTGCCGAGGATATCGTCGCCACTGTGCGCGATTTCAGTGACAACCCCGGTGTGTTGTCCGAGCGCGATCTTGCGGTCTATCAGATCCGGGAGCGGCCTCCTGTCTGTGTTGTCTACAGGGCCTATGAGGTGTGCGGAATGGGGCCGCCCTCTTCCGGTGCCCTCACTGTCGGTCAAATTCTGGGCATCCTCGACAGCTATGATCTGGCAGCGTTGGGGGCCGAAAATCCCGAAAGCTGGCGATTGATTGGCGATGCGTCCCGGCTGGCCTTTGCGGACCGGGGGCGGTTCATGGCGGACAGTGATTTTGTGCCCATGCCGACGAAGGGGCTGGTGGACCCGGCCTATCTGGCCGAACGGGCCGAGGTGCTGGGCGGCGACGCGGCATTGAACGATGTGGCACCCGGCAACCCAGCCTTTGATCATGCGATGATGTGGGCGGATGACGAAAGCATCGAACTGCCATCGACATCGCATATCTCGATTGTCGACAGCTACGGCAACGTCGCTTCAATGACCACGACGATTGAAAACGCCTTTGGATCCCGGTTGATGGTGAACGGCTTCCTGCTCAACAACGAGTTGACGGATTTCAGTTTCCGGACCCATAGCGACGGCGTCCCGATCGCCAACGCGCTGGCGCCGGGCAAGCGGCCGCGGTCTTCGATGTCGCCGACAATCGTGCTCAAGGATGGTGCGCCCGTTCTCGCCATCGGCAGCCCCGGTGGCAGTCGCATCATCGGGTACACTGCGAAAGCCATAATTGCCCACATCGATTGGAGCATGAATGTGCAGGAAGCCATTGATCTGCCCCATGCGGTCAACCGGTTTGGGACCTATGATGTGGAAGCGGGGACGTCCGCCGAAGACCTTGGTGGGCCGCTTGAGGCGATGGGGTTTGAGGTGAATGTGCGCGACTTGAACTCGGGCCTGCACGCGATTGCCATTGGCGATGGATTGCAAGGCGGCGCGGATCCACGCCGCGAAGGAATTGCCCTGGGGAACTGATCCCGGCGCAGATGTGAGGAGAAACCTATGGTGCAATCCATCGATTTGCCGCGCAATGAAAGCGGCATTGCAACGGCGCTTGGCGTGCTCAAGCAGCAATTTGGCGATCGGCTTCATACCGGCCAGGCGATGCGGAACCAGCACGCGCACACGACGACGTGGATCCGGCCACAGGCGCCGGACGCCGTGGTTTTCCCCCGCTCGACGGCGGAGGTGTCGGAGATCGTCAAGGTCTGCGCGACGCACAAGGTGCCGGTGATCCCCTTTGGAACAGGGACATCGCTGGAGGGGCATGTGAATGCACCGGCCGGTGGTGTGTCGGTTGATCTGACGCAGATGGATGCCATTCTGGCGGTGCATGCCGAAGATCTGGACTGTGTCGTGCAGCCCGGTGTCACGCGGGAACAGTTGAACACGCATTTGCGGGACCGAGGCCTGTTCTTTCCAATTGATCCCGGTGCCAATGCGTCGCTCGGTGGCATGGCCTCGACCCGTGCGTCCGGTACAAATGCGGTCCGGTACGGCACCATGAAAGACAATGTGATCGCTCTGGAGGCGGTGATGGCAGATGGGCGCATCATCCGCACGGCGCAGCGGGCCAAGAAGACATCCGCCGGGTATAATATGACTCAGCTTTTGGTCGGCTCTGAGGGGACTTTGGGTCTGATCACGGAAATCACTTTGAAATTGCAGGGTATACCGGAAGCGATCAGTGCGGCGCGGATGTCTTTTCCGTCCATCGATGCGGCCTGCCGTGCCGTGATGACCACGATCCAATACGGTATTCCGGTGGCCCGTATCGAGTTGCTGGACGAGTTGAATGTGCGCGCGGCCAATGCCTATGCGGGCTTGGCCCTGCCGGAGGTTCCCTTGTTGCTGTTGGAATTCCACGGGTCAGATCAGAGCGTCCGGGAACAGACAGAAATGTTTGCCTCTATCGCCGAGGATGTGGGGGGCACGGATTTTGAAGCCACGACCAGCACCGAAGAACGCAACAAGCTCTGGCAGGCGCGCCATGACCTGTACTGGGCGACGCTGCAACTGCGCCCGGGCGCACAAGGTATATCGACGGATGTCTGTGTGCCGATCTCAAGACTGGCGGACGCCGTTACCGGGGCGCAGGCCAAGGCGGCGGAGCTTGATCTGTTGTCGCCGATCGTGGGCCATGTGGGGGATGGCAATTTCCACTGCCTGGTCTTGATCGATATGGAGGACGCCGATGAAGTGGCGCGTGCCGAAACCTTTGTGGCGTGGCTCGCCGATGAAGCGATCGCGGCGGAAGGGACGTGTACGGGTGAGCATGGGATCGGCCAGGGCAAGATGCCCTATCTGGTCAAGGAACTGGGGGCGACGACTGAATTCATGGCAGCGATCAAAGGCGCGCTGGACCCGCAGAATATCATGAACCCCGGCAAGATTTTCAGCCGTTGAACGGACGCGCATATGCGCGACGCGATTGATTTGCGCTGGCGCGCGGCCTTGGGGCGCTGCCCCAAACCCCGGAGTTTATGCGGCAAGATGAAGCGGATCCTGCGGGAGGTCGTTTTTTTGCTGCGACGGGTCGGGTGCCTGACGTGGGCAACCCCGTTGCATGATTAGAACAAGTTCAATGATCGTCTAAGGGAATCGCGCTATGAAAACGCAGGTCAAAGCATTGGTTGTGGGCGGAGGCGCTGTTGGCACCTCCATCGCGTATCATCTGGCCCGGGCAGGCTGGGACGATGTGATGTTGCTGGAGCGCGACGAACTGACCTCGGGGTCGACCTGGCATGCGGCGGGTTTGCTGCCTTATTTCAACATGTCGTTTGCGACGACTCATATTCATGACTATTCGATCAGGTTCTACAAGACCCTTGAGGAAGAGACTGGTTTGAACGCGGGCTTTGCCGTGGTCGGCAATTTGCGGATGGCGCAGACAGACGCGCGCATGGACGAATATATGCTCTATGCGTCGACTGCCGAAACCTGTGGTGTTCCGTATGAGTTCATGACGCCCGATCAGATCAAGGCGAAATGGCCGTTGATCCGGACGGATGACCTAAAAGGGGCGCTCTATCACCAGACAGACGGGTATATTAACCCCGCTGATGTAACGATGGCGATGGCCAAGGGGGCCCGCCAGCGTGGTGTGATGATCGAACGCAAGTGGCAGGCAGATGCATTTCATTGGAATGGTGAAGCCTGGGAGGTGACGTCGACCAAGATGGTCGAACAGGGGGGCAATCTGGTCCCGTCCGATGAGCAGATCGTCATCACCGCCGAACATGTCGTGACCGCGTCGGGCAACCATGCGCAGCGGACGGCGAAAATGTTGGGCATCAAGATGCCTGCCATCCCGGTTGAGCATCAGTTTATCGTGATGGATCAGGACCCTGCGCTGGTGAAGTTTCGGGCAGACGGCAATGTGGAGCACCCTGTGGTCCGAGATGCCGACGCGCAGTCTTATGTGCGCGAGGAGCGCGGCGGCTGGATCCTGGGCGTTTACGAGAAAGGCGCGCCTGCGCGTTTTGAATACGGCGTGCCAGACAGTTTCCGCGCGGACCTGTTCCAGCTTGATCTGGAGCGGATCGAAGAACAGTATTTGGCGATGATCCACCGGGTGCCGTCCTGTGAAGAGAGCGGGCTCAAGGACGATTTCAACGGGCCGATTTGTTACACGCCGGATGGCAACCCGCTGGTTGGCCCGGCGCCCGGCTTGCGCAACATGTGGTTGGCGGAGGGCTTTTCCTTTGGGATCACGGCAGCGGGCGGCACGGGCTACTACCTCGCGCAGTTGATGGTTGAGGGGGAGGCCGAGATTGACATGGCGTCGCTGGATCCCAAACGGTATGGCGACTGGATGACGACCGAGTTTGCGGCGCGCAAGAACGAAGAGTGCTACGATCACGTCTATATCCTGCATCACCCCGATGAGGAGCGCCCTGCCTGCCGCCCTCTGCGCACGTCGCCTGCCTATGATCGGCAAGCTGCACGGGGCGCGCAGTTCGGGTTCGTGAACGGGTGGGAGCGGCCCAATTATTACGGTCCGTTGGATGCGCCAGAGAGTTTTGACCATGATGCCCGGTCGTTCCGCCGTGGTGGATGGTGGCAATATGCGGTCGATGAGGCGAAGGCCATTCGTGAAGGCGTCGGTCTGATCGATGCAACTGCCTTTACCAAGCATGTTGTACGCGGCCCTGGGGCCACGCAATTTCTGGACTGGTTCACCTGCAACAAGCTGCCATCGGTGGGCCGCATCAACCTGACCTATGCGCTGACCGGGGCGGGGACCACGCGGACCGAATACACCATCGTGCGGATCGCGCAGGACGAATACTACCTTGTTTCGGCCGGAGCCTGGACGGCCTATGACAGCGATTATTTGCGCAAGGCGATCGAGGACAAGGCCCCTGAGTTTGGCTATATCGAGTGCCATGATGTGACGACCCAGTGGGGTGTGTTTGCCATTGCCGGGCCGAAATCGCGGGATGTGCTGAACGAGATCGTGAAGGATGGCGATCCTTCGACCGTGCTGTCGAACAAGCGGTTTCCCTGGTTGACCATGCGCAATATCGAGCTGGGCATGTGTCCGGTCCGTGCCATTCGCGTCGCCTATACGGGCGAGTTGGGCTGGGAGCTGCACCACCCGATCGAGATGCAGAACTACCTTTGGGATCAACTGGTGGGGGCCGGTGAAAGGCATGGGATGAAATTGGTGGGAGCCCGTGCGCAGAACTGGTTGCGTCAGGAAAAATCCTATCGCGCCTTTGGAACCGAACTGGGTCGCGATGCCACGCCGTTGGAGGCGGACCTGCCGCGTTTTGTGGACCTGTCGAAAGAGTTTCATGGCAAGGCCGCGATGGAAGCCATCGGCGTACGTTCCAAATGCGTGACGCTTCTGATTGACGGACCGGACGACGCCGACCCATGGGGTCGCGAGGTTCTCTATCACGGAGAGACACGTGTGGGGCGGCTGACGTCGGGCGGTTATTCGGTGACCTTTGGCAAGTCGATCGGCATGGGATACGTGACACCGCATCTGGCTGTGCCGGGGACCAGGCTCAAGGTGAAAATGTTTGATCAACTGTGGGATGCAGAGATCGTGCAGGACAGCCCCTATGACCCCAAAAACGAAGAGATCCGCAAAGACGGGTAAATGAGGGCGGAGGATGCCTCCGCCTTACGGGGATTTGAAAACCAGGGCGAGATTGTTGGCAGGCATGTCGATGCACTGCGTCGGTATCAACCGGGCACTTTGGCCCCAGCCCAGTACAGTATCGCGATCCTTGTAGCCGATCGCGGGGTCTGATGCTTGCAGGTCAGCATGAAACCGTGCGTCTCCGTCGCTCGTCGTTTGATTGTCACGCAGGAAGGGCCCGTAGAGCATCAGCGTGCCACCGGGGGTGAGCGCGTCCGCGACCTCGGCAATCAGCGTTTTGGCAGCCAGTGTTGAGATCAGGTGTAACAGGTTCACGGTCAGGATGAGATCATAGCGCATGGATTCGCGTGACCAGCCGGATGCGCAGGCATCTAGATTGATCGGAGTGTTCAGGTTTGGCAGGTGCGCCTCGGATCGATAGGCGGCGATGCTGGCGATCCGTTCGGCAGAAACCTCGGACGGGGTCCAGATCAGGTTTGGGAGGGCGCGCGCGAAACCGGTAATGTGCTGGCCCGTGCCGCTGGCAATCTCGAGCGCCTGACCTGTGGGGGGCGCGATCCGCGTCAGCAAGTCGGTCAATGCCTCTGCGTTCCGCTCGGCCGATGGAGCATGGAGCTTGTCGCCGGATAAGGCCGTTGCAATCGAGGCGGAAGGGGGGAGTTTTGACATCATGAGAACCGTTTCGCGGAAAGAGCCGCGATCGTCGCGGGGTCAAGGTCAGACGCATGGTCCAGCGTCAGGTCCGCGACAAGCTGGCTGGCGGCGGGGGCCGTCTGAAAGCCGTAGCCGCCTTGCCCGGCGCACCAGACAAATCGCGGATTGGCAGCGTCCGGGCCCAGAACCAAAGTGCGGTCGGGGGCAAAGCTGCGCAGACCGGCCCAAGTGGTTTCGACCCGCGTGACGGGTTCCGTCACGTGTTGGCTGTAGCGGTCGATCCCTTCGGCCAGCACCATGTCGTCGGCCCATGCGTCGTGGGGTGCGACGGGATCCTCGTCGGCGGGGGAAATCAGCAATTTTCCAGCGTCAGGTTTGGCGTACCATGTCTCTCCCACGCCAAAGAAGATCGGCCAGCCAGAGACATCGTGCCCGCCCGGGGCCGGGATCCGCGCAATCGACCGGCGACATGGTGTGATCCCGATGGGCGTGACGCCCGCCATGGCGGCAATCTCATCGGCCCAGGCTCCGGCGGCATTCACGAGGGTATCGGCGGAATAGAGTTTGCTGCCGCACCGCACTGTCCATGTGTCGCCCGCTTCGATCCGGGAAACGCGCGCATCGGTGATGATCTGACCGCCGTTTGCGCGCAGGGTCTTTGCAAAATCCTGGATCATCCGATCCGTGTCGATGTCCTGCGCACTGCTGTGAAAGGCTGCACGGGTTATGCTGTCGCTGAGGATGGGCACACGGTTGTGGGCCTCTTCCAGCGTGATTTCAACGGATGCCAGATCGGCCAGGTCTGTATCGAAACCTGCATCTTCGCCTGCGCGCCCAAGCAACAGAAACCCGCGCGGCGAGAGGTATGGCTGGTGATAGGCGGCACTGGCACGGTTGAGAGCGACGACGGAAGCCGAGCCGTAGTTTTCCTCGAAGAGCGCAGCAGAGCGGCCAGACGCGTGATAGCCAAGGGCACTTTCCGCTTCGATCAGTGTGACATGCGCATGGGCGGATAGCCGTGCCGCGGCAGAAATGCCGGCGATGCCGCCGCCGATGACGATTATGTCAGTCACGCCTCTTCGATCCGATCCGTGGCGGGCGGCGGTGTGACGGACAACGCCGTAATCTGCGCGTAAAGCTCGGCGGTCATGTTGAAATCGAGTGCATGCAGCGAAGGTTCAAGCTGGGCCGCCGTTCGACCTGAGACGATGGGCCGGGGGCGGGCGGGATGCGCCATGGCCCAGGCCACCGCGAGCGTTGCCGGATGGGTGCCGAGTTCGGCGGCAAGCGCTTTCAGCTTGACGGCCGTTTCCCGCATCCAGGCGACATCATAGCGTACCGCATAGTTTTTATCTTCGGTCAGGCGACCGGTTTCTCCAGCCGCGTATTTCCCGGTCAGAAGGCCACCGCCCAGCGGGGAGTAGGGCGCAATTTCCATGCCCTGATCTACACACATCGGAAAGATCTCGACCTCGGATTGCCGTTTCACGAGGCTGTGCAACGGTTGGACGATGTCGATGCGGATTTCGAAATTTGCGGCGACGCTCTGCGCCTTCATCACTTGCCATGCGGCAAAGTTCGAGACGCCGATATGTCGGATTTTCCCCTCATGTTTGAGGGTGGCCAGGGCATCGAAGGTCTCTTGCAGCGGCGTGTCGTCATCGAAACGGTGCAGGTAGAGGATATCGACCATATCCATCTGCAAGCGTTGCCGTGATGTCTCGAACCCGGTGAGGATGTTCTGGCGGGTCGATCCACCCTCATAGGCCGCTTTGGTCGCGATGATCAGGCTGTCGCGTTCGGCCTGTACCAGACGGCCCAGCAACGTCTCTGAGGCGCCGCCGTTATAAACGAACGCAGTGTCGAAATGGGTCATGCCGACCGTACGGGCCGCGTCAAACATGGCCTGACTTTCGTCAGCGTCGGCATTGCCGCCAAATTGCATGGTGCCATAGGTCAGGGGTGAGAGCGGGGTGCCATTGGGTGATGTGATCATGGGCAATTGGTGCCACGGCGCGCAGGGCGCGTGCAACGGTTAAAACCATTCTAGCCTCTGCCAACACGCCACGACGTTCCCCCAAGAGCCGTGTGGGTTTCAGTCTGCGCCGAGTGCGGTGGCCCTTTGATAGGCCGGTCGGGCGTGGATCGTCTCGACGAATTTGGCAAGCCGTGGAAAATCCTTGGCCCGCTCCTGCCGCATCGCAATTTCGGCGGGGAAGCTGAGCATGATGTCGACGGCAGAAAGATCATCCAGCACGAAATGTCCGGAGGGGCGCAGGATATCGTTCATGTATCCGTAATGCGCGTCGAGCTGTTCAGTGATCCGGGGATGCAGCGGCGCGCCAGCCTCGCCCAGTCGCGAGACATAGAGGTTCAGCAGAATGGGCGTCATGGCGGAGCCTTCGGCGAAATGCATCAACTCCAGATGCGTGACATAGGCGGAGGTGTCGCGTGGCGGCACCATCTCTGGCGCGTATTTGGCGCAGATCAGTTCGGTAATTGCACCACTTTCGGTGATCAAACGCCCATCCATTTCGATCATCGGGGATTTGCCCAGCGGATGTATATTCGTCAGTTCCCGTGGCGCCAGACTGGTTTTGGCGTCGCGGGTATAGTGTTTGATCTGATACTCCGCCCCCACTTCTTCCAAAAGCCACAGGATGCGATGGGAGCGGGACCGGTTGAGGTGGTGCAATGTGATCATGGCGCTAGAGTGGCACGGTATCGGGCGGGTTGAAACCCGCCTTACGGGATCAGGAGGCGATGGTGGTGGACGGATTTGAACAGATGGTGGATGAGGCACTGGCCTTTTTCGCGGAGTTGGAGCGGGACAACAGCAAGGCGTGGTTCGAACCGCACAAGGCGCGTTACAAGAATCAGATCGCAGGTCCGGCGGGTTTCTTTGCCGATCTGGTCGCCGAGGATATTGCCCGCATCACTGACAAACCGCACAATCCCAAAGTCTTTCGAATCTACCGCGACGTGCGCTTTTCCAAAGACAAAACGCCCCTGAACACCCATTTGCACGTCATGTGGCAGCCTGCGGATCAAGATGCGTTGGCCCCGTCATGGTTCTGGGGATTGAGCCGCCAGTATTTCATCATGGGGATGGGCGTCATGGGGTTACAGGGCGACAGTCTTGCCCGCTACCGCGCCTTTGTCGACCATTGGGGCGACGGTTTTCAGGACGCACTTTCGCAGGTTCATTCTTCAGTTGCCGCAGAGATCAGCGAATGGGGGCCGGAGCCGCTCAAAAGGGTGCCAAAACCCTATGACCCTGACCATCCACACGGTTCATTACTGAAACGCAAGGGCTTGGCGGTCAGCGCACCGATGCCCGACGACTGGCGTGATACCGGATTGATCAAGGCCACGGTGAACAGGGTCGAAGGGTTGATGCCGGTGTGGGAAATGTTTGATCGGCATTTGTAAGAGTGTTTGTGGGGAGTATCGGTGCGTCTGTTGGCTGTCTGTCCGTTTGCAGCAGGTTCAATACCCTTTGCGCCTTTTACAGGTCATTTCTGTGAGGTCGGCGAAGCCGATTTTGACGGCTGGTCTGAGCTTCTGACGGATCAGCGTCTCGAAACGGCCAGATGGCGCATGATCTCGATGAAAACGAGCGCACCCGCAGGCCACATCGCCCAAAAGTAGCCATTCCAAGTGACAAGGTTGACCAATATCAACCCGCCAGCAACCGCTAGCCCCCGCGCAAATGGAATGCTGAAACGCTGCCCCGCTATCAAGGGTGCGGCGTACAAAGACAGAAGTGCCGCCAATATGATCCCCGGAAAATGCGCCCAGAACGGAGGCCCGGTAACAAGATCGATGACGACCAGCGCCACCCAGACTGCGCCACCCAACGCGGTGAGGCGAACGACACGTTCGCGCAGATTATCTGCATTCTGAGCCTCGGGGTCTGCTTTTTGGGGTGGCCGCGCTTTGGGCGGACTTTGTTTGCCTTTTCCAGAGCGTCGATTTCTCTTGCCATTGGAAATACCGTAAACTGATATGTCTTCGGAAAAGTTCTTTGGACGCCTTTCGCCCAGATAGTCGAAGCCGACCGTTAGCTTTGCATGGACTTGATCATAAACCTGCTGAGAAATCAGAATGCCGCCGGGTTCGGCCATTGCCTGGAGCCGTGCCGCCAGGTTGACACCCTCACCCAAAAGATCATCTCCGTCGACCATGACGTCGCCCAGATGAATGCCTATCCTAAAGTGCAATGCGCCCCCCGGGTCATTGCGTTTACTGCTAAGCTCCTGCTGCACTTCGATAGCGCACTGGACGGCTTCGACAACGGATGGGAACTCTGCAATCAACCCATCGCCTGCTGTGTTTGCGATACGGCCATGGTGGCGTTGAATGAATTTGGAAAAGACACTTCGGGCGGCCTGTAATGAGCCAAGCGCACGGACCTCGTCAGCCTGCATCACGCGACTGTATCCCTCAGCGTCCGCCGCAAGGATCGTCGTCAACTTCCGTTGCACTTCGGAGGACATGGTTGCGCCTTTTTTGAAACGGTCATTCATATATCGTCGATCCGGGAGTGTGTATCAACCCGGCCCATTCCGGCACGTTTCTGGCGGAAAGGTGAAAAACAAGGTCAATGATTCCAGAGATGACCTGACAGTCCGACACTAGAGTATCGAAAAAGGCTTTTTGTTGAGGCAGATGCGCCGTGTCATGGGTTTGAGTTTTGCCGGTTTGGGCCACACAAGAAATTCAAACCCGGAACTGCCCTCACATCCCTGTCCCCATCAGGCACAAAAAAGCCCCGCACATGGCGGGGCTTTCTTCGTTTTGCCAAGTGCATTCGCTTACTGCGGAATGTCGCCCTCGATGCCTTCGACATAAAAGTTCATGCCAGCCAACGTGCCGTCATCCGCAGTTTCGCCCTCTGCCAACCAGGCCGAACCGTCCTGTTTGTTCAGGGGGCCGGTGAAGGGATGGTAGGAGCCATCGGCAATCGCGGCTTTCATGGCCAGCGCTTCGGCTTTGACGTCCGCAGGTACGGCGTCTGTGATTTCGCCGATGCCAACCATACCTGGGCCGATGCCGTCCCATGTGTCCGTGCTGACCCATGTGCCATCCATGACGGCCTTGGTACGCGCAATGTAGTAGGGGGCCCAGTCGTCGATGATCGACGAAACGCGCGGGAAGGGCGCATACTGGATCATGTCCGAGGCTTGACCAAAGGTTACCACGTTTCCGGCTTCCTGAGCGGCGGCTTGCGGCGCTGTGGAGTCCGTGTGCTGCAAGATGACGTCGGCACCTTGTTCAATCAGGACCTTGGCGGCGTCTGCTTCTTTGGCCGGGTCAAACCACGTATAGACCCAGATCACTTTGAACTCGACGTCAGGGTTCACCTTGGCTGCATGGATATAGGCCGAGTTGATGCCCCGGATCACTTCGGGAATCGGGAAGGACCCGATATAGCCGACGATGTTGGATTCAGTCATCTTGCCCGCGATGTGGCCCTGAATCGCGCGGCCTTCATAGAAGCGCGCCGAGTAGGTCGATACGTTGTCGGCACGTTTGTAGCCCGTCGCATGCTCAAATTTGACGTCCGGGAACTTGGCCGCGATGTTGATGGTCGGGTCCATGAAGCCGAAGGACGTGGTAAAGATCAGATCGGCTCCGTTCAGCGCCATCTGTGTCATCACCCGTTCGCTGTCCGGGCCTTCGGCCACGTTCTCGACAAATACGGTTTCGACCGCATCGCCAAACTCTTCTTCGACAGCCAGGCGGCCCTTGTTGTGTTCATAGGTCCAGCCGCCATCTCCGACGGGGCCGACAAAGACAAAGCCGACTTTGGTTTTCTCGTGACCTTCCGCGATAGCCGCGCCCGCAAACCCAACGGCGAGGGCCGCGGTGGCCAGTAAATGAGACAGTTTCATAGAAATCTTTTCCCCTGTTGTTGGTCCCTGTGACGGGACAGTGCCTCTATTGCGAAGCATGGAATGTGCGCCCCAGTGAGCCGGGGGCGCGTGATTTGTCTGCGGACAGAATCACCAGAACGATGATTGTCACGATGTAGGGCGACATTGCCAAATACTCGACCGGAATGGCAACGCCTGCACCTTGCAGGTTCAACTGTAACTGGGTGATTCCGCCAAAAAGATAGGCACCCAACAGAACCCGCCACGGCTTCCAGGAAGCGAAGACAACCAGTGCGAGTGCAATCCAACCCACGCCCGCCGTCATGCCCTCGGTCCACTGGGGGACGCGGATCAGGCTGATATAGGCCCCGCCGAGGCCTGCACAGGCTCCCCCGAACATGATGGCCAGCGTGCGGATGCGTTTGACCTTGTACCCCAGCGCGTGGGCCGCATCGTGGTTTTCTCCTACGGCCCGCAGGATCAGACCCGCTCGGGTGAATTTCAGGGTGGCCCAGGTGCCTGCCACGATCAAAAGCCCAAGATAGACGATGATATCATGGCCAAAGAGGATTGGCCCGATGACGGGAATATCGGCCAGTGGCCCAAGCGGCGTGTCGCCCATGCGCGGCGGTTTGATCCCCACATAGCTTTGCCCCAAAAGCGCCGAAAGCCCGAGGCCAAAAAGCGTGAGCGCGAGGCCCGAGGCCACCTGGTTTGCCAAGGCCACTTGCGTCAGAAAGGCAAACAAAAGGCTCAGCACGGCTCCGCCAAGGGCCGCCGCAATAAAGCCAACGGCGGGGGACCCGGTGTTGACCGCGATGATGAAGCCGCAAACGGCGCCGGTGATCATCATGCCCTCCACCCCGAGGTTCAGAACGCCCGCGCGTTCCACGACCAACTCACCGATGGCGGCCAGAAGGATGGGGGTCGAGGCGGCGATCATGGCCGCGATCAGCAGGATTGGGTTGATGGCGGACAGATCCATCAGAACAGCCCATGCAGAGTGACGTGGGTGAGTGCCACAGCCAGACCTGCACCGATCAGCATTTGCCGCAGGTGCGCCCAGGACGGGCGGTGCATCTGTTCGATGTATCTGGCCGGTTGGGGGATATGGCGTGCAGCCGCAAGCGGAACGACAACTATGACAAGGACCGCAGCCACATGGGCAAGGACAAACCCGATTGCAGCCCAGACCCCAAGTTCACTTTGTCCGGTGACAGTCATATGCACCATGCCAAGCATCATCAGACCCATCGCGCCGCCCATTGCGTAAGGGATTGCCTGTCTCATGTCGCAGCCTCCGGCGTGCCGAACCGCACGCGATAATTGGTCAGCAAGTCCAGCGCCAACAGGAAAAAGAGCAGCATCCCCTGAAAGACCTGAATGGCGGCGGCAGGCAGGCCCAACTGGCTCTGGGCGATATCGCCGCCGATGTAAGTGAGCGCCATCAGCAATCCGGCCAAGACGATCCCGATCGGATTGAGGCGGCCCAGGAACGCCACGATGATGGCGGTAAACCCATAGCCGACATTGAAATCAATGCTGATCTGGCCTGCGGGTCCGGCGACCTCGAACATACCGGCAAGTCCCGCCAAAAGGCCCGACACGCCAAGGCAGAACAGGATCAGGCGGCTGGGGTTCACGCCGCCAAAGCGCGCGGCGCGCGGCGCCTCTCCTGTGACGCGGATGGCAAAGCCGAGCCGGTGCCGCGTCAACAGAATATAGGAAAAGATCACGGCAATCAGAGCGGCCACGACGCCCCAGTGCATCCCCGTATTGGCGATCAGTTCGGCATTATGGGCAGACGGGTACTGTTGCAGATTGCGTGATCCCGGAAAGCCGAATCCTTCAGGGTTTTTCAACAATCCCAGAGACATGGATGCCAAAAGCTGTTCGGCCACATAGACCAGCATCAGGCTCACGAGGATCTCGTTGGTGCCGAACTTTACCTTCAGGACACCCGGGATCAATGCCCAGATGCAGCCCCCCACCGCGCCTGCGAGCACCATCAGCGGAAAGATGAACACGCTTTCAGTCGGATAGAATGCGAGCCCCATGGCGGCACCGCAGATTGCGCCGACGATGTATTGCCCCTCGGCCCCAATGTTCCAGATGCCGGCCTTGAACCCAAGCGCCAGACCGATGGCGATCAAGACCAGCGGCGCGCCCTTCACCAGCAATTGCGGGCGGTAGTAAAAAGAGAACTCACCGAAGACCGGCTCCCAGAAGATCGTGGCAATGGCCTGAAACGGATCCTTGCCGAGCGCGGCAAAAAGCACACCGCCAAAAACCATCGTCAGCAAGACGGCAAGAACCGGTGTGGCATAGGCCATCATGGCAGAGGGTTGCGGGCGCGCTTCGATCCGGATCATCGGCGCGGTCCTCTGCTTCTCTGTTCCGGAAAAATCCTCCCCGAAGGGTCGGTCTCAAACATGCGCGACCTCCATTCCGTGGGCACCGCCCAGCATCAGGCCGATCTGTTCGACATCAAGCCCTTGAGTCGAGACCGGGGCAGACAGGCGTCCTTCGTTCAAGGCCGCAAATCTGTCCGAAATTTCCATCAATTCATCAAGATCCTGGCTGATGACGATCAGCGCCGCACCGTTGGCGGCCAGATCCAGCAGCGCCTGCCGGATGTCAGCGGCGGCGGCGGCGTCCACGCCCCATGTGGGCTGGTTCACAACCAAAACTTCCGGCCGTTGCAACACTTCGCGCCCGATCACGAATTTTTGCAGGTTTCCGCCCGACAACGAACGCGCGGCATTTTCCGGCCCAGGCGTGCGGACGTCGAATTCCTTGATGATCCGTTCGGCGAAAATACGGGTCTTGGGCCAGTTGAGCATGCCGCGCTTGGACAAACCTTCGCGCGCCGCGCCCGTCAGCATCGCATTTTCGATCAGTGACATATTCGGCGCCGCGGCATGGCCCAAACGCTCTTCAGGGGCGGCCAGAACGCCGAAACCGCGACGGGCCTCCGGCCCGATGCCTGCCATGTCGTGATCCTGAAACCGGACCATTCCGGCTTTGCATGGCAATTCACCGGACAATACGGCCAGCAATTCGTCCTGTCCGTTGCCCGCGACGCCGCCGATGCCCAGAACCTCTCCGGACTGTACCTGGAACGAGATGTCCTTGAGCGCCATCCCAAATGCCGAAGGGGACGCCGCCGACAGCGCCGTGACGGACAAAACGACAGCGCCCGTCACATGAGCCGCGCTTTTGGGCGTGGCCAGCGTACTGCCGACCATCAGTTCGGCCATGTCCCGCGCCGAGGTGTCGCGCGGCACGCAGGTGCCCACAACTTTGCCGCCGCGCAGGATCGTGGCCGCATCACACAGCGCGCGGATTTCCTCAAGCTTGTGCGAGATATACAGGATCGCAGTGCCTTCTGCGCTCAGCTTGCGCAGGGTTTCAAACAGGATCTCGACCTCTTGCGGGGTCAGCACAGAGGTCGGTTCGTCCATGATCAGCAACTTGGGATCCTGCAAAAGACAGCGAATGATCTCGACCCGTTGCCGCTCTCCTGCGGAAAGGTCTCCGACGATGCGGTCCGGGGACAACGGCAGGCCATAGGTCTCCGAAACGTCGCGGATACGCGCGGCCAAGGTCCGCATGGGCGGTGGGGTTTCCATGCCGAGCGCAATGTTTTCAGCGACCGTCAGCGCATCAAAGAGGGAGAAATGCTGAAACACCATGCCGACACCCGCCGCGCGCGCCGTGCGCGGATCGGTTGGTGCAAAAGCTTTGCCAAACATCTGCATGGTACCGGCGTCTGGCTTCACAAGCCCATAGATCATCTTGACCAGCGTGGACTTGCCCGCACCGTTTTCACCCAGAAGGGCGTGTATTTCACCAAGGCCAATCGACAGGCTGACAGAGTCGTTCGCAACCACGCCCGGATAGGCCTTGGTCACACCGGATAATTGAAGCAATGGCGCGGTCATTTTTGTTCGTTCCCCCTGGCTCGCTGCGGAGCCTTGACCGTTAGTAGCGGCGCGATGGCCCTCACGGCAATAGGCTGCGCATGTTTTGGTGGTTTTGGTTCGCCAAACGGGTTCGCACTGCGCGTATTTGCGGCGTTTTTGGGCCTTTGGCAGAAACGCCGATTTGGTGTGTATAACTTTGCGGTGCCACTGGATATGGGGGCTGGCTACGCCTAGTCTTGTTCTCATGACAGATACTCCCCGATTCATTCACCTGCGCACCCATTCCGAATATTCGCTGCTGGAAGGGGCCATGCGCCTCAAGAAGCTGCCCGATCTGGTGCGGAAGGCGGGTATGCCCGCCATCGCGCTGACCGACACCAACAATATGTTTGCGGCGTTGGAGTTTTCTGTTGGCATGGCCGGGGCAGGGGTGCAGCCGATCATCGGCTGTCAGGTGGATTTGCAGTATTTGGCGGCCCGTCCCGGCGAGCGACCAAAGGATCCCGCACCCGTCGTGTTGCTGGCGCAGTCCGAGACCGGGTACGAAAACCTGATGAAGCTGAATTCGTGCCTCTACCTGCGCGAAGGCTCCGAGTTGCCACATGTCACGATGGAGGACTTGGCGCGTCACGCCGATGACGTGATCTGTTTGACCGGCGGGCCCGAGGGACCACTGGGCAAGCTGTTGCAAAGCGCGCAGCGCCCGGCCGCGCAGGCTTTGCTTGAGCAAATGGCCGCCGCATATTCCGACCGCCTTTATGTCGAGTTACAACGCCATCCCGGCGAAGGCGGCCAGCCTGAGGCCGAGCGGCAGACCGAGCGCGGTTTTGTCGAAATGGCCTATGCGATGGATTTGCCTCTGGTCGCCACCAATGACGTCTATTTCCCGCATCCGGACATGTACGAAAGCCATGACGCGCTGATCTGTATCGCGGACGGGGCCTATGTCGACCAGCAAGAGCCACGCCGCCGCCTGACCGCGCAACACTATTTCAAATCGCAGGCCGAAATGGTGGCCCTGTTTGCCGATTTGCCCGAAGCCATCGAAAATACCATCGAGATCGCGCGCCGCTGCGCCTTTATGGCCTACCGTCGTGATCCGATCCTGCCCAAATTTGCCGATGATGAGGTGCAGGAATTGCGCCGTCAGGCCAATGAGGGATTGGTCGAGCGCCTCAAGGTAATTCCCCACGCCGCGAGCGTCGAGGAGTACCAAAAGCGCCTGGATTTCGAGTTGGACATCATCGAGGGCATGGGCTTTCCGGGATATTTCCTGATCGTTGCCGACTTCATCAAATGGGCCAAGGACCAGAACATCCCCGTTGGTCCGGGACGCGGTTCGGGTGCGGGCTCGCTTGTGGCCTATGCCCTCACGGTGACCGACCTTGATCCGCTGCGCTATGCGTTGCTGTTCGAACGGTTCCTGAACCCCGAACGGGTCAGTATGCCCGACTTCGACATCGACTTTTGCATGGATCGGCGCGAAGAGGTCATCCGCTATGTCCAGGACAAATACGGGCGCGACAAGGTGGGCCAGATCATTACCTTCGGGGCCTTGCTCTCGAAGGCGGCGGTGCGCGACATCGGACGCGTGTTGCAGATGCCTTACGGTCAGGTTGATCGTTTGTCCAAGCTGATCCCGGTCGAAGGGGTCAAGCCCGTATCGATCGAAAAGGCACTGACGGATGAGCCACGCCTGCGCGAAGAGGCCCGCAACGAAGAGGTGGTGAAACGCCTGTTGGATTACGGGCAACAGGTTGAAGGATTGCTGCGCAATGCCTCGACCCACGCCGCAGGCGTGGTGATCGGTGACAGGCCATTGGATGCGCTTGTGCCGCTCTATCAGGATCCGCGCTCGGATATGCCTGCGACCCAGTTCAATATGAAATGGGTCGAGCAGGCCGGATTGGTGAAGTTCGACTTTCTGGGCCTGAAAACGCTGACGGTGATCCAGAACGCGGTGGATCAGATCTTGCGCGCTGGGCGTCCGCTGCATATTGCCGCCGATGGCACCGAACTCTACCAACCCGCTGACGGAATGGAGAACGATATCGGTGGCATTCCGCTGGATGACGAGGCGAGCTACAAACTCTATTCCGCCGCCAAGACAGTGGCCGTGTTTCAGGTGGAAAGCTCGGGCATGATGGATGCCCTCAAGCGGATGAAACCCACCTGCATCGAGGATATCGTCGCACTTGTGGCGCTTTACCGGCCCGGTCCGATGGAGAACATTCCAAAATATTGCGAGGTCAAGAACGGGCTGAGCGAGCGCGAGATGCTGCACCCCACCGTCGATCATATTCTGGACGAGACCCAAGGGATCATCGTTTACCAGGAACAGGTGATGCAGATCGCGCAGGAAATGGCCGGGTACAGCCTTGGCGGTGCGGATCTGTTGCGCCGCGCGATGGGCAAGAAAATTCAGGAAGCGATGGACGCCGAGCGGCCGAAATTCCTGAAAGGTTCCGCTGAAAACGGGGTGGACGAAGCCAAGGCCATCGAGGTCTGGAACTTGCTCGATAAATTCGCCAACTACGGCTTCAACAAATCCCACGCGGCGGCCTATGCGGTGGTCAGCTACCAAACCGCGTGGCTCAAGGCGAACCACCCGGTCGAATTTATGGCGGGTGTCATGAACTGCGATATCCACCTGACCGACAAGTTGGCGGTGTATTTCGAGGAAGTGCGCAAATCGCTGGAATTGCCGTGGGTGCCGCCCTGCGTGAACCGCTCGGACGCCACGTTCAAGGTTGTTGATGGGGCTCTGGTCTATGCGTTGGGCGCGCTCAAGAATGTTGGCGTCGAGGCCATGCGACTGGTGGTGGCGGGACGCGCAGACAAACCCTTTGTGACGTTGTTCGATTTAGCGCGCCGGGTGGATTTGAAGCGTGTGGGCAAGCGGCCGCTGGAGATGCTGGCGCGGGCAGGTGCCTTTGACCAGCTTGATCCAAACCGGCGCCGGGTGTTCAACAGCCTCGATGCGCTCAGCGCCTATTCGGCAGCCATTCACGAACAGAAATCGAGCAATCAGGTCTCCTTGTTCGGAGAGGCCGGGGATGATTTGCCGGAACCAAGGATGTTGCCGGTAGAAGACTGGTTGCCCGCCGAGCGTCTGGGCGAGGAATTCAAGGCTGTTGGGTTCTACCTCTCCGGCCACCCGCTGGATGACTACATGGGGCCGCTCAAGCGCAAGGGCATCATCACGCTGGACGATGTGCGGACCAAAGCGGAAGGCCAGCCCTTGGTGGCCAAGCTGGCCGGCGTCGTGGCAGGGCTGCAAATTCGCAAATCGGCACGGGGAAACCGCTTTGCCTTCTGCCAGATGTCGGACACGACAGGCGCGTTCGAAGTTACGCTCTTTTCCGACAGTCTCGAAAAATCTCAGGATCTGCTCGTGGCCGGGGCCAAGGTGATCGTCACCGTCGAAGCCACCATTGAGTCCGATCAGTTGAAGCTGTTGGGTCGGTCCGTGGCTGCAATCGATACGGTGGTCGCGGATGTCGATGGCATGGGTTTGCGCATATTCGTGGATCAACCCGATGCGTTGGCGTCGGTCGCCTTCGTGCTGGACGGCGCGCAGGTCGCAGCCAAGACGGCCGGGCGCGGCCCGATCACGATCTGCCTGATGGATGATAGCCTGCCCGGAGAGGTCGAAATGGATCTGGGCGCCGATTTCCCCGTTACACCCCAGATAAAGGGCGCAATCAAATCGCTCTCGGGAGTCGTCGAAGTTCAGGATATGTAGACGGAGTTTGGCCGCCCGACTGGACGACGCGGTGATCTTGACGTTAGATGCGATCCAACTCAGGGGGGAAAGCGCGATGTTCAAGCGTTGGCTGATCGTGCCAGTTTTCGCGGCTCTGGCGGGATGCGGAGACCCGCTGGCTGGCATTGAGCGTATGTCCGAGACGGAAGACATTCCAGTGGATGACGCAACTAACGCTCTTCCCTCCCAAGAAGAACTGAACAGCGATACGCCAATTTTTGCGGGCTTGTTTCGTGGTGCAAGCAGCGATGCTGCAACGGATGATGCGCAAGGCAGCGACTCGCCCTCAAAGAAAACGGAAGGTGCCCTTGCTGGGCCCAGAGTGAAACGAAATGGACCGGATGCGGCCGATGTCCCTTTCGGAACTGTCCTGCCATTTGGACAGATCGCGCGGGTCTGTGATGCAAATGGCAAAAGCCTTGGAAAGCTGGTGGAGCAAGCGTCGCGACGCGGTGCGCGATACAAGCTCTACGATTCCGTGCCCAACAGCGCGGCACCACGCACCTTTTATGTGAAAGGCTTCAAGGACAATTGCCCGCGCCAGTTCACTGCCGCTTTGGCACTTTTCGGAACACCAGAAATGCATGAGCAGTTGCGCTATGGCCTGCCAGCCAAGGAATATCCCTATTCTACAACCGACAAAGCCTACGAGGTGATAAAGGCACAGGTGTGCGGTGTGGCACGCTCCAAGCCCTGCGGGCGCCGGATCTCACGACTTGAACAAACAACCGTATTTGTCAGTGCCTATGAAAACTTTTCAGAGAATGCGCGCTGGGCGGATATGCTGCTCCATCAGGGGACGGTTTTGGCGGCGTCTTTGAAAACTCCGTAACTTGCGGGTCTTGACGCGGCAGGAGCCTCCGGCGGGGATTTTTTTGAACAGAGAAATCAGACTCGGTTACCCGATATTAACCCTAGTGCGATCTTTTGCTGTAGCGCAGGCAGCAGGGATGCCAGCCTGCGTGAACGGAGAAGGCTCTTGGTCGGTGCGATCAAGAGCCGGACCCGGTCTATCTTCTCTGTTCAAAAAAATCCCCGCCGGAGGCTCCTGAATGTGCGGCAAGTGCGGGCAGATCAGTAGTGTGGTGGCCGTTCATCTCCAACAACGATCCCACCGCCGCCTTGAGCTTCACGCGCACCTTCGCGTTCCATCAGCAATTGTACCCGGCGGGTCAGGATCGCGATTTCGCCTTCCTGGCGGGCGACGATGTCCGACAAATCGTCAACGGTGCGCATGAGGTGGGCGATCTGTTCTTCGAGTTCTTGCATATGTGTCTCCTGAGCGACATGTGGACCTTTGCCCTGCGCCTGACAAGGCTGATGTGTGCCTTGCCCCCTCAGGCAGCGTAGGCTATCCCGCCCGCGTAGATCAAACGGAGTGGCACCATGGCCAAGCCCAAGAAGACCCCGCGTCCCAAGGCCCAGACGCCCAAGGGATTTGCAGATTATTTCGGCAAGGACGTGACCGAACGCGCCGAGATGTTGCGGACGATCGCCGGAGTCTATCATCGCTATGGGTTTGATGCGCTGGAATCGAGTGCGGTCGAGACCGTCGAGGCTTTGGGCAAATTCCTGCCTGACGTGGACCGGCCCAACGAAGGTGTCTTTGCCTGGCAGGAAGAGGACGGCGACTGGCTGGCTCTGCGCTATGACATGACGGCGCCCTTGGCGCGCGTTTATGCTCAGCACCGCAACGATCTGCCAAACCCTTATCGTCGCTATACGATGGGCCCGGTTTGGCGCAATGAAAAGCCGGGACCGGGCCGGTTCCGCCAGTTTTATCAGTGTGATGCCGATACCGTCGGGACGGCCAGTATGGCGGCGGACGCCGAGATTTGCGCGATGCTGGCTGATACATTGGAAGCCGTTGGAATTCAGAGGGGTGACTATGTGATCCGCCTCAACAATCGCAAAGTCTTGAATGGCGTGATGGAGGTTGCAGGCCTTTCGGGCGACGACAAGGCGGTCGAGCGTGGCATTGTTCTGCGCGCCATCGACAAGCTGGATCGCTTGGGGCCTGACGGTGTCCGCGCCCTGCTCGGGGCCGGACGCAAGGATGAGAGTGGCGATTTTACCGTTGGTGCCGGGCTTGGCGAGGCTGAGGCGGATACCGTCATGGGGTTCATGGAGGCCAGACAGGACACCGGTGCTGGGACTGTGAAGCGACTGCGGTCCCTTGTCACCGGTTCGGCCGTCGGTGAGAAAGGCGTCGCCGAACTGGAAGAGATTGCGGCCCTCCTCGATGCGGGCGGTTATGGCCCCGATCGGATCATTATCGACCCGTCTGTCGTGCGTGGCCTTGGCTACTACACCGGTCCTGTCTACGAGGCGGAACTGACCTTTGAGGTCACCGACGAAAAAGGACGGCCCCGCAATTTCGGCTCGGTCGCAGGGGGCGGGCGCTATGACGATCTGGTCAGGCGGTTTACCGGGCAAGAGGTTCCCGCGACGGGTATTTCCATTGGCGTGGATCGCCTGCTGGCGGCCTTGCGCGCCACGGGACGTTCGGGTGCGGAGGCTGCTGGCCCTGTCGTCGTGACTGTCATGGACCGCGACCGTATGGCGGACTATCAGGCGATGGTGGCTGAATTGCGCAACGCGGGCATTCGGGCCGAGGTGTATCTGGGCAATCCCAAGAATTTCGGCAACCAACTGAAATACGCAGACAAACGCGGCAGCCCCATTGCCATCATCGAAGGCGGCGACGAAAAGGAACGCGGCGTGGTCCAGATCAAAGATCTGATCCTGGGTGCCAAGATCGCCGAAACTGCCACCCACGAAGAGTGGAAAGACCTGCCCAGCCAATACGAGGTGCCACGCGACCAGATGCTGGCCAAGGTGCGTGAGATCCTGGGCCAATGACTGTTACGCGCCGGAGGGCGATGGCCTTGCGTGATGGTTTCGTGGCGCAAGGGGCTGTTGCCGTCGAAACACCGATCTTGCAACCCGCCGAACTGTTGCTTGACCTGTACGGCGAGGATATTCGCGCGCGTGCCTACGTGACCAGCGACGCGCTGCGCGGTGAGCAAATGCTGCGGCCGGACTTCACCGTGCCCGTCGTGCAAATGCATATGGCGCATGGGGCCGAACCTGCGCGTTATACCTATGCAGGTGAGGTGTTTCGACGCCAGGAGGACGACCCGGACCGGGCCAACGAATTCTTGCAAGTGGGCTATGAGGTGTTTGACCGGGTCAACCCTGCGGCGGCGGATGCCGAGGTGTTCGCGCTCTTTGCACAGGCGGTCGCCCATCTGGGATTACGTGCCGCGACCGGTGACATTGGCATTCTGACGTCAGCCGTGAATGGCTTGCGTACGACGGAACGTCGCAAGGCTGCTCTACGTCGCCATATCTGGCGGCCGCGCCGGTTTCGCACCTTGTTGGACAGGTTTGCAGGCCGCGCCGACATCCCAGAAACCCGGCAAGCCCTGCTGGATGGAACCGCAGTGTCCCACGCCCCTTTGATCGGGCTGCGCGGACCGTCAGAGATCAGGGAGCGTGTCGATGCCCTGCGATCCGATGCGGCCGAACCGCCTATCAGTGCCGTCGAAATGGATGGCTTGGATGCGCTTTTGGCCGTGCGCGAAACACTGCCTTTCGCCGTTCAGCATTTGCGCGATCTGGCGGTGGACCTGCCTGCGATTGCACGTGCGGTATCGAAGATGGAGGCGCGGATCGAGGCGCTGTCCGCACGCGGTGTCGATGTCGATACGTTGGAGTTCGAGACCAGTTTCGGCCGTACGTCCATGGAATATTACGACGGCTTTGTCTTTGGATTCTATGCAGAATCCCGTCCGGATCTGCCGGCGATCGCCAGCGGTGGGCGCTATGATGCCCTGACGCGGCGCTTGGGGAACGGCCAGGAAATTCCGGCGGTTGGTGGGGTGCTGCGCCCCGGTCTGATGGTTGATCTGGAGGTCGCGACATGACCGTCAAACTGGGTGTTCCGTCCAAGGGGCGGTTGATGGAAAAGACCTTTGAGTGGTTCGCCAAACGCGGTGTCACCCTTAGCCGAACCGGTTCGGATCGTGAATATGCAGGGGCCGTTGACGGCATCGAAGGCGTGACTTTGGTGCTGCTTTCGGCCGGGGAAATTCCACGTGAATTGGCCGCGGGGCGCATCCATCTGGGCGTGACCGGCACCGATCTGATCCACGAAAAACTGCCACTGTGGGAACAACAAGTCGAACCTGTCGAAGAACTGGGCTTTGGCAATGCCGATCTTGTTCTTGCGGTTCCGCAGGGCTGGGTCGATGTGGATTTGACAGATGACCTGGATGCGGTGGCTGCGATGTTTCGGGCGCGCCATGGGTTCCGGCTCAGGATTGCCACGAAATATCATAGGCTTGTGCGCGAGTTTCTGCGTGAGGCGGGCGTTGCGGATTACGCGCTGGTGGACAGTCAGGGCGCGACCGAAGGCACCGTGGCAAACGAAACGGCCGAAGCCATTGCCGACATCACGTCGAGCGGTGAGACACTGCGTGCCAATCACCTCAAGGTCCTGTCTGACGGGTTGATACTGGCCTCTCAGGCGACGTTGTGGCGCAGTCGTGGAGCAGCGCTGGATGACGCGGATCGGATCGTCTTGCGCGCGCTTTTGGAGCGGTTGGGCTGAGGGCGCGGGACCGTGCGCGCAACACCTGTTCCGCACTGCCGAATATCGGACGTTAATACCATAAAAACAAGGGCGATGGCCCTGTCACACCCCGTACACAGGCCGTGCACCACCTGTGCACCGGGCAATGCACCGGCGGCCGATAGCGCGGGGTTAACAGCGCCTGCGGTGGTGTTTGTCAAGAAAGGATGAATGGCGGTCGGGTCTTGGTAGGCCAATAGATTTGCGATTTGTTTGATCGGCAGAGTGCTGTTGTGCGCGACGGGTTGTCTGTCGCCGGGGACGTCTCCACCGCAAGCCCTTCGATCTTCAACGGCATCAGTGATCGCGTCGGGTCTCCGGCACCGATCCCCGCGTGGCGCTTGATCCGCGCAATCTGGATGGGCGACTGATCTCCGGCGTGAACTTCGGCCTCAGTGCCGCCATCGGCGAAAAGATCTTCCTGCGGGAGGGTCTGGTCGAGCAGTCCAACTACCACGATTATCCGCCAATGCGTATGTATCAGGCTCCGCCCAGTCTCACGCGCATCCTGGAAAACGCGCCACATATTCGCGGCATCGGAGAGCCCGGCACCCCATGCGCCGCCCCCGCGCGGGCCAATGCCGTCTTTGCCCTGACGGGACAGCGCATCCGAACCCTGCCGCTTGGGCACAGCATCGCCTTTGCATGAAAGCAAATGACAGGTGACAGACGGCGGCGTTTTCCGTCGCCCGTACATCCCGGATGAACGATGATAGCTATCTTGCGATCCGGTTTTCCATGGCAATTGCCGCCTGTTTGCTGATCTTTCGAACATATCCGCGGCCTTGGCTGCCGCATCAGTCATTCGATTGGGACGATGTGGTTTTCTGGTGCCCTTCGCTCCGATCCTGATGCGCAGCCACATCGACATCATCACCCGTCTGATCGCGTGCCCCGGCTACCAAGCTTTGACGCCTTGCCGTCGTTGGAAAACCAGACGCCCATGGCCTTGCGCGCGTTCCGGCGGGTTGGATCAGGGCGTACCGCCAGCTTTAGGGGCTTCGTCCTCGCGGGCCGCCACTGGCTTCGGGAGACTTCTGAACCTGATCAGGGTCGGGTCCAGACGGTAGGGTCCGGCTTACCAAGGGGTGCCCAGCGGGAGATCGGAAAAGCGTACCACCCTCCCCGGGACCCGCGTTTGCAAGCCGGGGGAGGCTCTGGCTTTCAATGGGGTGCCGGAGATATCCCTGTGGGACGGATCAATGCCTAGGCAGCGGACTCATAAAACTCGATCCACAGCCTGACGGATGCCAGTTTGATCATCGACAGGAAATTGCGTGATGT
>NZ_JAIMIA010000058.1 GCF_019966495.1 Tateyamaria pelophila | reverse complement strand
AAGGCCTATATCAAATGGGAATGCCAGGATGCGTGATCATGCCAAATCCGAATTTCCAGACGTGGGGTTGCTCAATCGCCAAGTTGTTCGGATCAAGCCCAATCTGCCAAGGAGTAGCGCAATGCGCCATGTGATCGTGTCCCTTTTCGTCATGTGTTGGGCTGGTTTGGTCGGTGCGCAGGACGTCATTCCGCCAAATCGATATGTCCTGAGCGAGGATGTTGACTTTTACGGTGCAGACCGGACGGCGCTGTTCGACACGACGTTTGATGCGTGCCAGCGCGCGTGCAGTGCGGATGATGCATGCGTTGCCTTTACCTACAATGGCGTGGCGAATGCATGTTTTCCCAAGTCAGCGGTAAATGAGAGCAAGCCTTATGTCGGTGCGGTGTCTGCCGTGCGCTTGATGGCCGGGGCGAGCTTGCAGAACGGGGCGCAAACCCGCGCCAGTGCTCTGACGCTCACGGCCGAAGACTTGGCTGCCGCGCTTGATCTGGCGACCGGAATGGGCCGACGTTTCCCTGTGAACGACAGGACAGTTGAGGCGCTGGCCGATGCGTCACGATCCGAATGGCAGCAGGGCAATCGCGTTGCGGCGCTGCGGTGGATCGGGGCGGCCGTGGCGCTTGGAGACACACCCGATCTCTGGGCGCGCTATGCCTACATTTCGCTGCGCCTTTCGGACACGGTTTCGGCGTCTCAACGCCGCACTGCACGGTCCGAAGCCGTCCCGGCGGCCATCAACGCCTATTTGCGTGCGACGACGCCCGGCTCCCAGACATCATCTTTGAGCACTCTGGCAGAGGCGCTCGAGGCGAACCAGCGAGGCCGCGACATGTTAAGCGTCCTGCGTCTGGCCCAGTCGATCCAGCCGCGCGACGATATTGCGACCGCGCTGGAGGATGCCATTGGCAAATACGGGTTCCGCATTGTCGATCATGAGGTTCAGAGTGACAGTGCTGCACCGCGGATCTGCGCCACGTTTTCCGAACCCCTGGTTCAGGCCGGTGTCGATTACGAGCCCTTTGTGCGCATAGACGCCGAGGGGGTGGTGGTGCAGGCCGACAACCGCGATCTGTGCATCGATGGGGTGCGCCACGGGGAACGCTACCGGGTCACGTTCCGCTCGGGTCTGCCATCGGCCAGCGGCGAAACACTGAGCCGCGACATGGATTTAGACCTTTATGTCCGGGACCGGTCTCCGCTGGTCCGCTTTCCGGGCCGCAGTTATGTCTTACCGCGGAGCAGTGCCGCTGCGGTACCGATTGAGACGGTGAACCTCGACAGTGTCACGCTCACCCTCAGCCGGGTCAGTGATCGCAATCTGGTCCGCGCGATGCGCGATGGTTTGTTCGGGCGTCCCTTGGCGCAATGGCAGCTCTCTGACTTTAACGAAGAGATTGCGGAGGAGATTTGGCGCGGCACCGGCGACGTTCAAAACGATCTCAACGCCGAAATGCGGACGCGATTGCCGCTGGGCGATGCAATCAAGGATCAGGCGCCCGGCGTATATGTGTTGATGGCGCGTCCGTCGGGGGCAGACCCCAACGATGCCGCAACGGCCAGTCAGTGGTTTGTCCTGTCCGATCTGGGGTTAACCACTTGGCAAGGGACAGATGGGCTGACGGCAGCCGTGCGCAGGCTTGGTGACGCAGGGCCTGTCCCTGCTGCCACGGTTCGGCTGATCTCGCGTGCAAACGCGGTTTTGGGGGTTGCGGAAACGGACTCAGATGGCTTTGCGACCTTTCCGGCGGGTCTGACACGGGGCAACGGCGCATCGGCGCCGGCCTTGCTACAGGTCGAGACGGAAGATGATTTCGTATTCCTGCCGCTGACCGACCCGGCTTTCGATCTGTCGGATCGCGGCGTCGAGGGGCGCCCACCTGCGCCGCCCATCGATTTGTTTGTGACGACGGATCGTGGTGCTTACCGCCCCGGTGCGACAATCCATGTGACCGCTTTGGCCCGGACCGGCACGGTGTCGGCCATTCCGGGCTTGCCGATCACAGCGATCCTCAGCCGTCCGGATGGCGTGGAATACAGCCGGACGGTCAGCACCCAGGACCGGGCTGGCGGGCATGTGCTCAACCTGCCGATTGGCGCGAGCGTGCCGCGTGGCACCTGGCGGATTGACCTCAAGAGTGACCTGCAAGCTCCGCCGCTGGCCAGTCGGACGGTCTTGGTCGAAGACTTCGTTCCGGAACGGATCGACGTTGACCTGACCCTGCCCGAAAGCGATTTGCAGTTGGGCGGGCGCTACGATCTGGCCGTCGAAGCGCGTTATCTCTTTGGCGCCGCCGGTGCTGATTTGCCTGTTGAAGGGGATCTGACGCTGCGCCGCCGGACAGAAATCGAGGGATGGCCCGGTTACCGCTTTGGGCGCTATGACGGGGCATTCTCCGCGCGCCGATCAAATCTTGAGACCCGGCGAACGGACGCGGCAGGTCTTGCCGCGGTGCCGCTGGACTGGCCCGAGATCGACGTCGAGGAAATTCTGCTGGAAGCAGATTTGACGATCCGCGTTTCGGATGGAGCAGGTCGTCCCGTTGAACGGAGCATCACGCGCCCGGTCGCGCCGCAAGGCCCGCTGATCGGTATTCGCCCTACGTTCGACGACATTCTGCCCGAAGGCGGCACGGCACAGTTCGACCTCGTGGCCGTGGGTGCCGATGCTCCTGTTCCGGTGCAATGGACGGTCAACCGGATCGAAACGCGCTACCAGTGGTATCAGCTCTATGGCAACTGGAACTGGGAGCCGATCACCCGCAGGGTCCGCGTCGGACGCGGTGAATTGACCTTGACGGATACCCCAATCGCGTTTGAGACATCGACGGACTGGGGTGACTATGAGTTGGTCGTCGAGCGGACGGGCGGCCGGTACACGGCAAGCTCCGTTGCCTTTTCTGCCGGGTGGTATGGCGGCACAGACAGTGCCGCGACGCCGGATCGCCTGGTGCTGTCGCTTGACGCGGCCAGCTATGAGCTTGGCGATGTGGCGCAACTGCGTCTGGTGCCA
The DNA here is from genome assembly GCF_019966495.1 of Tateyamaria pelophila. Lineage (GTDB taxonomy): Bacteria > Pseudomonadota > Alphaproteobacteria > Rhodobacterales > Rhodobacteraceae > Tateyamaria > Tateyamaria pelophila. The sequence goes on along the minus strand of NZ_JAIMIA010000058.1, from coordinate 27,455 downwards.
CCCTTTGACGGCGTGGCGCTTGTGACGGTCCTGTCTGACGGTGTGATCGCGCGCCAGTCAATACCGGTAACAGCGGGAGAGAGCGTGATCCCGCTTGAGGTGACCGAAAGCTGGGGCACGGGTGCATATGTCACCGCGTCAATTCTGCGGGGAACCTCCGCAGACGATTTTGGTCCGGCCCGTGTGCTGGGTCTGGCGCACGCTTCCGTCGATCCCGGAGACAAGGCCTTGAACGTCCGGATCAACGCGCCGACGATTGTGAGCGGTCAGGCGGGCGAGACGATGGTCGATATTCGCGTTGATGGCCTCGGCGAGACGCCCGGCTATGTCACGCTGGCCGCTGTCGATGTGGGTATTCTCAATCTGACCGGCTTTGAGGCTCCGGACCCGCAAGCCCATTACTTCGGTCAGCGTCGCCTCGGCGTGGAACTGCGTGACATGTATGGTCGTTTGATCGACGGGCGCGGCGGGGCCATGGGGCAAGTCCGGTCCGGCGGTGATGCGGGCAACCGAATGCAACGGCAAAGCCCACCGCCGACCGAAGCGGTGATGGCCAGTTTCCATGGGCCGGTAAGGGTCGGGCCGGACGGCAGGGCAACGGTTTCCATCCCGCGTCCAAACTTCAACGGAACGATCCGCCTGATGGCCGTGGCATGGTCTGATACCGGAGTGGGGCAGGCCACACAGGACATGCTGGCGCGTGATCCGGTGGTGATCTCCGCGGCATTGCCGCGGTTTATGGCGCCGGGGGATGAAAGTCGGCTGATGCTGGATTTCGTGCATGCCGAAGGGGCCACGGGCCCAATGGCGCTGACTGTGGCAGCCGAAGGCTTGGTTCTCGGACCGGTGCCGGGCCAGATCGACCTGACCGAAGGCGCAACCGTCCGTGTCCCAATCGCGCTGTCTGTAAATGAAGTTGGCGATCACCAGATCAGCGTCGCACTGACTTTGCCTGACGGCACAGCGCTGACGAAGGTCTTGACCCTTGGCGTGCGATCGACCGATCCGATCATCGCCAGCACCCGCCGCTTCAGTCTTGGGGCGGGGGAGGTCTTCACCTTTGACAACAATGTCTTTGCCAATCTGCGTCCGGCATCGGCGCGGGCCACCTTGTCGGCCGGGCCTTTGGCGCGTTTTGATATGCCCGCCCTGTTGCGGCAGCTGGATCGATACCCCTATGGCTGCACCGAACAGGTCACGTCTGCGGCACTGCCGCTGTTGTATCTGCCGAACGTGGCAGGGGCCGCCGGGATCGAAGGGATCGGCGACCGCATCGAAACCGCGATTGCCCAAGTCCTCACCCGTCAGGCCAGCAACGGCGCATTCGGCCTCTGGAGCGCGCAGAGCGGCGCGTTTTGGCTGGATGCCTATGTCACCGATTTCCTCAGCCAGGCGCAGGCCAAAGGGTACCGTGTGCCCGACGTCGCGATGCGGCTGGCTTTGGACAATCTGCGTAACCGGATCAACTATGCCCCGGATTTTGACAGCGGCGGCGAAGATATCGCCTATGCCCTCTGGGTTCTGGCCCGCGAAGGTGCTGCGGCAATAGGTGATCTGCGATATTATGCTGACGCCAAGGCGGAAGCCTTTGCAACGTCCTTGGCACGGGGTCAATTGGGGGCAGCCTTGGCAAGCTATGGCGAGCAAACGCGGGCGGACCGCATGTTTGGATTGGCTGAGGATCTGGCGCGGACCGAGACGTTCAATTCCACGACGTGGCGTGAGGACTTCGGGTCACCGCTGCGGGATAGGGCCGGTTTGTTGTATCTGGCGGCAGAGGCAGACAGCACGCGCATCGACCGCACGGCCTTGGCGCAATCCATCACGGATCACACCGGGCGCTTTTCCACGCAGGAGGCCGCACAAGTTCTGATGGCGGCGCAAGCTGTGCGTACATCGGCTGGCCCTGCCACCTTGTCGCTGGATGATGTACCTGTCAGCGGACCGCTGGTGCAGACCCGCGCAGAAGGTGACCCGGTGTCGGTCATCCGCAATGTTTCCGGCAGGCCGCAAGACGTCACGCTGACCACTTACGGCGTGCCCGATGTCGCTCCGGAGGCCGGAGGTTATGGTTATGCGATCACGCGCGAAACCTATGACCTGAATGGCCAGCGGGTCGAAGGGCCATGGACCGTCGGCGAGCGGCGTGTCGTCGTGCTGCGCGTGACCCCGTTCGAAGAGGTGGGGGCACGCCTGATCGTGGATGATCCGCTGCCCGCAGGGATCGAGATCGACAATCCCAACGTGCTTCGCGCGGGCGATGTGCGGGCTCTGGACTGGCTGAACCTGACCGAAGCCGAGCACGCCGAATTCCGCACGGACAGGTTCATCGCGGCGGTCAATCAACGCGACAGCATGCCCTTTACCCTCGCCTATGTGGCGCGCGCCGTCAGTCCCGGTATTTTTCACCACCCGGCCGCTTTGGTTGAGGATATGTACCGCCCTGAATATCGCGCGATCACCGGGACGGGCGCGACCACGGTCACGGAATGAGGCTGCACTGGCCTTTGATGGCCTTGGCGGCGCTGCTGATGGCGACCGCAGCGGCTCGTGACGGTTGGGACGGTTGGGTCGCGCGGACAAAGCTGCCGCAGACGCTGACCGAAACTTCAGTCGAGATGCACGACCGGAACGGCGCGGTCATGCGTCTCTTTGCAGTCGAGGATGGCCGCATCCGTCTGGCCGTCCCAAGCGGCGGCGTTGATCCCGATATGATCGATATGCTGATCGCTTATGAGGACAAGCGGTTCCGGTCCCATAACGGTGTCGATGGGTGGGCGATGGCCCGCGCTGTGGGGCAGGCGTTTTGGTCCGGGCGCGTCGTTTCGGGGGGCTCTACGTTGACGATGCAGACGGCGCGCCTGCTGGAAAACTCGGGCACCGGTTCGATCAAAGGCAAGTTGCGGCAAATGCGGCTCGCATGGGCGTTGGAACGCAAGCTCAGCAAGGACGAAATTCTGCACCTTTACCTGCAACACGCGCCTTATGGAGGGCGGATTGAAGGGGTGCGCAGTGCGTCCTACATCTGGTTCGGCAAAGAGCCAAGGCGCCTGTCGCCGTCCGAAGCCGCGCTCTTGATTGCACTTCCACAATCGCCCGAGGCACGCCGCCCCGACAGACATCCCGAGGCGGCCCGATCGGCGCGTGACCGTGTGCTTGCGCGCGTCGGCGCAGATCCGGTCACCGCGCGGGTGCCGCGCGAGATGCGGCCTCTGCCCCGTCTTGCGCCGCATCTGGCGGATGCGCTTGTGGCCGATGATCCGCTCAACCGACGTTTTGACACGGTTTTGGACGCCGGACTGCAGTCACAGATGGAGGCATTGGCCCGCAGGCACATCGCGGATCAGCCTTCAGGCGTGTCGCTGGCGATCATGGTGGCGGATCACCAAAGCGGCGAGGTGCGGGCCCGCGTCGGCGCGCCGCATTATACGGACGCCTCGGGCGCTTTGGGATATGTGGACATGACGCGGGCCAAACGTTCGCCCGGATCGACCCTGAAACCCGTCATTTATGCCTTGGCCTTTGATCGCGGGCTTGCTCACCCCGAGATGATCTTTGCGGACCGACCCACGCGGTTTGGTCGCTATGCGCCGCAAAACTTTGACGGCCAGTTTCGTGGCGATGTCACGGCCCGCCAGGCGCTCGGCCTGTCGCTGAACATTCCACCGGTTGCATTGACGCACGCACTGGGGCCGGAACGGCTGATGGTCACGCTCCGTCGGTTCGGAGCCAAGCCCGAGCTGCCCGGCGGCGTGCCGGGTCTGGCGGTTGCCTTGGGAGGGGTCGGGTTGAGTCTTGAGGATATGGTGACGGTCTATGCGGGTCTCGCGCGGTTGGGACGGGCGCAGGATCTGGCCGATACGGCACCAGCCCGCATGCCCGGTGCCCAGATCATTGCGCCTCGCGCGGCATGGCAGGTGGGCGATATTCTGCGCGGCATTGCGCCGCCAACGGGTGCTCTTGGTGGTTTGGCCTACAAGACCGGCACGTCCTACGGGCACCGGGACGCCTGGGCGCTTGGATATGACGGAACGCATGTGATCGGCGTCTGGATGGGTCGGCCGGACGGGACGCCCGTGCCGGGAGCGTTCGGGGGCGATCATGCGGCGCCGATCCTGTTCGAAGCATTCGGGCGGCTCAAGCCGATTTACGACGCACCGCCGCCGCCGCCCGCAGATACTCTGATGCGCGCGACCTCGGACTTGCCGCAAAACCTGCGTCGGTTCGGTCCTCGGGATATGAAACAGCGCGGTCCTCGATTGGTGTTTCCTCCTGACGGCGCAATTCTGGCCCAGCCCGATACCTTTCTGAAGGTCGAAGGCGGAACCCTGCCGCTCACCATTTTGATAAACGGTGCGCCCGCCGCAACCGGCGTTCGGGAGCGTTTGGTGGATATTGGACGATTGGGTCCGGGTTTTACCCGGATTGCGGTCGTCGATGCCGCGGGACAGTCCGTTTCTTCTCAGGTCGAGATCCGCCCCTGACCTCACGCGGACAAACCGCGCACATCGTGGCAGGCTTAGCGTCGGCCTTCACGCAACCAGGCGGCTGTTATGAAAGAAGCGGCCAGTAAGAGTACGAGCCAGGGCGGCAACAGCGCCGATTGTCGGACATCCTGCGTCTCGTAAGCGCCGCGTGGTGTGATACCGATCCAGCCGCGCCCAGCTGCCGGCCGTCCTTCGCGGACCGTGCGAATGCGCGGTGTGCCCTCTTCCAGCCGAAGAATGCCTCCTTGCGTCGCTGCAACGCGGTCTGCCATGACTGAGGCGGTTGCTATGGTTGCCTCAAATTCACGCGGAGCGGCGGGGCCGAGGCCGATGACAGCAGTCTGGTCGCCGTTCTCCAGGCGATAAAGACCGATCTCAGGCCCTTCAAAGCGCGTGGCAAACTGACCCGGAGCGACGGCGTCGAGATCCAGTATGGTCTCCGTTCCGTCCGGGCCCGTGATCGTCACCGGCGGAACCTCTTCGGACAAAGTGCGCCGGACGATGCGCATGCTTTGGCCGGTCGCCGTGGCGGTCAGGGCTTCTTCTTCCAGCTCCGGTTCTTTCATCATCCAATGGGCGAGGCGGCGCAACAGTTCCAGTTGCGGCCCGCCCCCTTCGTAACCACGATTCCAGAGCCATGCGTGATCCGATGCCAAAAGCGCCACGCGGCCCTGTTCCACACGATCAAGGATGAGCAGGGGGCGGTCATCGATACCTTCCATCACCACGGAGCCGGTTCGGGGGTCGACGTCGATCTGGCGCAGCCAGCGTCCCCAATCCCCGGCGCCGGGCATGCCTGTGGTCACCGGATGGCGTTCGCCAATATCCGATACGACCGGGCGGAACGCTTCTTCGAGGACGCGCGCGGAGGGCTGTGCGGGGATGACCGCACCCAATGGCGAACGAAAGAGGCTGTCGGCCCCGGCAAAATCCGGGCCTGCCGCGACCAGAACCGCCCCGCCATCGCGCACGTACCGCGCCACGTTGTCGAGGTAGAGAGCGGGCAGAATACCGCGCCGCTTGTAACGGTCAAAGATGATCAGATCGAAGTCATCGATCTTTTCCAGAAAGAGTTCGCGGGTGGGAAACGCGATCAGCGACAACTCCCCAACCGGTACGCCGTCTTGCTTTTCAGGCGGGCGCAGGATGGTGAAGTGGACCAGATCGACAGAACTGTCTGATTTCAGCAGGTTGCGCCACGTACGGCCGCCGGCATGCGGTTCTCCCGACACCAAAAGCACGCGCAGGCGGTCCCGGATGCCGTTGATCTGGATCAGGGCTGTATTGTTGCGGTCCGTCAACTCTCCGTCCGCCTCGGGCACCGTGAACTGGATCACATTGCGCCCGCCATGGGGCAGGGTGATGGGCAGGGTGATGTCTTCGCCGATGCGGACATTAAAGCGCTGTGCAGGCGCGCCATCGACCGAGATATCCAAAGGCGCAAGGCCGGTTTCCGTTGGGGCGGCCCCGCTGTCTTCGATGCGCAGGGTCAGCGTGACAGGTTCGCCGATGATCGCAAAGGCGGGTGCGTTCTGCACCAGCAGGCGCCGATCCCAATCGGTCTCCCGACCGGTCAGCAAAACATGCATGGGAGCGGGCAGATCCACCGGCAGATCAGCGTCATGCACCTGTCCGTCACTGAGCGCGATGATGCCTGCGATCCGCGCGCGCGGCTCTTCGGCCAGCGCGTCGGAGATGGCTGCCATCAACCGGGTGCCTGCATCTTCTTCGCCATCGGGCACGGTGACCTGACGCACTTCGGTGCCTTCACGCGCCGACAGCGCCGTGGTCAATGCTGCGACGGCGTCAGCGGTTTGCGCGGGCCTGTCGGTCAGACGTTGGCTTGCGCTCTGGTCTTCGGCAAGGATCACGATATCGGTCAGGGGCGCGCGGTCTTCTTGTTGGAAGGCAGGGCCGGTGAGGGCGGCCAGCACCACAAGGCCCGCCAGACCGCGCAAGGCCCACCCGCTCAGCCCCCGCATCAAGGCAAGGACCACGCCGCCAATCACGACAACGGCCAAAATGGCAAGAACGGGCCACGGCAGAAGCGGGTCAAACAGTACGGTTCCGGTCATTGGCCCAGCCGATCCAGCAACGCAGGCACATGAACCTGATCGCTTTTGTAATTCCCAGTCAGCACATGCATGACCAGATTGACTCCAAAGCGGTAGGCCAACTCGCGTTGCCGCTCGCCGCCAAAACCACGGCCAACGGGCAGCAAGGGTTGCCCTGTCTCAGTGACGGCCCATGCCGCGGCCCAATCGTTGCCGCCAATCACAACCGGCGTGACACCGTCATTGAGGTTGCGAAACGGCATGCCTTCGACCTGTTCCGCCCCGGGGGGCGCGGCTTCAACCCAGACCTCGCTATTCATGTGGCGCCCCGGGAAGTCCTGCAACAAGTAGAAGGTACGGGTCAGCACATGGTCGCGTGGCACAGGTTCAAGCGCCGGGATGTCCAGTGCAGCGGCCAGATCGCGCAGTTTGCGACCATTCGGGCTGTTGCTGGTAAAGCCTGCCACATCCGCGTCGCGCGTGTCGAACAGGATCAACCCGCCGGACCGCAGGTAATCATTCAGCTTGGCGTAGGCCTCTTGCGACGGGCGGGGCTGATCCGGCGTAATCGGCCAGTAAAGCATCGGGAAAAAGGCAAGCTCGTCGGTTTCGAGGTTCACGCCAATGGGCTGGTCCGGTTCCACGGATGTGCGGAAAAACAGCGTGTCGGACAGGCCGCGCAGGCCCGCTTCGGAAATTTCGTCCACGTCTGGGTTACCGGTTATGACATAGGCCAACACGACTTCGGCAGCAGCGCGAATTTCCCCGTCGGCACTTTGCTGGGCGTCGGCATAGGGTGTGGGGAAAGTGAGGAGCAACAGCGCACCGATCGCCGCGGTCCGACTGGCGCGGATGCCGCCCGTCAGGCGACCAGACAAGGCCAGCGATGCGATGACGTCCAGCAGCAACAGCGCGATGGATGCGGCCAGCAAAATGCCGCCCAAAGGTTGCTCGGGCACAACGGTCAACCCGGAGACGGGGATGCGCGGTGGCCAAACAGCGGGTTCCAGAACCGCGTCGGCGGTCAAAACATTGCGCGCAAGGCTGCGATCACCGGATGTGTAGACTCCGGGCAGCAAGGAGGGGCTGGCCGGGTCGGTGACAAGTTGCGGGCCCGGGACGCCGGGCATCGCGCCCGCATCCGTCAGTGCACCAAAGCCGTCCATTACGATTTGCGGGGTCCAGATCGTGCCCTCAAGGTCTTCGGCGGCAGGGCTTGCGCCGGTGGATGAAATCGCCAGCCGTTCCATCATTTCGACGAACAGTCCTGACAACGGAAGCGAAGACCATTCGGCGTTGGCGGTCACATGAAACAGGACAATCTGTCCCTGCCCACTGCGTTTGCGGGTCACCAGCGGCGTGCCGTCGGTCAACTCCGCAATCACGCGATCGGCCAGCGTCGGGTCGGGCTGCGCCATCACCTGTGCCGTCACGACCACGTCTTCGGGCAGTGCCAGGCCAAAGAAAGGTGACCCTTCGCGGAACGGGGCCAGCGCCTTGGGCGAGCCCCAGCTCATCGCGCCACCGACGCTGCGCCCGCCAGAGCGCAGGCGCACCGGCATCAGCGGATCCTCGACGCTGCGGCTGATGTCGCTGGCAGCGACACGCGGCCCGGCAAAGCGGACCAACAGGCCGCCGTTGTCGACCCAGTCCGAAATGGCTTCAGCCTCGCCTTCAGCCAGTGTTGCCACATCCGCAAGGATGATGACATCTGGATTGGCGGGCAACACGTCACTGAGCGCGCCATTCAACAAATCGGCGGTCGGGGCCAGCGCCCGTTCAAGGTAGTGCAAAGGCGACAACAACTCGAGGCCCTCGCGCCCATCACGGCCCGCGATCAAAGCCACTTCGCGGCGTCGCAGGCTGTCGTCCACGAGCGTGACGGCTCCGGCAGAGCGGGCGCGCTGCACCTCGAACCGGGTGACGCGGGCGCGCAATTCGGCGGGCAAGGACAATGACGTTTGCGCCTCCGTATCTCCGGGGGCAAAGACGGCAGTGGCCGTGGCCAGCATTGCGGCATTACCCGCCGGGTCGCGGCCCTGGGCAAGGACGTTCAGCGCTTGTTCCTGTCCGGGCAGCGCGCGCAATGCGGTCAATTCGACAACGCCGTCCACATAGGCTGCGGGAGCAAGAGCCACGACGTTCGAGGCCGATTGCACGACGCGCACATCCCCGCGCGCCTCTAGCGCTTCAAGCAGGGGGGGCTGAGATCCATAGTCCAACCCGTCACTGAACCAAACCGTTTCGAACCCACCGTCGGGCAAAAATTCCAGTGCCGTATTCGGGTCTCCCGGTTGCCAAGGCGTCGGCATGATCCCCGGCAGGCGCGAAATCAACGTATTTGCGGCCTGAAAAACGGTCGCTTCGGGCATGGTCAGTTGGAAAATCGCGACTTCCCGCCCTGCCACACTTGCGCGGCGCAACTCTGCCTCGACTGCCTGCATCTGGCGCGGCCACTGGCCCGCGCCCGCCCAACTGCCATCAAGCACGATCAGCAAGGGGCCGTCGCCGTCTTCAGCGGTATCCGAAGGATTGAGGACGGGGCCTGCCAACCCGATGATCATCGCGGCAACGGCCAGCATGCGCAGCAAAAGCAACCACCAGGGCGTGCGATCCGAGACTGCCTCGTCATCCTTGAGACCTAAAAGCAACGCAACGCCTGGAAAGCGCTGGCGGATGGGGGCGGGCGGTATTGCACGCAGGATAAACCACAGGATCGGCAAAGCGATCAGGGCCGTCAGCAACCAGGGGGCGGCAAAACCGATAGCACCAAATAAGGTCATGCGCTGGCCCTTCCGCCGTCAAGGGCACGCCACAGCCACAACAGGCCCGACTGCGCAGACGATCCGGTATGATGCAGGCCGTATTGCCAACCTGCCACGGAACAAAGCTGTTGCAACTCGGCTTTGCGTTCGGCCAGACGTTCGAGATAGCGGTCTTTCAAGTCGGAAGCCTTCAAGGTTTCATGCTCCAATGTGCCGCCCACACTGTGAAAAATGGTGCGACCCCGGAAGGGAAAGGCCTCTTCCGCCGGATCAAGCACGTGATAGAGGATGCCGCGCACGCCCCGGTCAGCGGCTTTGGTCAAGGCGGTGCGGACCGCGTCGATGTCGCCCATGAAATCCGAGATAAACACGGCGCGGGCGTGAGGGATCATGGCGCGGTGCTCGGGCGGGCTGTAATCTTCTTCTGCGTCTTCCGAAAACATTTCCGCAAGGCGCAGAACCTGAGCATTTCCCCGGCGTGGGGGCAGGCGTGTGCCGGTCAACCCGACGCGTTCACCGCCCCGGATCAGCAGGATGGACAGAGCCAGCCCCAGCACCCGGGCCCGTTCGGCCTTGGTCCCCAGATCGGGGGTTGAGGCGAAGCGCATCGAGGCCCCCTGATCCACCCAAAGCATCACCGATTGTGCAATCTGCCATTCCCGTTCGCGCACGAACTGAACGTCGCCCATCGCACTGCGGCGATGATCGATCATGCGCAGACTGTCGCCCACCTGAGCCGGACGGTATTGCCAGAAATCATCCCCCATCCCAGCGCGACGGCGGCCATGCTCACCCAGCAGGACAGCGCCCGCCAGATGTTCGGCACGCGCAAGCAGGGCCGGCAGGCGCGCGGCCTGCGTCTCTGCCTTTTCGCGCAGGGCAAGGGGCTTGATCACGCAGCGGCCTCGCGGCGGCTCAGATTGGCTGCGGTTTCGTCGATCAGGTCGGACAGGCTGTCGCCCCGCGCGCGGGCGGCAAAGTTCAGCGCCATGCGGTGGGTGAGAACGGGGCGGGCCATATCGATTACGTCCTCGGCGGATGGGGCCAATCGGCCCTGCAACAGGGCACGGGCACGCACGGCCAGCATCAAGGCCTGTGCCGCACGCGGGCCGGGGCCCCATGCGACGGTCTCACGAACTTTTTCGGGGGCGTCCGCCTCGCCAGGACGGAACGCCCGCACCAGATCAAGAATCATTTCCACGACACTTTCGCCGACGGGCATACGACGCAGCACCTTTTGGGCCGCCAGCAATTCACCGTCGGAGAAGACCTGAACCGACTTTTCATCCGCGATCCCGGTTGTCGCCAACAGGATGTCGCGCTCGGTAGCGCGGTCGGGATACATGACATCGATCTGAACGAGGAAGCGGTCAAGTTGCGCTTCTGGCAGGGGGTAGGTGCCCTCCTGTTCGATCGGGTTTTGCGTGGCCAACACGTGAAACGGCACGCCAAGGGGGCGGTCTTCGCCCGCAACGGTCACTGTTTTTTCCTGCATGGCCTGCAACAGCGCCGATTGCGTGCGGGGCGAGGCGCGGTTGATCTCGTCTGCCATCAGCAACTGACAGAACACCGGTCCGGGCACGAACCGAAACGCGCGGGTACCGTCTTCGGTGGTGTCCAGCACCTCGGAGCCAAGTATATCCGCAGGCATCAGGTCGGGTGTGAACTGGATACGGCTGCCATCAAGGCCCATCACGGTGCTGAGCGTTTCGACCAGACGGGTCTTGCCCAGACCGGGCAGGCCAATCAGCAATCCGTGCCCGCCACATAAAAGTGCCGTGAGTGACAGATCGACAACCCGTTCCTGGCCGATGAAGCGGCGGGTGATGGAGGCCTTGGCCTCGGCCAATTTGGCCTCGAGCGCCTCGATTTCGGTCACAAGGTCTTCTGCGTCGGTCATGACTTCTCTTTCATCAAACATATATGATTTGGTGTAACCTATCTCTACAACGCGGAATGGCAAAACATATGAGCGGACAAAAAACCGTGACACCCGATGCAGAAGGCCTTGTAGCGTCGATCAATGCCACAAAAACACGCGGTTTGCCGCCTGTGCACCTGTGGAACCCGCCGTTTTGCGGGGATCTGGATATGCGGATTGCCCGCGACGGGACGTGGTTTTACCAGGGCACGCCCATCGGACGGCCCGGATTGGTCAAATTGTTCTCATCGATTCTCAAGCGGGAAGACGGCAAATACTATCTTGTGACCCCTGTTGAGAAGGTCGGAATCACGGTCGATGACGCGCCTTTTGTGGCGATTGATTTCGAACCGTTGGGCGAAGGGGAGGCGCAGGATTTGCGCTTTGTGACCCATGTGGAGGATAGTGCCGTTGCCGGGCCGGATCATCCGATCCGGGTTGAACGTGATCCTGAAACAGGGGAGCCGTCACCCTACATTCTGATCCGCGCCGATTTGGAGGCATTGATCGATCGCAAGAGTTTCTATCGTTTGGTCGACCTTGGCGTACATCACGATGGTTGGTTCGGTGTTTGGTCAGGCGGTCAGTTTTTCGGGATCATACCGTCGGCAGAATTGCCCTGAGTATGGCGAACCGGGGGTGCGCCTTACGGGCGTGACACTGCCTTTGGCGGCGTCCTGTAAGGCGGAGGCGTCCTCCGCCCTGCGCGCAATGAGTGCAGTGGCATTGCTTGGCGCGGCTATCCAGGACGTTTTGATGGTGTGTGCGGCCAACGCGCGATAGTCTGCGATCATGTTGAAATTTGCCGCGAACCTGACGCATCTTTGGGCCGAACTCCCCTATCTCGACCGCTTTGACGCGGCCGCCGAAGCCGGATTTGGGGCTGTTGAAGTGTTGCAGCCCTATGACGTTGCGGCACCCGAAACCCAACGTGCATTGCGCCGCAACGGATTGCAGATGATCTTGCTCGATGCACCGGGGCCGAATTACACAGGAGGAGCGCGGGGTTTTGCCGCCACAATCAACGGCGAAGCGCGGTTCGATTTCGATATGCGCCGCGCTGTCCGTTATGCCCAAGCTCTGGGTGCGACCTATATTCAAGTGATGAGTGGTCCAGGCGCGGGCGATGTCGCCATGGCCGCGATGATTGCCAATCTCAAACGCGCGTCCAAACAATTGCCAGACGGACTTTGCCTGACGTTGGAACCTTTGAATACCCAAGACAATCCGGGCTGCTTCCTGTCGCGTTTCGACTTGGCCGCAGAGATCATTGATGCCGTAGGCGCGCCGAATGTGGCCCTGCAATATGACAGCTATCACGCCCAGATAATCACAGGTGACGCTGTCGCCACCTTTCACGATATGCGCCCGCTGATCCGCCATATCCAGATTGGCGACGCACCCGGACGCACAGCGCCGGGCAAGGGAAATGTGGATTTCCCAGCCCTCTTCGCCGCGATTGAGGCGTCTGATTACGAAGGCTGGGTCAGTGCGGAGTACACGCCCGAGGGGCGCACGGAAACCGGCCTTGATTGGATGCGGTGATGGTGCGGACGGATGCGCTTTTCATTCTGGGGCAGTGGCTTTAGAAAAACCTCATTCGATGCAACGAGGTGTTCCGTGATCCCTGCCCGCTATTCTCACATCGCCTTCGGGTTTTTTCTGAGCGGTCTAATGTCGTTTCTGGTCTCAGGCATTTCGACGGTTTTGGCGATCGGATTTGTCCCGGGGTTCTTTGGTCAGTGGATCGGCGGGTGGTTGCCCAGTTGGGCTGTTGCCTTTCCGGCGGTCCTGTTTGTGGCACCGCTGGCACGCCGATTGGTGGCGGCCATCACAGCACCTGAATAAATCACCGATTCGATCGCCGCGCTTTGACGGGGGGCCTCAATGCGCTTCGGCCCAATTCTGCCCGCGTCCGGCATCGACCGTCAGCTTGACGTCGAGTTTCACGACCGGGTCTGCGGCCCCTTCCATCACGTTTGTGGCAACCTTGGTCAGATCATCCGCAGCGTCCGTTTCGACCTCGAAGAGCAGTTCGTCATGGACCTGCAACAGCATCGTCGCCGGTAAATCCGCAATCGCGGCTGGCATCCGGATCATCGCGCGCCGGATCACATCGGCGGCAGTGCCCTGAATGGGCGCGTTGATCGCGGCGCGGGCGGCGAACCCGGCGCGGGGGCCTTTGGAAGCAATCTCGGGCGTGTGGATGCGCCGACCAAAGAGGGTCTGAACAAACCCGTGCTCTTTGGCAAAGGCCTTGGTGTCGTCCATATAGGTCCGGATGCCAGGGAACCGTTCGAAATAGCGATCGATGAAGCCCTGCGCCTCGGACCGCGGAATGCGCAGGTTGCGCGCGAGCCCGAACCCGGAAATGCCATAGATCACACCAAAGTTGATCGCCTTGGCCTTGCGGCGCACATCCGAAGTCATCTCGTCCAGTGGCACGTCAAACATCTCTGAGGCGGTCAGCGCGTGGATGTCGATCCCATCGGCAAAGGCCTGTTTCAGCTCCGAAATATCAGCGATGTGGGCCAGAATGCGCAACTCGATCTGGCTGTAATCCAGCGCCACCAATGTCTTGCCCTCTTCAGCGACAAAAGCCTCGCGGATGCGCCGCCCTTCTTCGGTCCGGATCGGGATATTTTGCAGGTTCGGGTCGGTCGAGGCGAGCCGCCCGGTGGACGCGCCGGCGATGGAATAGGATGTGTGCACACGCCCCGTATCAGGGTTGATATGATCCTGAAGCGCATCCGTATAGGTCGATTTCAGTTTCGAAAGTTGCCGCCAGTCCAGCACGCGGGCGGGCAGTTCATGCTCTGTCGCGAGGTCTTCGAGCACATCTGCGCCGGTCGCGTATTTGCCGGTCTTGCCCTTTTTGCCGCCGTCCAGACCCATCTCGTCAAACAGGATCTCTCCGACTTGAGCCGGGGAGCCGACGTTAAATCGCCGTCCCACCATCTCGTAGATCTCGTCTTCCAGCCCTGCCATCTTCTGGGCAAAGGCGTTGGACATGCGCGACAGCGTATCGCGGTCCACCTTGATCCCCGACCGTTCCATGTTGGCCAGAACGGGTACCATGGGCCGCTCAAGGGCCTCATAGACACGGGTCACTTGGGCACGGTGCAATTGCGGCTTGAATTGCTGCCACAAACGCAAGGTGATGTCGGCGTCTTCGGCGGCATATTTCACGGCATCCTCGACAGGGACCTGATCGAAGGTCTTGGCCGTTTTACCGGAGCCAAGCAGCGGCTTGATCGGGATCGGCGTGTGCCCCAGATAGCGATCCGAAAGCGTGTCCATACCGTGATTGTGCAGGCCCGCATGCATCGCATAGGACATCAGCATGGTGTCGTCGATCGGGGCGACGGTAATGCCGATCTGGGCAAAGATCTTGGCGTCGTACTTCATGTTCTGACCGATCTTGAGGATGCTGTCGTCCTCCAGAACCGGGGTCAGCATGTCCAAGGCCGTCTCAAGCGGCATCTGCCCCTCGGCCAGATCATCGGAACCAAAGAGGTCATCGCCTCCCAGCTTATGGGTCAGCGGAATATAGCAGGCATGGCCCGGCTCGACCGCCAGCGAGATACCTACCAGATTGGCGGTCATCTCATCGAGGCCAGTGGTTTCGGTGTCCACGGCGACATAGCCGCGCTCATAGATCAGATCGATCCAGGTTTGCAGGGCGGCCGCGTCACTGACCTGCACATAGGTGGCGTTTTCAAAGTCAGGCGCGTCCGGTGCACCCGCCGCGGCTTCGGGCGCGACGTCCTTGATTTCGGGTGCGTCCACGCCGAGCTTTTCAGCGATGCGTCTGGTCAGAGTGCGAAATTCCATTTCCGCAAGGAAGGGCATCAACTGGTCCGGAATCGGATCGCGCACTTCGAGATCATCGAGAGTGAAGTCCAGCGGCGTATTTTCATCCAGTCGCACCAAATCACGGCTGAGGCGAATCTGATCCGCATGGTTGATCAGGGTCTCACGGCGCTTGGGCTGCTTGATCTCGCTCGCGCGCTCCAACAGCGCATCTAGATCGCCGTATTCGTTGATCAAAAGCGCAGCGGTCTTTATTCCGATCCCCGGCGCGCCGGGGACGTTGTCGACGCTGTCACCGGCAAGCGCCTGCACATCGACGACACGCTCGGGGTACACACCGAATTTTTCATGCACACCATCACGGTCAATGCGTAGATTCTTCATCGCGTCCAGCATTTCAACGCCGCCGCCAACCAATTGCATCAAGTCCTTGTCCGAGCTGATGATGGTCACGCGACCGCCTGCGGCACGGGCCTGCACGGCAAGGGTCGCGATGATGTCGTCGGCCTCAAAGCCTTCCTTTTCCTTGCAGGCGATGTTGAACGCTTCTGTGGCCTGGCGTGTCAGCGGGATCTGTGGGCGCAGGTCCTCTGGCATGGCCTCGCGGTTGGCCTTGTACTGGTCGTACATGTCATTGCGGAACGTGTGGCTGCCCTTGTCAAAGATAACGGCCACATGGGTGGGCGCATCGGGGCCGTTATTGTCCTCGACATAGCGCTGCAGCATGTTGCAGAAGCCGCTCACGGCCCCGATGGGCAGGCCATCCGACTTGCGGGTCAGGGGCGGCAGGGCGTGATAAGCGCGAAAGATAAAGGCCGATCCGTCGATCAGGTGCAGGTGACACCCTTTCCCAAACTGAAGTGTCATCGTGCCAATCTCCTCTGCGCCTTCGCGCTTTTGTGCCTTGCGCAGAATCGGGGCTTCGGATGCCGCCGGTCGCAACGGTTGCAGCGTGTTCCAACCGCCTTGCATGCGCACATGAAACGGTCGACCAGATCCGGTGGATCAGGCCGCGCTGTCTTTGTCGGCATACACATATTTGCAGTCGCAATAGGGGCACTCGACCCAGCCACTGTCTTCGGGGATCTGCAACCATACGCGCGGATGGCCCAATGCGCCTTCTCCGCCATCGCAGGCCACGCGGTGGGTGTCGACAAACTTGGTCTCCGGGGCGTCGATGGTCATTGCGGGCACGTCCTTGGCTGATCGGTTTGCAAGCGCGTTTATGCGTCAATGCAAGCGCACAGACAAGAGCCTAGTCGTCCCGATCGACGCGGACCTGATAGCAGGTATTGAGGGCAGAGCGTATGTGGATGTAGGCGACACCAGGGTCTGCAAGAATTTCGCTTACCCGATCGGTAATCTCAGGGGCTTCAATGACAGCACCTGTGCCGTAAACGATACGATCCTGCACACAATGGCCTTTGACAAGGTAGTCCGGCGACGTGGTCAGGATTTCAGATACGTCGGGGCCGCCGCCGCGTTGGCACGGCGCGGCACACAGGAAAATCGGCCCGACCTCTGCATAGGGCTGCGTCTCGGCGAATGGTTTAAGCGCCGAGACAAGCATTTCGACCCCTTTGGGAATTTCGCGCAAACAATGGCGACACGGATTCCCGTTCCCATCCGATATCTGACGTTCTGGAATGTTGCCAAAGACATCGAGCCCACCAGACCGGTAGGCATCGACAATCTCAGTTGAAATGGCGCGAAAAACAGGCATGATCCGTTTCCTTTTGCCCTTTCTGACACCAAGGCAGAGTCAAACTCGACCCGACTGATGCGCATCCGTCCCCCTTCTCTGTTCCAGAAAATCCCTGGGGAGGCGCGTCCGCGCCGGGGGCAGAGCCCCTGAAATACGCCCATTCAAAAAAGAACAAAACATGAATATACTACACGCTCCCTCATCCGAATCTGCTGCCACAGATGTTTTGCGAACTGTCGATCACGTCGAATTTCACCTTCCTCACCGGGGCGTCTCACCCCGAGGAGTATATCAGCCGTGCCGCCCTGCTGGGGATGGAGGCGATTGCGATCGCCGACGACAATTCGGTGGCGGGGATCGTGCGGGCGCATACCGAGGCCCGCAAGATTGCCCGCGCGGTCAAGGAACGGCAGGACTTCGATGCCATCCATGGGCTGATCGGTCCGCCCATGCCTGATCATCTGCCACGACCACCAAAGGCCGCTATTACCACGACCCCACGTCTGATCCCGGGCGCACGGCTGGTCTTGTCCGACGCGCCTCCGATCACGGTCCTGCCGCAGGATCGGGACGGCTGGCGCAGCCTGTGCCGGATCATTTCACGGGGGCGACTCAAGGCGGAAAAGGGCAGCTGCGATATCCAGTTGGCAGACCTTGAAGAATTCAGCATCGGCCTGCACCTGCTGCTCTGGCCACAGGCGCAAACGGGGCAGGGCGGCGCGGGCGGTTGGCTGCAAACCGCGCGACGGTTGACGCGCCGCTTTGCGGGGAAAGTCCATGTGCTGATGGTGCCGCGCTATGATGGGCGGGACGCTGCGCGCTTCGATCAGATCGCGGATCAGGCGCGGGATCTGGGCCTGCCCACACTGGCCTCCGCCGCCCCGCGCATGCACCACGGCGCACGGCGCAAGTTGGCCGATGTGGTGACTGCCGTCCGGACCGGCACGCGGGTCGATGATCTGGGCCGCGCGGCCCTGGCCAATGGCGAAGGCCGCTTGCGCAGCGAAGCCGAGATGCTGCACCTCTTTGCCAACCACCACGCGGCCGTGGAGCGTGCGGGCGCACTGGCGCAAAGCCTTACATTCTCTCTGGATCAACTGCGCTACGAATACCCCTCCGAGATCACCGGGACCGAGACCCCAAGCCAACGCCTGTCGCGGCTCGCCTATGAAGGGCTCGACTGGCGCTATCCCAATGGGGCGTCCGATCACGTGCACACTCTGCTGCGCCACGAACTGACCCTGATCGCCAAGCTGAAATACGAACCCTACTTCCTGACCGTCCGCGATATCGTCGCCTTTGCCCGCAGCCGCGATATCCTGTGTCAGGGGCGCGGGTCGGCCGCCAATTCGGTGGTCTGTTACTGCCTCGGGATCACGTCTGTCAGTCCTGAGATCGGCACAATGGTGTTTGAACGCTTCGTCAGTGAAGCCCGTGACGAGCCCCCCGATATCGACGTCGATTTCGAACACGAGCGGCGCGAAGAGGTCATACAGCACATCTATGAACGCTATGGCCGCGAACGGGCGGGGCTGTGCGCCACGGTGGTGCATTACCGGGGCAAACGGGCCATCCGTGAGGTGGGCCGTGCCATGGGCCTCAGTGAAGATACAATCAGCGCGCTTTCCTCCCAGCTTTGGGGCTTTTTCTCGACCAAGGGGCTGGAGGCCGAGCGAATGGCCGAAATCGGCCTCGATTTCCGCGACCGCCGCCTGCAACAGACCATCGAACTGGTCTATGAAATCAACGGCTTTCCGCGCCACCTCAGCCAGCATGTCGGGGGCTTTATCGTCACCGAAGGGCGGCTGGACGAACTGGTGCCCATCGAGAACGCCACGATGGAGGATCGCACCGTCATCTGCTGGGACAAGGATGACATCGACACGCTGGGCATCCTCAAGATCGACGTGCTTTCCCTCGGGATGCTGACCTGTATCCGCAAGGCGTTTGACCTGCTGAAAATGCACCACCAGCAGGACTTCACCCTCGCCACGCTGCCGCCCGAAGACCCGCGGGTCTATGACATGCTGTGCAAGGCCGACAGCATCGGGGTGTTTCAGGTGGAAAGCCGGGCGCAGATGAACTTTCTGCCCCGGATGCGCCCGCGCTGTTTCTACGATCTGGTGATCGAGGTGGCGATCATCCGCCCCGGCCCCATTCAGGGCGATATGGTGCATCCTTATATCCGGCGTCGCAACGGAGAGGAGGAGGTGAGCTTTCCCTCCGACGCGCTGGGCGCTTTGCTGGGCAAGACGCTGGGCGTGCCGCTGTTTCAGGAACAGGCCATGCAGATCGCCATCGTCGGGGCAGGGTTCACCCCTGATCAGGCGGACCGGCTGCGACGGTCGCTGGCCACGTTCAAGAAACACGGCAGCGTCAGCGAGTTTCGCGCGCTCTTTCTGCACGGCATGCGCAAGAACGGCTATGACGACGACTTTGCCGAACGCTGCTTTTCCCAGATTGAGGGGTTCGGCTCCTACGGCTTTCCCGAAAGCCATGCGGCGAGTTTTGCCTTGCTTGTCTATGCGTCGAGCTGGCTCAAGTGCCATCATCCGGGCATCTTTGCCTGCGCGCTTCTGAATGCGCAGCCCATGGGCTTCTATGCGCCTGCGCAGATCGTGCGGGATGCCCGCGAACATGGGGTCACAGTCCGCCCCATCTGCATCAATGCGAGCTATTGGGACAATGTGATGGAGCCGGACGGCACAGGCGGCCTCGCCCTGCGGTTGGGTTTCCGACAGATCAAGGGCCTGAGCGAGGAAGACGCCACCTGGATCACGGCGGCACGGGGCAACGGATACCAATCCGTGCGCGATGTGTGGCGACGCGCCGGTCTTGGGCCCAACGTGATCGTGCGGTTGGCCGAAGCCGATGCCTTTGCGGGCATTGATCTGAGCCGCCGCGATGCCCTGTGGGAGGCCAAGGCGCTGGCCCCCGGCCCGGCGCTCCCTCTGTTTGCGACGGATATCGACGGCGAGGTGGTGGACGAACCCACGGCCCTGCTGCCGCAAATGACGCTGGGCGAAGAGGTGGTGGAGGACTACGTCTCGACCCGCCTGACGCTCAAGGCGCATCCCGTGGCGTTGTTGCGCCATATTCTGACACCGGGGGCAGATGCGCCCATGCCGGATGCACCTGATCGCAAAGCGCCGGACCTGTCGAAATTCAGTTATACGCGCGGCAATCCGGATTGATCCCGCTGTCCGTGTCTGAACCGGTGGATCGGCCCCACGGCCTCTCCACCGTCCGGCGCACCTGAGACGCGGAGCCGCACATGTGATGTCAGTGACGCCATGCCAGGCATGCCCGTGCAGTCGACATCCGTGCGGTCTCAAAGCGGGCATGCGCCCGCACCGCATCAATGCAAATCATTGCGCAATGACGAAATCTGCGCCTTCGCATTTGCCGATTTGATATGCAGATCCTGCCGTGGGTCCGGGATGGAAACTCTCGCGGCGTCGACGTTTTCCTTAGTCTGCCGCGTGAGATCCCCATAGACATCCTTGTCGTCGGACGTTTTCGACCATGGACGGCAAATGAAGTTGATCGAACTGTCGGTCAACTCATTCACGCGGTCGCTCGGGGTGTCCTTGGGGCAACCGTTCTTTCCAAGGGCGCGCGGGCAGGTTAGAAGGCGGATGAAAGAAGTAAACAAAGGTCTTTGGCTTATGTCCGCTCCTAAACCCGTTGTCTTGTGCATCCTTGATGGGTGGGGGCTGCGCGACGACACAACAGGCAATGCGCCTGCACTCGCCGACACCCCCACATATGACCACATCATGGCAACCTGCCCACATGCCACGCTGATCACCCATGGTCCCGATGTGGGCCTGCCGCGCGGGCAGATGGGCAACTCGGAGGTTGGGCATACGAACATCGGTGCGGGCCGTGTCGTGGCGATGGATCTGGGTCAGATCGATCTGGCCATCGAAGAGGGCAGCTTTTTCCGCAATACGGCGCTGACCACCTGGATTTCCGCGATCAAGGAGGCGGGCGGACGCGCGCATCTGATGGGGGTCATGTCCGACGGTGGCGTGCATGGTCATATCACCCACATGATCGCCGCGGCCAAAGCCTGCACCGATGCGGGGCTTCAGGTGTTCATCCACGCCATCACCGATGGCCGCGACGTTGCCCCGAAATCAGCGGAAACCTATCTCAAGACCCTGACTGACGCCTTGCCGTCCGGTGCACGTGTCTGCACGCTGACCGGCCGTTATTTTGCGCTGGACCGCGACAATCGCTGGGACCGGGTCGAGACCGCCTTTGCCGCGATGGTTCGTGCGGATGGCGTGATCGCGGGCACGGCGCAGGCGGCGATCGAGGCTGCGTATGACGATGGCAAGACGGATGAGTTCATCCCGGCAACCGTGATGGACGGGTACAAGGGGGCCAAAAACGGCGACGGACTGTTTTGCCTGAATTTCCGGGCGGACCGCGCGCGTGAAATCATGGCGGCGCTTGGCCATCCGGGCTTTGACGCCTTTGATGTCTCCGGGCGTCCCGAATGGTCGGGTCTGCTGGGCATGGCGGATTACTCCGAGGCGCACGGGGCCTATATGACCACGGCCTATCCCAAGCCCGAGATTGTCAATACACTGGGCGCTTGGGTGGCCCGTGCGGGCTTGCGTCAATTCCGTCTGGCCGAGACAGAGAAATACCCGCATGTGACTTTTTTCCTGAATGGGGGAGAAGAAAATCCCGAACCGGGTGAAGACCGCGCGATGCCAAAATCCCCATCTGTCGCGACCTATGACATGCAGCCCGAGATGTCTTCGGTCGAGGTGACGGACAAGTTCGTGGAGGCCATCGCGGAAGGCTATGACCTGATCGTGGTCAACTACGCGAACCCCGACATGGTCGGACATACCGGCGATCTGGAAGCCGCCATTGCGGCCTGTGAGGCCGTCGATGCGGGCCTTGCACGTGTTCTGCCCGCCCTTGAGGCGGCCGGGGGCGCGATGATCGTCACCGCGGATCACGGCAATTGTGAAACGATGATCGATCCGACCACGGGCGCGCCGCACACCGCGCATACTACCAACCTTGTGCCGGTGGCGCTTGTCGGGGCCGAAGGCACTCTGGCGTCGGGCAAACTGGCGGATCTGGCTCCGACCCTGTTGGAATTGATGCAGTTGGACAAACCAGCGGAAATGACCGGACAAAGCCTGTTGAGATGAAACGCGCGGTTGCTTTCTGTTTGATGATGCTTGCCACGCCATTGGCGGCGCAGCAGGACGCAGGCGTTCTGGCACGCGAAGCGGGGGCCGCGTTGGGCGCAGCCTCGATCCAGTTGAGCGACGCAGAGACAGCCCGCGACAGGGTCAAGGCCCTGACGCAAACGGTCAAAGCCTACGAGGCGGGACTGGCAGCGATGCGCCTGGGGCTGCGGCGCGCGGCGATTCGCGAAGCACAGTTGCGCCGACAATTGCAGGCCCGCGACACCGAAATTGCACAATTGCTGGCCGTCTTGCAGACGCTTTCGCCCGATCAGGGGCCTACGGTCTTCCTGCACCCGGACGGGCCAAATGGTACGGCGCGTGCTGCTATGCTGCTCGCGGAACTGACCCCTGCATTGAACCAAAGGGCGGAAACCTTGCGTCGGGACCTGTCCGATGTCGAGACGCTGCGCATGCTGCAAGAGGATGCCGAGGCCCAGTTGCAAACAGGACTGAACGAAGTGCAAACAGCGCGCTTTGCGCTTAATCAGGCGATGGCGGAGCGGACCGATCTGCCCAAACGCTTTACCGAAGATCCGGTACGCACGGCGATCCTGATCGCCTCGTCAGAAACACTGGACGCGTTTTCCAGTGGCCTGTCGCAGATTTCAGCGGAAGATTCTGACTGGGTACCGCCCGGCATCGAGGATCAGATCGGCACCTTGCCATTGCCGGTGCGCGGCGTCGTGTTGCGCAGCGCCAATGAGCCGGATGCGGCCGGTATCGTGCGTCCGGGCATATTGCTTGCGACGCGCCGGGGCGCATTGGTGACCTCTCCGACGGCGGCGACGATCAGGTATGTGGGACCACTGCTCGATTTTGGAAACGTGACGATTCTGGAACCACGGCCCGGAACATTGTTTGTCTTGGCCGGACTCGGCGTTACGTATGGCGCAACGGGTCAAATCATTGCGGCAGAGACGCCACTGGGGCTTATGGGGGCACTACCGACCGGGGATGCTGCAAATGCGCTTTCAACACTCGGTGATGGGGGTGGCGCTGACCGCTCGGAAACGCTCTATATGGAAGTAAGACAGGATAACGTGCCTCAGGACCCCCTCGCGTGGTTCAGCACTGACAAGGATGGATAGTAAAGAATGAAAAAATTCGTCATGGCCGCATTGGGCGGCACATTGGCAGGCGCCATCGCAACCACACAGATTGCGGGCCCGTTGCTGGCGCAGGAGAACGCGGCAAGTTCCAGTGTCTATGAACAACTGGATCTGTTCGGTGATATCTTCGAACGGATCCGCAGTCAGTATGTCGAAGACGTGGAACCGGGCGAGCTGATCGAGGCAGCGATTGATGGAATGCTTACCTCGCTTGATCCGCACTCCAGCTATCTGTCGCCCGATGACGCCGCTGCAATGCAGGTCCAGACCCGCGGCGAATTCGGCGGTCTTGGGATTGAAGTGACGCAGGAAGAAGGCTTTGTCAAAGTTGTGTCGCCCATCGACGGCACACCGGCAGCCGAAGCGGGCATCGAAGCGGGCGACTTCATCACGCATGTGGATGGCGAATCCATGTTGGGCCTGACCCTCGACAAGGCGGTCGAGCGGATGCGGGGCAGCGTTGGATCCGAAATCATCATCACGATCGTGCGCGAAGGCGAAGCGGAGGCGTTTGATGTTTCCATAATTCGAGACATCATCGAATTGCAGGCCGTGCGTGGACGAACCCAAGGGAACGCTGTCGTCCTGCGTGTGACCACGTTCAATGACAAGACAACGCCGAACCTGATTGCCAAGATCGAAGAAGAAGTCGAAGCGCTGGGCGGTATGGAGAATGTGGATGGTTTTGTCATTGATCTGCGCAACAACCCCGGTGGCTTGCTGACGCAGGCGATCCGCGTTTCGGACGCGTTCCTTGATGAAGGAGAAATCGTATCGACGCGGGGCCGCAATCCCGAAGACGGTGACCGGTTCAATGCAACGCCGGGTGACCTGGCACAGGGCAAACCCATCGTCGTTCTGATCAATGGCGGATCTGCCTCGGCGTCCGAGATCGTGGCAGGTGCGTTGCAAGATCACCGCCGCGCCATCGTCGTCGGCACCAAGAGCTTTGGCAAGGGATCGGTTCAGACGGTCATGCCACTGCGCGGCAGCAGCGCGATGCGCCTCACCACCGCCCGGTATTACACCCCATCGGGCCGGTCCATTCAGGCGCTGGGTGTGAGCCCGGATATCGTGGTGGAACAACCGCGCCGTGATCCGACGGCAGAACCTGAGGACGAACCGGCAAGTGCGGTGGGTCAGCGTTCCGAGGCGGAACTGCGCGGCTCGCTCAACAACGATTCGCTGAGCGAAGACGAGGTCCGCCAGATCGAGGAAGACCGGGCAAAGGCCGAAGCGGCCGCTGCCTTGCGCGAAGAGGATTATCAACTGGCCTATGCCATCGACATCCTCAAAGGACTGAACGCGCTTGGTCCAAGGGACTAAGGCCAGCCAACCTATCTAAAAACAGAACCCGCGCGGGTAAACCGCGCGGGTTTTTTTGCGCCGAAGGAAGCGGAGCCGTTTTCCATTCAATGCCTCTCCGGTCGGGTCTTATCTGCGCGCATCCGACGAGAGCGTGAGCCAAGCGCAATGTCTGATCATATTTCCTTCAGATACGCCCAGGAGACATAGCCAATCATCCGTCGCGCCTGTTTCAGCGAAGCCTTGCACCAGCGGGTCCCGCCAGTTTGATCACACTCATGGACGCGCAGGACAGTGCCATTCGGCAAGCCAAGAACGATCTTGTACCCGGTGCCCGGTCCGGCCCGCATTTTCAACATTTCCCCCTCTTCAACGCCCACAACCTGGTAAAGGCCCGCAGACCTGTCCGCCGCGACAGCGATGTTCACACCTGATCCCATAAAGACGGCGGTAAAGACCGCAAAGATGGCTCTGCGCATCGGTTTCTCCTGTTTTTTGCCTCGGGTAAAGTCTAGTGCTGCATTGCGTTTACAGGCAACCGCGTTCCCACATGAATCCGACGTTGCCTGTCAATGCGCGACTGGGAGTGCAGATACTCACAAGTTGCCTTCAACTGCTCTGTCGCGATGGCCGGGGCTTGCAAAGCAAGGCTCAAGCAGAATTGCCGGTTGCACGGCGCACCGCCAGGACGGCAGCCGCATAGTCACCCAAAGAGATGCCACGGAACGCAAAGGCCGCTGGACGGTTGACGGTGCCCAGATCCACTTTGCCCGTCGCCAATTCCGTCAAATCACCGGCAATTTGATCATATGGCAACATCGGTTTTTCACTTTCAAATTCCTGGATGCGGTCGTCGACGATGACGGTCTTGAATGCCGCCATGCTGTCCGGCAACCACGGGATGCAGGCATCGGTTATCGTGGCGAAGGCGTTTGGCTTGAGCCACCGTGCGTCAAGAAACGGAGTGATGGAATAATCCAAAGTCACGGATGTCACGATCTGATCCGCGTCCTGCAATGCCTCTTGGGCCGTGGGGCATGTCTTGGCTTCAAGCCCCATGTCTTCGGCATATCGGCAAAGCTTGTCCGCATTTGCCTTGCCGCGCCCGAAGACGCGGATGCGCTTGAGCGGGAATTGTGCGGCGAACGCATCAAGATGCGAATGGGCCTGTACGCCGGCCCCGATAAATGCCACCGTCTCGGACTCCGGATCGGCAAGCTGCCGTGCCGCCACCACCGACAAGGCTGCCGTTCTGATCGCAGTGATCCAATTGGCCCCCAAAACGGCCCGCAACAGTCCGGTTTGCGCGTCCAGAACCATAATCGCGCCATTGATTGCGGGCAATCCGTTCGCCGGGTTATCGGGGCAGACGGTAACCTGTTTGACGACGATGAAATCGTTCTCACCGAGGGCCAGAGTAGACATTGCATAGCGTCCGCTGCCCGGAAGAATGACGGATTTTGGCGTGGTGTGAAGGCGTCCCTCCGCTTTGGCGATCAGGGCGTCTTCTATTGCATCGGCGACGTCCGCCGGTTGGATGCCGAGCCGCTGCAGGTCATCGTCGGACAAATGCAGAAAGGTGTTGTCAGAGGTCATTTTATGTCTTTCGGTTGCGATCTGATGTTTCGGCGGCCGACAGTTCCGACGCGTTGCTTTGAGAAAGCCCGGAGGTCTGTGTTTATCCCCGTCAGCTGCATTGGTTGACCGCCCAAGTTATGGCTCAATTGGATTGGGCCCGGTGTAGGTCCAGCGGCATTCCGGGGCGCGGGCCTCTTGTTTCGCCTCGATTGTTGCATTTGTTCCCAAGCGTGCGCAATCTCTCCGACGGACGGTGACAGACAAAATATTCCACGTTTGAATGATTTGGTCATAGACGTGTCGGTGCACCCGTGGACCATCCTGTCCGACACCGGATATGGCACAGTAGATCAATCGTATCCGTCCGGTGTCGCCGCTCTGACGGGATGATGGAGTGCCTGCTAGATGTCCACCATCGGTAGTGGACATCTTGAGGTGAGCGATGGCGGGCAAGAAAGGCCAGAAGAAGCGGGTTTGGTCAGACGAAGAGAAGCTGTCGATCTGCAGGCAGGCGCGGGTTCCCCAGGTCCCGGTTGCGCAGGTTGCTCGGCGCTACGCGATGAACACCAACCTGATCCATAAATGGCTTCGCGATCCTCGGTTTGCATCAGGGGAGCAGGCTGTGGATTTGTCGGTGCCTGAGGATGCAACGTTTCTTCCAATCGAGATTGCGGGCATGGCCCCCGCTCCAACGGCACCCATTTCGCCTACCCCTTCGACAGATTCCATCACCGCGCAGCGCGTGGACATCACGTTGTCGGATGGTCGACGCATTCTGGTGGAGGGTGCGACCGCGCTGTCGGCGATCGTAGCGATGGTAGAGGGACTGGCGCAATGATCCCGGTGCCAAGCAACACGCGGGTTTGGCTGGCTGCCGGCGTCACGGACATGCGACGCGGTTTCAATACGCTGGCGGCACAGGCTGAACAGGTTTTGGCTGAGGATCCGTATTCAGGCCACATGTTCGTCTTCCGTGGTCGCCGTGGCGATCTTTTGAAGGTCATTTGGTGGGACAGTCAAGGGGCCTGCCTGTTCACCAAGCGGCTAGAACGGGGCCGATTTGTCTGGCCTGCGGCCAAGGACGGCAAGGTCAGCCTGAGCCCATCACAACTGTCGATGTTACTCGAAGGTATTGACTGGCGGACACCACAGAAGACCTGGCGACCTCTGGTCGCGGGATAGGGGTAAACACCAACAAAACATGGGTTTTGGCGCTGTTTTGCGTTCCCTCCCATGGGGCAATCTGGTATGGATTGCGCCATGCTGGACGCCTTCAAATCTCTGCCCAAAGACCCTGACGAGCTGCGCTCTGTCAGTGAGCAAATGCTCCTGCACATCCAATCCCTAACCTACCAAAACGAGAAGCTGAAGGCTGAACTTCATGGCCATCGCAAGGCACGCTTCGGCGCGAAGTCAGAGGGCATGGATCAATTGGCGCTCGACTTGCCGGAAGACGACGAGATCGCGCGGGCGGCAGAGGATCAACACACCGCGCA
>NZ_JAIMIA010000057.1 GCF_019966495.1 Tateyamaria pelophila | reverse complement strand
AACGCATGATCTTCTCTCCTGAATTTTGAAACCATACCGCCACAGCGGGTTTCAAAATTCAGGAGAGAAGATCAGAGAAAGATTCGCTGAAGCGGACCGGCTAGAAGCCGGTGGCTTCGATCCATTAGGTGGAAAGTCAAGTCGCCGGATCGGGCACGTCTCTGCGCACCGACCCCGACAGTCACGCTCAGCCCATCGCCTGGAGACGCTTGAACAGGCTAGACGTATCCCAACGTCCACCGCCCATTTTCTGCACATCCTTGTAGAACTGATCGACCAGTGCCGTCACGGGCAGGCTGGCACCATTTGCGTCGGCGGTATCCAGACAGATCCCCAGATCCTTGCGCATCCAATCCACCGCGAATCCATGCTCGAAATGATCGTCCAGCATTGTCTCGTAGCGATTGGACATCTGCCAGGAACCCGCAGCGCCCTGCGAAATCACTTCAACGACCGCGCGACCATCAAGGCCTGCTTTTTCGGCGAAATGCAGCGCTTCGCTGAGACCCTGAACAAGGCCGGCAATGGCAATCTGGTTGGCCATCTTGGTCATCTGGCCCGCCCCGCTTCCGCCGATCCGGCGGCACAGTTTGGCATAGGGCTGGATGATGGGTTCCGCGCGCGCATAGGCGCTGTCATCGCCACCACACATGATCGACAGCGCACCGTTTTCGGCCCCTGCCTGACCACCGGACACAGGTGCGTCGACGAAACTGATCTTCAATGCGTCTGCCGCTTCATAAAGCTCTGCCGTGACCGCAGCCGAAACCGTCGTATGATCCACAAAGACCGATCCGCTTTGCATACCGGCAAACGCGCCGTCATCCCCCAGACAGACTGACCGCAGATCGTCATCATTGCCGACACAGGCCATCACGAAATCAGCGCCTTCGGCGGCCTCCCGCGGCGTCTTGGCCATGGCACCGCCACAGGTGCTCACCCAATCCTGCGCCTTTGATGCCGTGCGATTGTAAACCGTCACATCGTGGCCTGCTTTCTGTAGATGTCCCGCCATCGGAGCGCCCATCACACCCAGACCCAAAAATGCCAGTTTCGCCATGTCTTTCCCCTTGTCGTCTTCTGTGCGCGACTTGCGCTTTGACCGGTGTCTACTTAACAGTCACACCCCAAGGGTCAACGGCAGGCCCGCGTGCAAGAGGCTCGAATGGCAGTTGTGTTTCAATGGTTGGTGCGGGCGACGGCGGCGATGATCGTGATCGCGGTCCTTGGCGTGTCGATGGTCTATTATCTCGCCTCGCGCTCTCTGCCGAACTACGACGCCGTGGTGCGCGTTCCGGCTATTTCGGCCCCGGTCGAGATCGTGCGCGACAACGCAAACGTCCCTCATATCTTTGGCGAGACGGACGCAGACGTGTTTCACGGGCTCGGCTTTGCCCATGCCCAGGACCGGCTATGGCAGATGATGATGTTGCGTCGTACGGCGCAAGGGCGGCTTTCGGAACTCTTTGGCACGGCCACGCTGGATATCGACAGCTTCATCCGTCGTCTGGATATCTACAACCTCGCCGTTCAATCCGTCGAGGCATTGGATGCGCAAACACAACAAGCCCTTACCGCCTATGCGGCGGGCGTCAACGCGCGTCTGGACCAGATCAACACCGAGGCCCTGGGCCGCGGCGCACCCGAAATGTTCCTGTTCAACGCGCCTCTGGCCCCGTGGCGGCCTGCCGACAGTGTCGTCATTGCCAAACTCATGGGCCTGCAACTGGCAGGGCAAATGGAAAACGAGATCCTGCGGGCCCGGATGTCTCTTGCGCTGGAGGACCCTGCCCGCCTCGCGGACATCTTGCCGGACGTGCCCGGACCCGGCATTGCGAGCCTGCCGGAATATGCAGCGCTCGTGCCCGGCGCGCAGCAAATCTATGCCACAGACGATTTCGCGGAACCGCACCCGCTGTCGCCGTTCAAACCTCACGGTCTGGCGGGCGCGTCCAATGCGTGGGCGGCCGCCGCCTCGCGGTCCGCTTCGGGCGGCACTTTGCTGGCGAACGATCCGCATCTGGGCCTGACGGCCCCGTCCGTCTGGTACCTCGCCCGGTTGGAATTGCGCAGTGGCGGCGTCATAGGTGGCACCATTCCCGGCATGCCGCTGGTGCTGACCGGGCGTTCTGACCGTTTGGGCTGGGGCCTGACGTCGGCCAATGTGGACGATCAGGATTTGTTTATCGAAGAGCTCAACCCCGACAACCCGCTGCAATACCGCACACCAACCGGGTTCAAGGAATTTGAAAGCCGCGCGTCGATCATTGAAGTCGCGGATGCAGATCCGGTCACGCTCACACTGCGCTGGACAGATAACG
Source organism: Tateyamaria pelophila (assembly GCF_019966495.1). Taxonomy (GTDB): domain Bacteria; phylum Pseudomonadota; class Alphaproteobacteria; order Rhodobacterales; family Rhodobacteraceae; genus Tateyamaria; species Tateyamaria pelophila. The sequence continues at coordinate 28,184 of NZ_JAIMIA010000057.1, read as the reverse complement.
GGCCCGTGATGCCCGGCAGTTTCCGCAATCTCGCGGCGATCACCCCGCCCGGACACGTGGTCGCGCTCAGTTGGACAGCTCTCAGCCCACGCGACACGTCGCTGCAAGCCGCCCTGGAAGTGATGCGGGCCCACACCGTGGCCGAGGCGATCGTCGCGTCAGAAACCTACATCGCGCCCGCACAAAACATGACGCTGGTCGACCGGGGCAGCATTGCCATGAAGACCATCGGCGCGATCCCAAGGCGCGACATCAACCACCAAAGCAAAGGGCGTCTGCCAAGCCTCGGATGGCGTTCCGAAAACCGCTGGCAAGGGCGGATGCCCTACAGTTCCAATCCCGGCTTTGTCTCTCCGGTCGGCGGTATCCTTGGCAACACGAACAACAAGACTGTTGACCGGCCCTTTCCCAACCACGTGAGCTACAAATGGGGCGACACCCAGCGGATCCAGCGCTGGCAACGGTTGATGCAGGCGCGCGAAGTGCACACCCGCGACAGCTTCATCGAGGCGCAACTCGATACGGTATCGTTCACGGCCCGCTCCCTCTTGCCGCTGATCGGGGCGGAATTATGGTTCATCGGCGAGGCCGCTCCCGACGGCACTGCCCAACGGCAAAGACAACGGGCGTTGGCCCTGCTGGCCGAATGGAACGGTGAAATGAACGAACACTGGCCCGAGCCGCTGATCTACGCCGCCTGGTTGCGCGCTTTGCAGGACAGGCTGATCCGGGATGAACTTGGGCCGATGGCCAATTCGCTGAACCACGTGGAACCCTTGTTCATCGAACGTGTCTTTCGCGACGTCGAGGGGGCCGCCATATGGTGCGACGTAAAACAGTCCGCCCCGGTCGAGACCTGCGCGGACATGGCAAGGCTGGCACTGGACGACGCGCTGATCTGGATCGACGAAAACTGGGGCACGCAGCTTGAAAGTCTGCGCTGGGGGGATGCACATCAGGCCACCCACGACCATCAGGTTCTGGGCGAAGTGCCGGTGCTGCGCTATTTCGTCAATATCAGGCAATCGACCTCGGGCGGCGACAACACGTTGATGCGAGGAAAGACCAAAGGCACCGGCCCCAATCCGTTCCAGAACGTGCATGGCGCCGGTTACCGGGGCGTCTATGACTTTGCTGATCCGAATTCTTCGGTCTTTATCAGCTCGACCGGGCAATCGGGACATTTCCTGTCGCGGCATTACGATGATCTGGCCCAGCTGTGGCGGCGCGGAGAATATATACCGATGTCACTGGACGAAGGGCTCGCACGGGCGGCCAGCGTGGGCGTCACCCGGCTCGTTCCGCTCCAGTAATGCACGCTCCGCTTTTCATTGATTCGAAAAATCCCGAGACAGCCGACCAGCCATGACCACAATCCTGTTCAACAAACCCTATGGCGTGCTGTCTCAATTCACCGATAAAGGCACGGAAGGTTCCAAGCGCCCCACGCTCTCTGCTTTTATAGACGTGTCGGGTGTCTATGCCGCCGGACGTCTGGACCGTGACAGCGAAGGGCTGATGGTGCTGACCAGCGACGGCGCACTTCAGGCACGGATTGCCCACCCCAAATTCAAGGCACCCAAGACGTATTGGGCGCAGGTCGAAGGCGATATCTCGGCAGACGCCCTGCAGGCCTTGCAAACCGGCGTGACGCTCAAAGACGGCAGAACCCGCCCTGCACAAGCCCGCGCAATACCGCCCCCCGAACCACTCTGGAAGCGCGATCCACCCATCCGGATGCGTAAATCCGTACCGGACAGCTGGCTGGAACTGACCTTGACCGAAGGGCGCAATCGTCAGGTCAGACGGATGACCGCACATGTCGGGTTTCCCACGCTCCGCCTGATCCGGGTCCGGATCGGAGACTGGACACTTGACGGGTTGAAACCGGGTGAGTGGCGAATGGCATAACACGATGGGGCAGTCCCGCTTTCGTCTGGAAGACAGCCCCAAAATCACACGCGCATCGGAAAACGTATCGTTTTCCGGCCGTTTTCCGTGCCGGAAAACGCGGCGCCTAAAGCCCGTCGAACCGGGCTTTCTGGATTGGTGTCCACTTGACGTCGAACTCGAAACCGTCCTCTCCTTGCCGTTCCGCCTCCACAACATCCTGCTCGAACAGCCATGCGCGTTTGCGCCCTTCCGCATAAGGAAGCAAGAGCGTCTCGGACACCAGTCCGCCCATCAGAGCCTGCGCCACATGATCCAGCAGCGCCTCGATGCCCTCGCCGGTGATGGCCGAGATTGCAAAGACGTCATCTTCGCGATCGGCCCGCGCGCGGATGGCTTCGGCCTCGTCGTCCGGCAACAGATCAACCTTGTTCCAGACCTCGAACTGGACTCGATCCGGTCCCACCCCCAGATCTGTCAGGATCGCCGCCACATCTTCGGACTGCGCCTCTGTCTCGGGATGTGAAATGTCGCGGACATGCAGCACGATGTCAGCCGCCAGCACCTCTTCCAGCGTGGCGCGAAACGAGGCGACCAACTCGGTCGGCAGATCAGAGATGAATCCCACAGTGTCCGACATGATGACCTCGGGCCCGTTCTCGATCTCGACCCGCCGCATCGTCGGATCCAGCGTGGCAAAGAGCATATCCTTGGCCATCACATCCGCCCCGGTCAGGCGGTTGAACAGCGTCGACTTGCCCGCGTTGGTATATCCAACCAAGGCGACAATCGGATACGGCACCTTAGCCCGCGCAGCCCGGTGCAAGGTCCGGGTCTTGACGACTTTTTCAAGCTGACGGCGCAAGCGCACCAATTGCGTGTCGATGGCGCGGCGATCCGCTTCGATCTGTGTTTCCCCCGGTCCGCCGACAAAGCCAAGACCACCCCGTTGCCGTTCCAGGTGGGTCCAGGCCCGCACCAGCCGGGTCCGCTGATAGGTCAATGCCGCCATTTCGACCTGCAACACGCCCTCGCGGGTCGCGGCCCGGTCCGAAAATATCTCCAGAATCAGGCTGGTACGATCAAGCAGCTTGACCTTCCATGCCTTTTCCAGATTGCGTTGCTGGACTGGCGTGACGGGCCCGTCGATCAAAACCAGTTCAACGTCGGCGGCGTGGATACGCTGCGCCAACTCTTCGATCTTGCCCTTGCCAAACAGCATGCCCGCGCGGACGCGCGGCAGCGGCACGATCTCCTGACCGACCACCTGCAATTCAGGCAAGGCATGTGCCAAAGACACAGCCTCCGCCAACGCAAGATTTGCCGCGCGACGGTCTTTATCCGATTTTATGTCGGGATGAAGAACCCACGCGCGCGTGAACTCTGGAGTATCTCCCATCAGGACGCGTCTTCGCCCTCGTACAAACTGATCGGCTGACTGGGCATGATCGTGGAAATCGCATGCTTGTAAACAAGCTGACTTTGCCCATCCCGACGCAACAGCACGCAGAAGTTGTCAAACCAGGTGATAACGCCCTGCAATTTTACACCATTGATCAGAAATATGGTCACGGGCACCTTTGTTTTGCGCACGTGGTTTAAAAATGCATCCTGCAAATTTTGTCTATCGGAAGCCATATCTGGGGGAACCCTTTTTTTATTGTCTTGGCCTGCAAATCAGACCGTCCCTCCCGCGGGAGTATGAAGTGGGGGTCAACAAGATTCCACCCCAAAAAACAGTCCGTTAAACACCTGTCGCAAAGGTTCGCTCAACCGCGCCACAAATCCTGTGTAAACAGCGCGATAATCGCCAGCGTTTCAAGTCGGCCCAACACCATCGCGGCGGCGAAAATACACTTGGCGGTATTGTTCATTTCAATCAACAGAATGGGACTGTCGCCCGCGAATTCCAAAAGCGGACCCGTGGTCGATAACCCGGCGACCGTCATCACCAAAGCGGTGTCAAAGGAGACACCCGTTGCGGTCAGCGCGATGGTGACCAACGCCAATGTCAGCGCAAAAAGCATGAAGAAAATCCACGCGATGAATGCTCCGTCCTTCTGCAAACGCTGTCCAAACCGCCCGCCACCCCCCACCGACGAGGGATGCACCAACCGCTCCATCTCCCGCAGACCGTTCTGATAGAGCGCAAAGACCCGCAGCAGCTTGACCCCGCCCGCCGTGGTGGCCACGCCACCGCCGATCAACGCGAGCCCCATCAAAAGCAATCCAGGCGTCTCGAGCCCGGACCACGCTTGCGCCGCGCCCCAACTGCCGGAGGCAAAACCGGTTGTCGTCAAGAAAGACAAGACCGTGAACGCACTGCCCCAGAGGGCGTATGCCGCATCCTCCACGCTATTTTGGGCCGAGACATCAAACGCCCCGATGAAATGCCGCAGAAACAGGACCACCGGCACGATCACCATGAGCCCGACGCCAATGCGAAATTCAGGGTCTCGGCCGAGGCCGCCCGTGTCAGAGGTGACCGTATCTGTCGAAAAGGTCAGCCGGGACAACGCAAAGAGCATGAACAACAACATCACGGCTTCGCCCGCAATGCCGGACCCGTCTTGCTCCAGCCCCCCGACCGGAGAGATACCGGAGGTCGCCATCACAGACATCGCATGGCACAGCGCAACCAGCGATCGATCGCCGCCAACAACCAACAAAAGCCAAAGCGTAAGCGTCAGGCCCACATAAATCGGCAGCAAGACCGACCCGACGCTGGCGATCCTCACACGGGCTTCGGGCACCGTCATGCCCGGGCCAACCGTTTCACGGCGTCCGGGCTCGGCGCGGGCGGTCACCTCAAAGCCCCCGAGGTTCAGTGGCGCCAGGATGGCCGACGCCGCAATCCACATCAAAAGCCCGCCCATCCACCCGACCAGCGCGCGCCACAGATGCAGCGTGCCGTTCAGCCGTTCGGGATCGTCAAACAGAGTGGCACCGGTGGTGGTGATCGCGCTGACCATCTCGATATAGGCATGCAGGAAAGTGGTTGTGCCCACGCCTTCGTAAAACGGAACGGCCAACATCAACGGCAGAAAAACGAAGGCGCTGAGCAGCGACAAAAGCGGGCCCAATGTGCCGTGGCGACTGTCGCGACCGGCATGGGCAAGGGCGATCAGCCCAAATATGATCAGGCCGAGCAAGCCGCTGTATAAAAACGCCCGTGCGGTCTCAAGTTCGCGCACCACACCGCCGTAGACCGCGGGCACCAGCATGGCCGCCGAAGCCACACCGATCATCAGCACGAACAGGGGCAAGCGCCAAAGGCGCGCGCCAAAGGTCTGGCTTTGCTTGATGCGCTTCGGCATCAGAAAAAGTCGATGGACACCTGCATCAGGCGCTCCACCTCCGGCACGTCCTTGGTCAGGGCAAATATTGCAATCACATCGCCTTCATCGATCCGGGTCCGCCCCACCGGGCGCATGACCTTGTCGCCTTTGCGTATCGCGCCGATCAGCACACCTTCGGGAAAGTCGATCTCGTTGATCTTCCTGCCGGCAAGCGGCGACGTCGACAACACTTCGGCCTCGATCACTTCGGCGTCGGCATCACCGATGGAATAGACCGCCCGCACGCGCCCATGCCGAATATGGCGCAGGATCGAACTGACGGTGGTCGCTCGCGGGTTGATATAGGCGTCGATGCCCAGGGTGCTCATCATCGGCACCAATGTCGGGTCGTTGATCAGGGCGATGGCATAGGGGCAGCCTTCGGATTTGGCGCGCACGGCAGCCAGCATGTTGGTCTTGTCGTCGTCAGTCACGGCCAGCATCGCATCCGCACGCGAAACGCCCGCCTCGTGCAGCAGCCCGACGTCCAGGCCATCGCCGTGCAACACAATCGTCCGCTCCAGCGCTTCGGCGGCCAGTTCGGCGCATCGCCGGTTGCGTTCAATGACCTTGGCACGCACCCGGTTTGTCTGCTTTTCCAGTGCGCTCGCCACGGCAAGGCCCACATTGCCGCCGCCCACGAGCACAATGCGTTCCTGCTTGCGCATGGTTTTGCCAAACACTTCCATCGTGCGCGGCACATCGTCGACATGGGAGAATATATAGGCGTCGTCTCCGGCAAAGAGCTGATCCCCCGCCTCGGGCGCAAACAGCATCCCGTCGCGGCGCACGCCCACGACCACCACACGCAGGGTGGAAAAGAGATCGGTCAACTGGCGCAGCGGCGTGTTGAGCACCGGGCAATCAGCGCCCAGCGAAATGCCCAGCAATTGCGCCTGATCATCCATGAACAATTCCGTGTCAAACGCCGACGGAGCGCTCAGACGTTGCAGGGCGGCAGCGGCGACTTCACGTTCGGGGCTGATCACCACATCGATCGGCATGTGGTCCCGGCGGTAAAGGTCGGAATAGATGGCCGTAAGATAGGCCTGGCTGCGCAATCGGGCGATCTTGCGATTGATGCCGAATACGGAATGCGCCACCTGACAAGTGACCATGTTCACCTCGTCCGAGTAGGTCGCGGCAATGATCATGTCGGCATCCCGTGCGCCTGCCCGGTCCAGCACATCGGGGTAACTGGCAAAGCCCGCGACTCCCTGAACGTCCAGCGTGTCGGTCGCCCGTCGGACCAGATCGGGATCGCTGTCGACCACGGTCACATCGTTGCGCTCACCCGACAGGTGACGGGCGATTTGCCACCCCACCTGGCCTGCCCCGCAGATAATCACCTTCATGGCACACCCTCGTCCTTCGCTGTGCTCGATATTGCCCTGGCACGGCCTTGTTCAGCATCCTTGCATGACAGAGCGTGCGAGCCCGGTCAACGTTTCGCATCCGTCCCGTACGGATCGTGATTGTCAAAGCGGCAGCACTGCGGCAAGGTCTTTTGCATGCGCCTCTCTATCGCTTTCCTGTTCTGCTCGTTTTTGATCGGATGTTTCCCCGTGTCCACCTATTACGCCGAGGGTGTCAGCGTCGCCAAGCGGGACAGGGATGAACTGGCCTGTGACGTGGCCGCCTTGCGCGATGCGCCGGTTGCCAATCAAACGCGGCAAACCGCTCCGATCTTCGTGCCGCAGCGGTCCTGCGACCGACATGGACGCTGCTATGGGGGCGGAGGATATTGGGTGCCCGGCAACGTGTATACCGTCGACGTCAATGCAAGCCTGCGCAGTCGGGTGAAGGCCCAATGCATGGCTGATCGCGGCTACCGTCCGGTCGACATTCCCATATGCCCCGTTGGCGTTGCAAATGCGGCACCTCCGGGAAAAACGACAGTTCTGCCCCGCCTCGGGCCACAAAGCTGCGCGATCCGGAACGAGGACGGCAGCCTGCTCATCGTCACACAAGGATAATCATGACCGACCTTCAACGTGCCAAGGCCTGCGTTCAGGCCCACCACGCCGCCCTTTCGCGTGCCACCCCGGAAACAGCGGCCAGTTGTCTGGCGCAGCATATGTCGCCCGACGCCACGTGGCGCGGTATGCATCCGTTTCACGTGCAATCCGGGCCAGCGGCCGTTGCCGAGACCTTCTGGTCCCCCCTGCTGACGGCAATGCGTCGGGTGCAGCGCCGTCAGGATATCTTCTTTGCAGGGCACAACCATCTGGACGAAGCGGGCAGCACATGGGTCGCCTCCATGGGGCATTTGCTGGCCCTTTTTGATGCGCCGTTTCTGGGCATTCAGCCGACGCGCAAAATTGTCATGCTGCGCTATGCCGAGTTCTCGAAGGTTGAAGATGGTCAAATTGTTGAACAGGCGATGTTTGTGGATCTGTTGCATCTGATGGCACAGGCGGGCCAATACCCGCTGCCCGGTATGACAGCGGCACAACTGGTGCAGCCCGGACCCATGACGCATGATGGCCTGTTGACGGACGCACAGGATGCCGCGCAGAGCGTAAAGACGCTGGATGTAATCGAGGACATGATACAAGCGATCGACCGCGCAAATGCGTCTGACGTACCACTGTCGCCGCAGGACGAGTTGGCGCAAGACTGGCACGACGATATGTTGTGGTGGGGGCCAACCGGAATCGGCGCCACCTACACGATAGATCGCTATATCGAACAGCATCAGCGTCCGTTCAGAACCCAGTTGGGCGCGCGGACCTTCAACGGACATATCTGCCGTATGGCCGAAGGCGCATACGGTGGGTTTTTTGGGTGGCCAAATCTGACGATGGAATGCACGGGGCCGTATCTGGGACTGCCTCCCTCTGGTCAAAAGGCGGATATGCGAGTTGTCGATATTTATCGGCGTGACGGCGACAAGCTGGCCGAAAACTGGGTGTTTATCGACATTCTGCACTTTTTGAACATGCAGGGGCTTGATGTGCTGGCCCAGTTGAAAACACGCGCAAGGTAACCGCTTTCCGACACGGAAAGCGGCCGGAAAACGTCACGTTTTCCAACGCTCACGTTGCATCAGCCGGTGTTTTTCGCGCCGAAAAACAGCCGGAAACCGTCTCGGTTTCCGGTTTAGCCGGCTTCGGCTTCCGTTTCGTCCAGATGTGCGACCCGGGACCCAGCCTTTGAAGAGGTCACAACACCGAGCGATTTCAGTTTGCGGTGCAATGCGCTCCGCTCCATGCCCACAAAATTCGCTGTACGGCTGATATTGCCGCCAAAGCGGTTGATCTGGGTCAGAAGATATTCGCGCTCAAACGCCTCACGCGCTTCGCGCAGCGGCAAGGTCGCCAGGGCGCCGGACAGAACCACGCGGCCCTCTTCGCCTTCCGGCTCTTCGATGCCGGGCAACTCGCGTGCCTCGATCGGACCGGAGCCATCGCCCAGGATCAGCACACGCTCCACCATATTCTTGAGCTGACGCACATTGCCCGGCCAGATCATTGTTTGCAAAAGCGCCGCCGCGTCATCGCTGAACTCCCGTTTTGGCAAACCCTGCGCCGTATTGAACTCCGCAATAAAGTGTTCCGCCAGCACCGGTATATCCTCGCGCCGCTCTTCGAGCGACGGCACGGGGATCGGGACGACATTCAGCCGGTGAAACAATTCCTGGCGAAAGGTCTGCGCGGCGATGGCCTGTTCCAGATCGCGATTGGTCGACGAGATGACCCGCAGATCGACGCGCACCTTGTCGTTGCCGCCGACCCGCTGGAACTGTTGATCCACCAGAACGCGCAGGATCTTGGACTGGGTGCCCACCGGCATATCGGCGACCTCGTCGAAATAGATCACGCCGCCATGGGCCTGTTCCAGCAATCCCGGCTCAATACCGCGTTCGGGTGTCTCGCGGCCAAACAGCACTTCTTCCATGCGGTCCGGGGCGACGCCTGCACAATTCACCGTCACAAAGGGCGCATCCGCCCGGTTGGAATTCGCGTGGATGTAGCGTGCGGCGACTTCCTTGCCGCTGCCCGCCGGACCCGTCAGCATCACCCGCCCGTTGGATTTGGTCACTTTGTCAAGCTGGCTCACCAGATTGCGGAACGACGCAGACGTCCCGATCATTTCGGCCTGGGTGACATCCTGTCGGCGCAGGGACTGGTTTTCACGGCGCAGGCGCGATGTTTCCATCGCCCGACGGATCACGACCAGCAACTGATCGATGTTGAAGGGCTTTTCGATGAAGTCATATGCCCCTTGCTTGATCGCCGCGACGGCAATCTCGATGTTGCCGTGCCCCGATATGATCACGACAGGGACGTCGGGGTTGTCACGTTTGACGGCTTTCAGAATATCGATGCCATCCATACGGCTGTCCTTGAGCCAGATATCAAGGATCATCAGCGCCGGCGGTTCTGCGTTGACGGCTGCCATCGCATCGTCAGAGTTACCGGCAAGCCGGGTTGCATATCCCTCATCCTCCAGAATGTCGGAGATCAGTTCCCGAATATCGCGTTCGTCATCGACGATCAGAATGTCGCTCATGTGGCTTGCTCCTGCTCAATTAAGTTGGGCGCGATGGGCAGTGTGATCACCGCCTTTGCACCAAAGTGGGCGCTTCCCTCAAACGGGTCCGCGTCATCGAGGATCAAAGTGCCCCCGTGCTCTTCAATAATCTTTTTGACGATCGGCAGGCCAAGGCCCGTGCCCTCGTCGCGGGTTGTCACATAGGGTTCGAACAGGCGCGCCCGGTCTTCGGGAAGACCGATCCCGCTGTCGGAAATGGTGATGACTGCCCCGGCAGGGCCGGTTTGCATCGTCACCAGTATACGCGCCAGATGATCTTCTGGCGCGCCTTTTTGTATCAGTGTTTCAATGGCTTCACCGGCGTTCTTGATCAGGTTGGTCAAGGCTTGCGATATCATGGTCGCGTCCACCTCCGCCAAAATGGGATCCGACGGCAAATCGTCCACAATTTCGACGTCCGGTTGGCCCGCGCGCTGCAAGAGAACGGCGTCTCGCACGATGGAGACAAGGTCATTGGGCTTGCGATCCGGCTCCGGCATGCGCGCGAACTTTGAAAACTCATCCACGATGCGGCGCAGGTCACCTGTCTGGCGGATGATCACATCTGTCATCTGCTCCAGGCTGTCTCTGTCTTCGCCGACCTTTGGCCCGAACTTGCGCTTGATCCGTTCCGCGCTCAGCTGGATCGGGGTGAGCGGGTTTTTGATCTCATGCGCGATGCGGCGGGCCACATCCCCCCAGGCAGCCATCCGCTGCGCGCTCACCAGATTGGTCACATCATCAAAGGCTACCACATAGCCCTCAAGCCGTCCGTTTTCACCACGCCGCGTCGACATCCGCACCAGCAGGTTTTCGAGCCGACCGTTGCGGGTGACCTTGACCTCGTCCTGCACCACTTCCATCCGCCCCGCCTTGAGCAGCGCAAAGAGGGCTGCAAATTCGGGCACCGCCACCGCAAGCGGCACGGAATCGCCGCCTTCGTTCCAGTCAAGCAATCCGACACCGGAGCGGTTCACAAAAGTGATCTTGCCGCTGGCATCCACGCCAACAACGCCCGACGTGACAGATCCAAGCACGGAATCAAAAAGCCGTCGCCTGCGTTCAATCTGATTGTTGTTGTCGATGAGCTTCTTGCGTTGCACTTTCAACTGCTTGGTCATCTGGTTGAAATACCGGCTGAGCATTGCGATTTCGTCATCGCCTTCTTCTTCGCGCACCTGCACGTCCAGATCGCCGGCCCCTACCCTTTGGGCCGCACCCGTCAACCGGCCCACCGGCCCGGACAACCGCTCGGCAAACCAAAGGCCCAGCCAGATGGCCGCAAGGATCAGGATCAGGGCAAAACCAAGATAGATCAGGCCAAACTCGAACAGGACCCGGCCCCGTTCGCTTTCCAGCTGTTGATAGAGACGTACGGTTTCCTGAGTTTCATCCAGAAGCGACAGGATCTCTCCGTCCACCTCGCGGCTGATATACAGAAATCGATCCACAAAACTGGCCAAGGGAATAAGTGCGCGGAATTCGTTGTTGGGCCAGTCCTCAATGATCAGAAAGCCTTCATCGATGGCTTCGGCAACCTGCTCCGGTGTCGGGCGTTCGAAATCGAACAGATAGGATCGGTCGCCCCGCGCCCGCAATTCGCCCGTGCCATCGATCAGATAGGCCTCGCGCAACCCGCGCTGCACTTGCAGTTGGCCATCCGTCAGAACATCACGGTCGCCGATGTCCTGAGCGCCGCGCACCGTATCAATATAGCGCGCCAACGCGCGCCCGTCCGTTGCAAGGTCACCGCGTTGTTCAGCCTCGTAGGCTTCGGCCGCCGCCAGGGAGGATCCGACTACGCTGCTGACGCGCTCGGAGAACCAACCTTCGAGACCGATATTCAACGTCAGACCCGCAAATACCGCGACCGTGACGGTCGGGATCAGCGCCAAAAGGGCGAAGGCCCCGGTCAATCGCAAATGAAGCCGTGAGCCGGCTGACTTGGCCCGACGCGCCGCCACCAGACGTGCGATCTGCGACAGCACAAGGGCCGCGATCACCAGAACATAGACGAAATCGGCCAACAGGATCAGCCGCAAGGCAGGTGCGCTTGCGCCTTGGTCCAAAGGACCAAGAACGAGGAATGTGGTCAGCGCGAGGATCGGCCCAAGCAAAACCAATCCAAAGGTGACACCGTTGCGCACACGGCGTCTGCGTCGCAAACGATCTAACGTTGCCCACCAAGTCGTACGTGTCCTGGATGCCACGTGGCATGTCCTCGATGATGTAGCGCTTGCGCGCCTTTACCGCCATATCCGGTGATCCGAAGTGAACTGCGCCCCTTCGGCCACGGGTTGTGTGGCAGTATTACATCAATTTGCGGCGCCGTGTCACCTCAATATCGAGATCGGTTATCTTTTTACGCAAAGTATTTCTGTTAATCCCCAGCAAATCCGCGCACTTGGCCTGGTTTCCGCCGGTCGCATCCAAAGCGATTTCGATCAGCGGCGCCTCAACTTCACGCAAAATCCGGCCATAGAGGCCCTCCGGAGGCAACATGTTGCCATGCAAATCGAAATACCGGCGCAAATGCCGGGCAACGGATGCGCCCAGCTTTTCGGTATCGCCCGCACTGCGCATCGGTTCAAGCTCGGGCTGGTTGCCCAACACCTGTTCCACCTCGGCGCCCGTGATCTCGACTGCACGGCTTGTCAGTCCGAGGCTGCGTACCGCGTTCTCCAACTGGCGGACATTGCCGGGCCAGCTATAGGTTCGAAAAATCTCTGCGGCCTGTTCGGACAGGACCCGGGGCGTTTGTCCCGTCTTTTCGCCGCGCAGGAGGAAATGCGTCGCCAACAGCGGAATATCATCCACCCGCTCGCGCAGCGCGGGCACGTTCAGTGTCGCGCCCGACAGACGGTAATACAGATCCTTGCGCACCCGACCAGCCTCCATTGCCGCGGTCAGATCGGTCTGACTGGTGGCCAGAAACCGCGGTACATATTCGCCGGGCGTGTCCATCATGCGCACGATGCGCGACTGAAGCTCTTCGGGAATGTCGCCAATCTCGTCGATCAGCAACGACCCGCCTTTGACCCGGGCCAGCAAGCGTGCGGGCCCTTCGAGATCCTGCAAGTCCGCCGCACCCGCCGTGACGAACGGCAGGGTACGCCGATCGGAGAAATCGTGAATAGCCCGCGCGATCAGCGACTTGCCCGTGCCGCTTTCACCCCAGATCAAAACCGGAAGATCGGTGTTCATGACCCGGGCCACGACACGGTACAGCGATTGCATGATCGCCGTCCGCCCGACCAGCGGCAATTCATCCGGGCGTTCATCATCGACGTTGCGCGCCGGGTTGTGCGCCTTGAGTTCCAGCGCCTTTGCCGTCCGTTTCATCAAATCCGGCAGATCGAAAGGCTTGGGCAGATAGTCATAGGCTTCGGCTTCGGCGGCCTGAATGGCCGTCATGATGGTGTTTTGTGCCGAAATCACGATTACCGGCAGGCCGGGGCGATCCTGCGAGATTTTCGGCAACATTTCGAGGCCATTGCCATCGGGCATCATGACATCGCTGATCACCACATCGCCTTTGCCCTCACCCACCCAGCGCATCAGCGTTGTCAGGCTGGAGGTGGCATGCACCTTGCAGCCCGCGCGGGTGAGCGCTTGTGTCAAAACGGTGCGAATTGTGCGGTCGTCATCGGCAACCAGTACAGTCCCATCCATGTGTTCAGTCCTTTTGGGTTTTGGCAGGCTCTAAGGCTTGCGGCGCGCGTGGCAGTGACAGGCGGAATATCGTTTTGCCCGGCACCGAGGTGACCGATATCCAGCCCCCGTGGTCCGAGATGATTTTTGAAACGAGAGCAAGTCCAAGGCCCGTCCCGTTTTCCTTGCCGGATACAAATGGGTCAAAGATGTCGGCGGCGATCGCTTCGGGCAGTCCGGGGCCGTCGTCTATGATCTCGATTTGCAGCGGCAGGGACTGACCCGTCCCATCTGCCCGGCGCAGACGGAAGGAATGCTCGAAAAAGCTGTGCAGCCGGATTGTGCCACCCTCGGACCCGGCGGCTTCGGAGGCGTTTTTCAGAAGGTTCAGGATCACTTGCAGCAGTTGATCCGGGTCGCCGTAGGCAAAGGGAAGCGACGGATCGTAATCCTCGATAATGTTCATCTGTGCGCCGACACCAAGCAAGGCAGAGCGCCGCGCCCGGTCCAGAACATCGTGAATGTTGACCGGTCTCATATCCGGTGGCGACAGGTTTCCGAATTGCTCCACCTGCTCCAGCAACTTGACGATCCGGCGGCATTCCCCAACGATCAGGTCAGTCAGCTCAAGATCTTGCGCTTCCAGGCTCATGCTGAGCAATTGCGCGGCTCCGGTGATCCCGGCCAGCGGATTCTTGATCTCGTGGGCCAGCATTTCGGCCATGCCGATGGCTGACTTGGCCGCGGATTTCACGGAATGGTTCTGCGTCATCCGCCCTGCAAGTTCACGCGGCGAAATCATCAGCACCATGTGATCGGGCGCACCCACCAGCGGCGCAATCTGTAACGCGCACTGCAACGGCGCGCGCTGGCCATTGCCCACATCCACGTCGTTGACGAACAGCGCCGTGCCGTTCTTGCGGGCCCGCGCGAGGCTTTCCTCCAACGGCGCGTCGACGGCCAGTTGATCCCAGAGCGGGGTGCCGCTCATCGCCTTGACCGACGAGTTGAAAAATCCTTCGGCCGCGGAGTTGATATCCACGATCTCGTCAGAGGGCCCGATTACGATCGTCGGCACCGGCATCGACGCCCAAAGATCACCGATACCGGTCATGCCGCCGCCTGCCCGTCTGTTGCTTGCAGCGCATGCGGCAAGATCGCCAACGTCGCAGCCGGTGTTTTGGCGGTCAGCACGGCACGCCGCACATCCGCAGCCGTCTTGCCGGTATCCATGAACCACCCCAGATGCTTGCGCGCCACACGCATCCCGAACACGTCTCCGTAAAAACGCAACATCGCCTCGTAGTGGTCAATCACCATGGCCGTAAACGCATCCCCTTGGGGGATCTCTGGTGCGGGCGAGCCGTACAAAACATGCGCCACTTCGGCCAAGACCCAAGGGCGGCCTTGCGCACCGCGCCCGATCATCACGCCGTCTGCACCCGACAAACGCAGCGCGTCACGTGCTGTTGCGGCGTCAACGATATCGCCGTTGGCAATGACGGGAATGTTCACCGCCTCTTTCACTGCCCGGATCGCTGCCCAATCGGCCCGACCCTTGTAAAACTGACAGCGGGTGCGCCCGTGGATCACAATCTGTCTTATTCCGGCGGTTTCGGCGCGCGCGGCGATCTCCGGCGCGTTCATCATGGCGTCATCCCAACCAAGACGCGTCTTGAGCGTCACTGGCACATCCACCGCCCGCACAACTGCTTCGATCAGCGTCAGAGCGTGATCCGGGTCGCGCATCAAGGCCGAGCCGGAATAGCCTTGCGTGACCTTCTTGGCCGGACAGCCCATATTGATGTCGATCACCTGTGCGCCCTGTCCGGCCACCATCCTGGCCGCTTCGGCCATCGGCGCGGCCTCGCGCCCTGCCAGTTGGACCGCCGTTCCGGCAGCGCCGAGGCCCAACTCCGCCTTTTCGCGACTGCCCGGCCGCGCATTCAGCATATCGTGGCTGGCGACCATTTCGGACACGACCATGCCCGCACCGAATCCCGCAACCAGATTGCGAAACGGCAGATCCGTTATGCCTGCCATCGGGGCCAGCATTACGGGTGTCATCATGTCGAGGGGGCTTGCGGCCATAAAGCTGCCTAATCCTTGTGCGTTGCGTCGAATTTACCGCAGCGCTTGGACTTACTCAATTCAGCACGCCGCCTTATTGGATGCAATATCAGCACATGCTTAAATTTTACGCATCTTTCTGGGCGTAGACACCGATTTCGCAAAACCCTAGACATGGGCCATGAACGCAAAGGCACAAAAATGACCGCCGCTGCCGTGATCGTAGCGGCCGGTCGGGGCACGCGCGCAGGTGGTCACCTGCCAAAGCAATGGCAGATGCTGCTTGGTCAACCGATTCTGGTACATACATTGTCCGTTTTTCGCGATCACCCTGCGATCACTCAGATCGTGCTTGTGTTACATGTTGATGACATGAGCCGCTCCGAAACCCCGCCGGGGGTGGTTATCGTCGCCGGCGGTGCAGATCGTGCGACATCCGTGCGCAACGGGCTGGCGGCCACCGAAGGTGCGCAACATGTGCTGATCCACGATGTTGCCCGACCTTTGGTCACACATCGGACTATCTCTGATGTTCTGGCGGCGCTGAAGGACGCACCGGGTGCAGCCCCTGCCCTTGCCGTAACGGATGCCCTGTGGACCGGCGCGGACGGCAGAGTGACGGGGACCCGTGATCGTGACGGCCTGTTTCGCGCACAAACCCCACAAGGTTTCGACCGCGCAGCCATCATGGCGGCCCACGCAGCCCATCCCGGCGGTGCGGCTGATGATGTCGAAGTGGCGCGCGCTTACGGGCTGGACGTTACGATCGTTCCGGGCGACGAAGAAAACCTGAAAATCACTCATCCCGCCGATTTCGCGCGGGCCGAACGGATCATGCGAGGACGCGATGGACATTAGACTGGGCAACGGATTTGATGTGCACGCCTTCGGCCCCGGGGATCATGTGACACTATGTGGTGTCGATGTTCCACACAGTCACGGGCTCGTTGGACATTCGGATGCGGACGTCGCCATGCACACGGTCACCGACGCGATCTACGGGGCGCTGGCGAAGGGGGATATCGGACAGCACTTTCCGCCGTCTGATCCACAATGGAAGGGTGCCGAAAGCGCGATATTTCTCCGCCATGCCGTTGATTTAGCATCAAAAATGGGATTTCAGATCACAAACATAGATTGCACGTTGATTTGCGAGTTCCCCAAGATCGGGCCGCACGCGGACGCGATGCGAAAGAGGATGGCAAGGATCATGGGACTGGACGAGGCCCGCATCTCCGTCAAGGCCACAACATCCGAAAAGCTGGGGTTCACGGGGCGCGGCGAAGGGATTGCCTGCATCGCAACCGCCGCCTTGGTCAAACCATGATCGCGCGGATGATCGGCACCGTTTGCGGCGTGGGATATCTGCGCCCCGCGCCCGGCACATGGGGGTCGGCCGTGGCCCTGCCCCTTGGCTGGGCGCTGCACATGATCGGCGGATTTCCCTTGCTGGCCTTGGCCGCGGTGACCTATTTTATCGCGGCCTGGTGGGCGACCACACAAATGACGGCGGGCGGAGCGGACCATGACCCCAGCGAGATCGTCGCGGACGAGGTTGTCGGCCAATGGATCGCCCTCGCTCCCCTGAGCTATGCAGCATGGGACCGCGGCATTGATATTCTTGCGATGTGGCCGGGATGGATCGCCGCGTTTGCCCTCTTTCGCCTCTTTGACATATGGAAACCCTGGTTGGTCGGCTGGGCAGATCGGCGTGGCGATGCCTTGGGGGTCATGCTGGACGACGTGATCGCCGGCGTCTTTGCGGCGATTGGTGTTTTGATATTGGCCGGGCTGGCACATGGGGTGTTCATGAGATGAGCATCGCCTCGGATATCCTTGAACTTGCAAAGAAAAGAAAGATCATGATCGCGACCGCAGAAAGCTGCACCGGCGGCATGGTAGCAGCGGCCCTCACGGATGTTCCGGGCTCGTCCGCCGTGATGGAGCGTGGTTTTGTCACCTACACCAACACGGCCAAGACCGAGATGCTGGGCGTGTCGCCCGCCACATTGGAAGCACACGGCGCCGTCAGCGAAGAAGTCGCTGCCGAGATGGCAACCGGCGCGCTGGCCCATGCCCCTGTCCAATTGGCGGTTGCGATTACCGGTATCGCCGGACCGGGCGGATCCGAATTCAAACCGGAGGGGCGTGTGTGCTTTGGAATCGCAGATGCGCGTGGGGCGCACACGCAAACTGTGGAGTTCGGTGCCGTCGGGCGCGACGTCGTGCGTGCGCGGGCGCGGGATCACGCCCTTGGATTGCTCTTGGACCGATTGGCGCAGACCTGACCGACCGCCTTTTTGTCGCAAACTCGTACCGCAGCAAACAATGAACACAGGCAATACTGCGCTTTGTCACGCGGGCAATCACACCACTGCGGGCGCTCGCAAAAACCGATGTCAACGGCGCACGGGCTTACGACTTCAGCAACCCCGCGAAACGGGACAGATCCTCTGCCTCGATCGCCGCCCAGAGATCATCCGCCCGCGCTCCCACCAGTGCGCAGGCCTTTTCCCGGATACGCTCTTGGCGCGCCTCATAGGCCAAGGGCGTCCTAAGGTCGTGAAAATGCGCTTCGCCATCAATCACCACACGCGCCTGCATCTCTGACAGGGTATCGTCCTGAGACACGTGAACGCGGTCCCTGAGCGTGATCACGTCAGGCCGCATCGCGCAGTCATCGGTAAATTGCGCGATATCGCCGGTGTCGATCCCAAGAGCGGCCATCGCCATGACCTGTTTATAAGAAAACTTTGCCCCGAGCCCCGTGTCCGGCGCAGGTTGATTGCACACTGTCAACCATCGCGGATGGGTAAAGACCTCAATGCGACGGGCTGTGCTCAAATCCGAACCCCGCACCGCTTCAAGACTGGCATGCAACCCGTGACAGCAGGCATGAAACTTGTGGCTGACATCGCCCATCCGCCATGCAAATACAGGCAGTTCGCCCGCGCCGAGGTGAGTTTCGCCAAACCCCAAAGGCCCCGACAAACCATCCCAGACAGACGTCATGCCCGATGCCGCCCAACGGGCAGCTTCAACACCGCAGCGTGCCGCAAGCCCGGCATTCAATGGCTTTCCCATCGTGCCGAATTGCGACTTCAACCCGGATGCCATCGTCGAGCAAAGGCTGAGCGCGTGCCGCATCTGCGTGTCCGACAGGTCCAGTATCCGTCCCGCCGCAACTGTCGCCCCGAAAGCCCCAGCGGTTGCAGTCTGATGATAGCCAACCTGATAGTGACCCCGCCCCAGCCACATCCCCACCGCGACGGAGGTTTCGGCACCGACCAGGGCCGCATCCACCATCGTCGCCATCGACGCAGAAGCCATCTCCGCCATCGCCAAAGCGGCCGGAACAACCGCAACCGACGGGTGCCCGATATGGGCGAAATGTGTGTCGTCAAAATCCAACGCATGGGACAGGGTGCCATTCACAAGGGCAGCTTCGGAAACAGAGCCCATCCGCCCGTCGAACCGGGTCGCGGGCCCCGCCGCGTCCAGCGTCGACGCCCACGCCGCAAAACCACCGCCCTGCGCCCCTGCGATCCCGCAGGCCGCCCAGTCCAGAACGGATAAGCGCATGATCCCGCGCACGTCCCGCGGCGGTTCAGACCGCGCATAGGTCAGGACCAACTCGGTGATCCCCTTGCTTCTCTGTTCCAAAAAATCCTCCCCGAAGGGTCGCTCTCACCCCAACCGTCGTTCAGCCATAAAGCGCTGCGGCGCGCCGCTCGAACGCGCGTACGATGCGCTGCATGGCTTCATTGAACACAACGCCGATGATGCCCTGCAAAATTGCATTGCGAAACTCGAAATCGACAAAGAAATAGACCTCACAGCCGCCATCGACATCCTTGAACGCCCAATTGGACTTCATGTGCCGAAACGGGCCGTCCAGATATTCTGTATCGATCTTGTGCACGTCGGGCCACAACACCACCCGGCTCGCAAAACGTTCGCGAAAAACTTTGAAGCTGATGACCAGATCCGCCTCCATCACGTCGTGGTCGCCTTGCGGTGTGATCTTGCGGACACGCGCCGCTGCACACCAGGGCAGGAACTCGGGGTAATCTCCGACATCCGCAACCAGATCATACATCTGTTGTGCGGAATATGGCAGGAAGCGGGTTTCGGAATGGGTAGGCATTACGCTAGACAGGACCTCAAGTTCATCACAGACGCATGTGTCGCGAAAAGCGCACAAATTCAAGGGAAAGACCATGTCAGAGCGGCCATATGTCATAGATCAGATGATTTCGGCCAAGGCGATTGCGGCCCGGATTGAGGATCTGTGCCGTGATATTCAGACCGAGTTCGAGGGCACCGACAAGCTCGTCGTCGTCGGCCTGTTGCGCGGCAGTTTTGTTTTTATCGCCGATCTGGTCCGGGAACTGGATCTACCCATCGAAGTCGATTTCCTCGAAGCCTCCTCCTACGGCGATGGCATGGAAAGCAGCCGAGAGGTGCGTATTCTCAAAGACTTGCGTGGCGCAATCGAAGCCCGAGATGTGTTGGTTGTTGAAGATATTGTCGATACCGGCCACACGATGTACCACGTGACGCGCCTGCTCAAGGGGCGCAAACCCGCCAAGCTGCGCACTATTGCCCTGCTCGACAAACCAAGCCGCCGCGAGGTCGATTTCAAGGCGGATTGGACAGGCTTTGAAATCCCTGACGAATTTGTCGTCGGCTACGGCATCGACTTCGCGCAGCGCAACCGCAATTTGCCCTATATCGGAAAGGTGAGATTCACCTGATTGGAAAAGATCTGGCTGCGTCTGCGCGGCGTTCATTCACGATGGCCGGACAAAAAACATTCTTGTGACTTTGGCCTGCGACAAAATCGCGCTACTTATAGGCGGTGAATCTTTTTCAGGAGCCCCAAATGTCGCGTTTTTTCGGTCTATCTCTTACCGCCCTTGCCGCTGTTGCAACGGTATCCACTGCTTCTGCCGATGGCCACACCGCTGCCCTCGAAAACGCGACGAACGCGCGACATGCGCAAATGCAGGTCATCGCCTATCACACGGGTCTGCTTGGCGAGATGGCCAAGGGGACAACCCCGTATGACGCGGCAACAGCAACTGCCGCCGCAGAAAACCTGGCATCGGCCGCCTCGATGAACCGAATCGTTCTATGGCTCGAAGGGTCCGAACAGGGCGCGATCGCAACATCGCGTGCCAAGACAGAGATCTGGAGCGATGCGTCGGGCTTTGAAGAAATGGCTGTGGCGCTTGAAACAGCCGCCGACGCCATGGTTGATGCGGCGGGTACCGATCTTGATTCGCTCCGCGCGGCCATGGGCGGCGTCGGCAAAAGCTGTGGCGACTGTCACAAGGCCTATCGCGGTCCCAAGAATTAAGCCTTTCTCGTGGCTGTGAAGCGCATCATTCTGCTCGCAGTTGTTGCCGTCGTCGGGGCGGGTCTTTTTCTGACTCGGCCCGCGACGTTATCCGCTGACTTTGCAGCAGGCCACGTGCCGGATGCAGAGGCAGGCGCGCTGGTCTTTCACGCCAGCGGATGCGCCTCCTGTCACACCAGCCCGGATGCAGAAGCGTCTGACCTGCCGGTTCTGTCCGGTGGTCTGGCCTTTCCCAGTGATTTTGGCACCTTTCATGCGCCCAATATTTCGCCGCACCCAACAGAGGGTATCGGCAGTTGGACACAGGACGAATTTGCCCGCGCCGTCACTCTTGGCGTGTCGCCGCAGGGCCAGCATTATTATCCGGCCTTCCCCTATGCGGCCTACCAGCACATGACACCGGGGGACGTGGCGGACCTGTTTGCATTCATGCAAACCCTGCCCCCAAGTGACATCGCAAGCATTCCCCATGATGTCGGATTTCCGTTCAATATCCGGCGGGGTCTTGGGCTTTGGAAACTGGCCTTTGTCAACGACGCATATGTGATGAACGATCCCACCGACCCTGTGCTGGAACGCGGGCGGTATCTGGTGGAGGCGATGGCCCATTGCGGCGAATGCCACACGCCGCGCAATGCGGTCGGTGCACTGGACAGGAGCCGTTGGATGGCGGGTGCGCCCAACCCTTCCGGCAAAGGCACCATTCCAAACATCACGCCAGCGGCTTTGGAGTGGAGCGAAGTGGATCTGATCGAATACTTCACGTCCGGTTTCACCCCCGAGTATGACAGCGCGGGAGGCGAAATGGCGGAAGTCGTCACGAACCTCTCGCAGTTGCCCCGAGAGGACCGCGCCGCGATTGCAGCTTACGTTCTGGCGTTAGAACCCGTGCAATAAGTGTCCTCAAGACCGCGTGGTGAACACGCGCCGCACCGCTCCCGGCCGTTTGCTAAAAACGGGTGCATATTTCTTTTACCACCGCGGCGAAGGCGTCCGTTAGCAGGTCAGGCTTTCATTCGTGCTGCCCGCAGACGCACAAAATCATCGCCTGCGTGGTAGGATGACCGTGTCAGTGGCGTCGCGGACACCATCAGAAATCCTTTGCCGTAAGCCGCCTTTTCATAGGCCGCAAATTCATCGGGGTGCACGAATCGGTCAACACGGTGGTGTTTCGGCGTGGGCTGAAGGTACTGCCCGATGGTCAGAAAATCGATGTCGGCGGCCCGCATATCTTCCATGACCTGCATGACCGACTGGCGGTCTTCGCCCAAGCCAACCATGATGCCTGATTTGGTAAACATCGTCGGGTCCAGCTCTTTCACCCGTTGCAGCAACCGCAGCGAGTGGAAGTACCGCGCACCCGGACGCACTTCGGGATAGAGGCCCGGAACTGTTTCCAGATTGTGGTTAAAGACGTCGGGACGCGCTTCGACGACGATCTCCAACACTTTGGGATCGCAGCGGATGAAATCCGGCGTCAGAATTTCGATTGTTGTGTTCGGGCTGCGGTGGCGCACGGCGCGAATCGTCTGGGCAAAGTGATCCGCACCGCCGTCTTCGATATCATCCCGGTCTACGCTGGTGATCACCACATGGTTCAGTCCCAGTTTTTCAACTGCATGGGCCACCCGACCCGGCTCGAACGCATCCAGATCTTCGGGTGGCTTGCCGGTCGCGATATTGCAGAATGTACAGGCCCGGGTACAAACCTCGCCCATGATCATCATGGTCGCATGGCCCTGGCTCCAACACTCGCCGACGTTTGGGCATCCAGCCTCTTCGCACACGGTGACGAGCTTGTTGTCACGCATGATCTTGGCCGTCTCGGCATAGCCTGCCCCGCCGGGCGCCTTCACACGAATCCATGACGGCTTTTTGGGCTGCGGATTGTCCGGGCGACGGGCCTTTTCCGGGTGACGTTCGGCGGGAATTTTCAGATCACGCATGGTTATAGATCCAGATCTTTCAGTGTTGGTCTGATATGTAACATAGGAACGTGCACAATGAACACCACGCGGCGCATGGCCGCTATGACTGGCGCGGGTGCCGCCGACCGTGGCTCTTGTCATTCAAGCATAAAAAATGGCGCTGCGGAAAGGACCGCAGCGCCATTATTGCCCAAACAGAGGTGTTAGCCAATCAGGCCGCCCCCCGGTCCTGTCGTCTCGTCATAGTGCTGCTTGAGGCGCATGAGCGCGATACGCAGTACGATTTTCCCAGAGCGGGCGGACCAGCCCAATCGTTTCTCTGCGGTTTCCAACCCTTCAAGATAGCAACAGCAACGCAACACCACATCCGACAAGCCGGGCCCGAGATCTTTGAGCGCCGCTGCAACGCGGTTGCGGGCCCCTGCCGGCCCGTTGCCGACACCGCTGTCCATGGCAAAGCCGCCACGCCCACCGCCTGTCAGGAACCTGTCCCAGTTTTGCGCGACACGGGGGCCCATCTGCGCCAGTTCAAAATCTTCGCGCAACCGTTCACCGGATGAGACGAGTGCGTCTGTCAAAAAAGGTGTGCCATCACGGTCGCGGCGACGCGCCAGTGCGGTCAAGGGCGATTCGGCCAGATTGTAACGCACCTTGCGCGGCTGGCCAGTCTCGCTGTCGCGCACCGTTCGCTCACCCCAAACACGGTGCTGGTCGGCAAATTCAGCCGGAGCTTCGGCCAGTCCGCCACCGGATGTCGCGTCTTCTTCGTCCATCATTCCCGCAAGTGCGGCGCGTCCCGCCGCAGTTATTTTATATCGGGTAATCCGCCCTGTCGTTTCCGCGCTGATCCAGTCTTGCAGCGCCATGGCTTCAGCCACCTTGCGATCCACGACCGCCGTACGGGTACTTGCGCCTTGAACGCCGTCGCGCACGACGACTGCCTTGTCCATATCCAACGCGACCGCCAGCACCGCACCGGTTTCGCACAACCGGCGCAAGATGCGATGTGCATCCTGTGTCAATGTCTGGGTGTCGTGTCCGTGATCCTGTGCAACAGCTTGCATTGAGCCATATTCCTTTTGTTCCGCGAGAGCTGTCGATGATGATTTCTGAACCAGTCCGGCGCCCAGTTTGCGCAGAGCCGCATCTATCAACGGATCATCACGACGCGTCTCAAACCGCCTGATCTGGCGCAAGACGGTCGACGCGTGACAGCCGGATTTGCGCGCAAGTTCGCGGATCGGCAGGCCTGCCTCCGTATGGGCCAGATAATGCTGAGCAGCATCCGGCACCCAGGCGGGAAGCCCCGCCAGGATCGGGCGCGATGTCTGTAAGTCACGCATTGTGATGTTCTCGTCCTCTTTCCGAAAAACTCCGAGTGGTCCTGATTTATCCACAGGATATCCACACAACCTAAAAGTGCATTGGTTACCCGTTCGTTAATAATCACCGATATACGAAGCATTGTTTCTAAATGATAAACAGTTGCTAAACGAACGCACGCGGCCTGAGGCAACCGCGCAACACCCGCTCAAGTTGTGCAATGGTGCAGAGGTCAAATCTGACGGGGATCGGATTTGTCCACACTGAAGGAGTACATGAAATGCAAGATATACTGTCGATGCTGAACGCCCTGCGCCGTCCACGCCTTTTGATGCGGGCCGCCCGAATCGGAGCGGAAGACTACCGCCGCAACGCGCATTTGCCCCGCCTTTTGGGTTATGGGCAAATGCCCCGGCACGGTGCCGCCCTCATGCGTCTGGTCGATATCGAAGCGGAACTGAACGCACAGCGCTTGAATGATGATTCCGCCTACAGCCTGCTGCGCCACATCGACGTCCTGATCGCAATTGTTGGCGAAGCACGGATCATGCGCGCGTCTCAGGTCGCCAAGGCGGCCTGATCGGGTAATTTCAGGCGCCTACATGAAGCTGTCGGGCTCTGCTGCTTTTTTTGTCGCGACAAATGCATCCAGTGCTTCGCGCACAGCCGGGTCCATGAGAGGTTGCTGGTAATCTGCCAGCATCTTTTCGACCCGGTGTTTGGCCAATGTCATCGTGTCGCTTGCGCCTTCATCCTGCCATGTTTCGAAAGGTTTGTAGTCCAGCAAATCAGACTTCCAGAAGGCGGCCTTAAAATTCGCCTGCGTATGGGCACACCCCAGATAGTGTCCACCAGGCCCGACCTCGCGGATGGCGTCCATCGCCTGCGCGTTTTCATCCATCTGTACGCCGGCGGCAAAATGATGCAACGCCCCCAACTGATCGGCGTCCATGACGAACTTCTCGAACGAACTGACAAGCCCACCCTCAAGCCAACCGCAGGCATGTAGCATGAAATTCACGCCCGCCAGCAATCCCATATTCAGCGAATTGGCTGTTTCATAAGCCGCCTGCGCATCCGGCAGTTTCGAGCCGCAGAACGACCCGGCGGAACGATAAGGCAGGTTCAGACGCCGCGCCAGTTGCCCTGCCCCATAGGTGATGTGGCTGGCTTCGGGCGTACCAAAGGTCGGTGCACCGGAATTCATGTCGATGGACGTTACAAACGCCCCCATGATCACGGGGGCCCCGGCCCGGCACAACTGCGAATATGCGATGCCTGCCAGCACCTCGGCCAATACCTGCGTCAGGGTTCCCGCGACAGACACAGGCGCCATCGCCCCGCCCACGATAAAGGGCGAAATGATGCAAGCCTGGTTTGCCTGCGCGTACACTTCCAGCGCACCCATCATCACATCGTCAAATGTCATCGGCGAGTTGATGTTGATCAGCGACGTCATCACGGTGTTTTCCGCGACAAAGTCCTTTCCAAAGAGCACTTCGCACATCTCGACCGAATCGCGTGCCCGGCTTGGCTCCGTCACCGAGCCCATGAACGGCTTGTCCGACAAGGTCATGTGGGCATGCAGCATGTCCAGATGGCGCTTGTTCACCGCAATGTCCGTCGGTTCACACACGGTGCCGCCAGAGTGGTGCAACCACTTCGACATGTAACCCAGCTTCACGAATTTGCGGAAATCTTCCATCGTGGCATAGCGCCGCCCGCCGGCCATGTCGCGCACGAAGGGCGGACCATAGACCGGCGCAAGCACCAAGCTCTTGCCGCCCACGACAACATTGCGGTCCGAATTGCGTGCATGCTGTGTATAGCTGGTCGGCGCCGTTGCACACAGCGTCCGCGCCAGACCACGCGGGATACGCACCCGCTCACCCGTCACATCCGCCCCGGCATCACGCCAGCGTTTCAGGACCGCCGGATTGTCCGGAAAATTTACACCGATTTCTTCGAGCACCGTTTCGGCATTGTACTCGATCAGTTCCAACGCCTCTTCGGTCAAAACCTCGAAGTTGGGAATTTTGCGCTCGATAAAGTGGGCGGTCTCGAAAGACACGGCGCTGCGTTCGGCACGGCGTGCGGCACCGCCACCCCCACGACCCCGTTTGCGTGCTGCTGCTTCGGCCATCGCTTAACCCCCATTTCGAACCATCCGGTGCAGGCGTGGTACATCATCGCCACAAATCAAACGCGCGGATAACGGCCCCCAAGGGAAAAAAGCGACATCCCCTGTTCTCTGTTCCAAAAAATCCCGGGGGTTCGGGGGCTGGCCCCCGGTCCGGCACTTGCCACAGGCACCTGCCCCGCCTATTGCACTCCCATGATAGACCAGTCCCATGACCGCCTCCTCATCATCGACTTCGGCAGCCAGGTCACGCAACTCATTGCGCGACGCTTGCGCGAGCTGAATGTCTATTGCGAAATCCACCC
This sequence comes from Tateyamaria pelophila, assembly GCF_019966495.1. Lineage (GTDB taxonomy): Bacteria > Pseudomonadota > Alphaproteobacteria > Rhodobacterales > Rhodobacteraceae > Tateyamaria > Tateyamaria pelophila. Next base: position 1,641 of record NZ_JAIMIA010000057.1, on the reverse strand, counting down.
GTTCCAGAAGGTCACGGACGCGTTTCTGGCCGATTTTCAGCCAAGGGCAGTGATTCTGTCCGGTGGTCCGGCGTCGGTCTTTGCCGATGGCGCACCCATGCCCCCGAGCACGGTCTTTGATCTGGGCGTGCCGATCCTCGGGATCTGCTATGGCCAGCAAGTCATGATGCATGTTCTGGGCGGTAAGGTGGAACGCGGACACGGCACCGCCGAATTCGGCAGGGCCTACGTGACGCCAATGACGCAGAAACTGGCGTTGCTCGACGGATGGTTCCAAACCGATCGCGAGCAAGTCTGGATGAGCCACGGCGACCACGTCAGCGCCATCGCGCCGGGGTTCGAAGTGTATGGTACATCGCCCAACGCGCCCTTTGCGATCACAGGCGATGTCAAACGCAACTTTTATGCGGTTCAATTCCATCCCGAAGTCCACCACACGCCGAACGGTGCAAAGCTCTACGAAAACTTTGTCGCGCTGGCCGGGTTCAAAGGCGATTGGACCATGGGCGCGTATCGCGAAGAAGCGATTGCGAAAATCCGCGAACAGGTCGGCTCAGGGCGGGTCATCTGTGCGCTGTCGGGCGGTGTGGACAGTTCCGTCGCGGCCGTCCTCATTCACGAAGCCATCGGTGAGCAGTTGACATGCGTCTATGTGGACCACGGGCTGATGCGCAAAGACGAAAGCGCGCAGGTCGTCGGCATGTTCCGCGAGCATTATAACCTGCCTCTGATCCATGCGGACGAATCCGACCTCTTTCTTGGGACGCTCGAGGGGGTCAGCGACCCCGAAACCAAGCGCAAGATCATTGGCGGTCTCTTTATCGAGGTCTTCGAAAAATACGCCAAAGAGATCGGTGGCGCCGACTTTCTGGCCCAGGGCACGCTTTATCCCGATGTGATCGAATCGGTTTCCTTCAGCGGGGGGCCATCGGTCACGATCAAATCGCACCACAATGTCGGCGGCCTCCCCGAGCGGATGAACATGCAACTGGTGGAACCATTGCGCGAGCTTTTCAAGGACGAGGTGCGCGCGCTGGGTCAGGAATTGGGCCTGCCAGCCAGCTTTATCGGACGCCACCCCTTCCCCGGTCCCGGCCTTGCGATTCGTTGCCCCGGCGAAATCACCCGCGCCAAGCTCGACATCCTGCGCGAAGTCGATGCCGTCTATATCGACCAGATTCGCAAGCACGGACTCTATGACGAGATCTGGCAAGCCTTCGTTGCCATTCTGCCGGTCAAAACCGTTGGTGTCATGGGCGACGGACGGACCTATGATTACGCATGTGCGCTGCGGGCGGTCACGTCGGTCGACGGGATGACAGCAGATTACTATCCGTTCACCCACGAGTTCCTAGGCGAAACAGCGACGCGGATCATAAACGAAGTGCCGGGCATCAACCGGGTCACCTATGACATCACGTCGAAACCACCCGGCACGATTGAGTGGGAATAATTCTTGCCTGCATCAGCGCATCCAGTGCACACAAGTATGTGAAATAAGATCGTGATACCAGACAATTAGAGCCCTTGCACGTTTCACAATCCATCGGCGAATAGACGGATCTAGGCAGCACACCCATTAATTCTTGTTTGATTGCATAGTTTTGTGATTCAGTTTCGTTCAAACAACGGGCGGGAGGA
>NZ_JAIMIA010000056.1:29066-31293 GCF_019966495.1 Tateyamaria pelophila | reverse complement strand
GACCATCACTGTGTCCACGTTATGCGCGTCGGCGATGGCGTCCATGATCCGGTCCCAGTGGCCCGCATAGCTCCACCGATTGAAGCGGTTGTAGACCGTTGTCGGTGGGCCGTATTCGCTGGGCAGATCGGCCCAAGGGATGCCGGTACGCAGGACGTAGAAAATGCCGTTGATCACGCGGCGGTCATCTACCCGCTTCTTGCCGCGCGTTTTGTTAGGCAAGACAGCTTTGATGAATTCCCATTCCAGATCGCTCATGTCTGATCGCGCCACTTACATCCTCCCGCCCGTTGTTTGGACGAAATGAATCACAAACCTATGCCATTGAACAGGAATTAATGGGTGTGCTGCCTAGAGGTTTCCATGGTGCTCACTCTGCGTGCTCGCCTTCGTTGAAAGCGCTGTCGGTGATGCGCTTCAGGAGGCTGGCGTAATGCTCAAGGGTGCCGACATGGCCCCAGTTGATCTCGTCGGGATGGCTGTTGAAATGCTCTTCGCTGAGGCTCGACAAGCGGGCCAGCATCTCGTCGATCTCGGCCTTCTTGCCGAGGAAGGCTGCGAGCGCGGCTTCCTTGTTCCGTGCAGACTTTTCGGCGCGCAGCTGGTGGCGAGGGGTGGTGAGCGGGTTCAGGCGGGTCATGTCCGAGCTCCTTTGAATGCATCGTTTTGGTGCAATCACAGTCGCTCTGATCGCCGGGTATATCCAGTATAATCGTAGCAATTACATGGCTTTAGAGGGGCGCATGGCGCAATCAAAACGCGGATCGCTGATCGAGGCCGTGACCAATACAGTGGTGGGCTACGCGCTGGCTGTTGCGACGCAATTTGCGGTTTTTCCGGTCTTTGGACTGCGCGTTGGCGTGGTCGAAAACCTCGGGCTTGGACTGATTTTTACTGGCGTCAGCTTGGTTCGCTCTTATGCGCTACGTCGGCTTTTCAGCCGCTGGAGGCTGTGACCCATGTCAGACGGCAAACCCCGGGGGCAAACCATCACTGTGTCCCAGGCAGCCGCGCTTCTCGGCCGCTCGGAACGCTGGGTCCAAGGGCTGGTTAAATCCGGCTACATGGATCGCGCCACGCGCGGGGAATACATGCTGGTGGGCGTCATCCGCGGAGCGCTGGCCTATTACGAGGACCAGTTCACAAAAACAACAAGGCCGCGGTGGCCAGCCGGGCCACGGAAGCGCGCACGCGTGAGATTGAACTCAGGATTCAGGAACGCAGCCGGGAGTTGATCCCGATGGAGGATGCAAAGGCCGTCGTGGGCGAGATGGCGGCGCTGGTGCGGGCGGAACTTGCGGGTCTCGCGGCGCGGTACACGCGCGATATGGAAGCGCGGCACACGCTTGAAGAGGTGACCTTCGCGGTTGCCTGTCGCGCAGCACAAGAGCGAGACAGAATTGCTTTGAAGAACGCCTTGCCTATGGTAACTTTCGCAGTGGGGGAAGTAGTTTGCCACGAATTCACGCACCCAGGTTGCAGATTGTTGCGACTATCGTTTTCGCACTTATACCCATCTGGGGTGTGCAAAATGCGCAAGCCCAAACGGTCATTCAGGTCGAAGATGCCGTCCCGTATTCCGTCGATGTTTCAGCCGGAACGACCGACGTGGAAATCCAACTGGAAGTCGGTGACACCACTTTTGTGCGATTGACAGACTTGGACGATGCGCCTGACCAAGTTGCATTGCAGGTTAATGACGTCACACACGCTGATGTAATGCGGTGGATCGCCTTGGATCCAGAGGATCAGGCGGCCCTCAGGATCGGATACTCGGAGCCACTTGCGCAGGACCGCACGCTCAATCTGAAATTTGAAACGAATGTAGAGCCGTTCCACGAACCGAATAATACCCCCGAGACCGCCCAATCGATCGAACTTGGCCTGATTGAAACAAGGTTTTTCCCAGAGCGGGATATTGACGTGTTCGCAGTGACCTCGCCCGGAGAAGGGGCGTTGGTTGCGCAGTTTCTGGAGCGCGGCCCTCACAGTGACGCGCGTATTCAATGGCTCGACGCGGATGGCAACGCTCTGCGCGGCGATTGGGAAAGCACTTTAGCCACCAAAACGGGCGAGGTGTATTTCCTCGAAATCCGGGGTGACGACAGTTTATTCGACACCATTGCCAGCGAGGGGGTGGTGACACTTTCGGTCGACTTCTCGGCGGAGCCTTATGACGAGCCCAATGACACGGTGGCTGACGCCACCCCGGCGGACCTCGGTCAAG
>NZ_JAIMIA010000056.1:0-28966 GCF_019966495.1 Tateyamaria pelophila | reverse complement strand
GGTCGACTTCTCGGCGGAGCCTTATGACGAGCCCAATGACACGGTGGCTGACGCCACCCCGGCGGACCTCGGTCAAGAGATCGCGCTGCGTTTGATGCCGCGCGCCGATCTGGATGTGTTTGCGTTCACCGCCCCGGGCGACGGGGCGTTTTTGGCAAGCTTTGTCGCGGATGGCGGGCATGCAGACGAGCGGTTCCAATGGTTTGACGCAGCCGGAACGCTGCTGCGGGGCGACTGGGAAAGTACGATCTCGGTGCGCGCAGGCGAGCGCTACTTCCTCGAAGTACGCAGTGACAACGGTTATTGGGAACAGCAGGCGCGCGAGGACGAGGTGCGGGTACGGGTCGACTTCTCGGCGGAGCCTTATGACGAGCCCAATGACACGGTGGCTGACGCCACCCCGGCGGACCTCGGTCAAGAGATCGCGCTGCGTTTGATGCCGCGCGCCGATCTGGATGTGTTTGCGTTCACCGCCCCGGGCGACGGGGCGTTTTTGGCAAGCTTTGTCGCGGATGGCGGGCATGCAGACGAGCGGTTCCAATGGTTTGACGCAGCCGGAACGCTGCTGCGGGGCGACTGGGAAAGTACGATCTCGGTGCGCGCAGGCGAGCGCTACTTCCTCGAAGTACGCAGTGACAACGGTTATTGGGAACAGCAGGCGCGCGAGGACGAGGTGCGGGTACAGGTCGACTTCTCAGCGGAGCCTTATGACGAGCCCAATGATTCAATTGAAACCGCCGTTCCCGTCGCGCCGGGCGATCTTGTTCAGTTGCGGCTTATGCCACGAGTGGACAGGGACTATTTCGCAATAGTCGCGCCAACAAGCGGAACGCTTATTCTTGAGGTGATCGAAGATGGTGGTCACGGCAACCTACCGTCGTATTGGTACGATGTTAATGGGACGATTTTAGCGGAACGAACGCGCAGCCACCCCGTCGAAGGCGGGCAGTTGATATTCTTCCTAATTATCAGTGATACCGGATACTGGAACGAACAAGCGCGCGAGGAAACCGTGAAACTGCGTGTGCGCCTGCAACGGCCAGACGGTAGCTTTGTCGGTGAGACCTTGTTGCCTAGTGAGGTCAGTATGTTGCCATGGGAACGGGTGGTGGTTCCAGCCCAATCCACCGTTCCATTCATTGTCTTTCAACCGCCGCAGCGCGGGCTTTATCGCTTAGGGGGGCTGCCAGATACTGCAACTGTTGTCTGGACCGATTTAGAGACCAATGACGTGTTGGAAGGAGTTTTGCATGACCTTCAACCCGGTCGCTCGATCGGGATCGAAGTTCTAGATGCCGGGGATCGCGAGGGCGCATCGACGTTGACGATTGAGTTGCTGTCACGTGCGATGGGACGTCGAGATGGACTGTACACAAGGTCGCCATTGTTGTCCGGCAGTGATTTATTTTCGGGGGTTAGCGAATGAGATTTAGAAACAAACTCTTACCTCTGCTTGTTGGGATGTTCGCCTTCCTTTCCACCGTAGCTTTGGCCCAAGAGGACGATTTAGTCTTTGCCGCACCGCCTGACATCATTTCCCCACTGCCGAGCGAACTGGCTTTGCCCGAGACCTTTCACACGGACATCGTGGATATGTCTGGCCGACTTGGCTTTGGGTTCGTTGACCTGTCAATCGGCGCGCGTGATTGGCCGCTGACCATGTCACGGCATTATAGTCAGGGCGCACTCAATACCGGGATGGGTCCAAATTGGGCTTGGGCTTTTGCCACCAGAATTGAACGGGATCGCAACACTGGCACGCTTTATGTTTACGAAGATAACGGTGGCCAGAGTGCATATGTCCAAACTGCGGGATCTGGATATGAACCGACTGCAGGGCGACTTGAGGCAAAGATCTATGCATTGCCTGATGGCGGTTTTCGCAGGCTTTATTCAGATGGATCCCAAGAGGTATTCAACGCAGATTTGAAGCTTGCCAGACGGCAAGGCCCACAAGGGTTTGGCTATGATCTGCTTTATGAAAATGGACAGCTTGCCAAGGTTGTTCATGACGACGGCCAAGCCTTGGCGCTAAGCTGGGATAGCGGACGCGTTGTGCAGATTGCCGATATGCTGAACCGCGTGGTCCGTTTCGAGTATGCCGGAGGCGTCTTGGCACGAACCATCGATACGAGAGGTCGCGAGACGGTCTTTGACTATGGCGATGCGGCCATCCTGACCGGAGTGACATTCGTCGATGGGGCCAGCCTTGAGATCGAATATGATGTGAATTCTCGGGTGCGGAGGTTGACCGGGCCCGGAGCGCTGAGCACAGCATTTGATCATTGGGGTCGGGCGGGTGACGGACGGCTGGTCCAAACCCGAACGGATGCCGCTGGACAGCAACACCGCAGTGAATTGATCCGAGACCCGGTCATGACGGATCAATACACGATCATCGATACGCAACCCGACGGCATTCGCGTAGTGCGTGACCACCGTGACGGGCAAGTCGATGTTAGTATTAACGGAGAATGGGTTGGCGGGGTCATCTTTGATGCCGTGGGTGATCCACGATTGCTTGTTGATGAAAATGGCACCCTTCCTCTGCCCGAAACCGGGTCCACTGATGTGTCTTATGCCGCGCCGGACACCTATGGGCATCCTCAGCTTGTGTTCCGGGCGGAGGGATCATTTTGGCAGAAAAGCGATCCAATTGGTCGCGTGACCGCAATTGCCGGTGAAACAGGGCAAGTCGAAAGATTTACTTATGACGAGGCCGATCAACTGATTTCGCATCTCGACCTAGAGGGGATTGAAACATATTATACCTATGACGCGGCTGATCGACCCAAATCCTGGCGTACGTCTGACGGGCGCTGGATGGAATATGTCTATACGCCCGAGGGCTTGATATCAGACATTCGTGGCAGTGGTACTTCGCCGCTTCACTACACCTATGATCCGCTCGCGCGTTTGGACACGCTGAGCGATGGTGCGCAGATCCTCAAAGCGCACTATCGCTCGGACGGATTGATCGAAGCGATGTTGGATGGGGATGGAAACGGTATTCGGTTTCGCCGCGATACGGTTGGTCGGATGCTGGAAATTGAAGATGTCGGAGGAGTGTCGATTGCGCTTGATCCGTCGGACGGGACGGTGATGGCCGACGGGGCCGGGCGTGTGCGTGGGCTGGTCATTGACGATCAAGGAGCCGAAGCCTTTGCAGGGGAACGGGGCGCGCTAAGCTACACTGAAGAGCTTGAGGATGGCGGTCGTTTGGTAACCACTATCTTGCCCAGTGGGGACGGACAGATTGAACGATTGGACGCCTCTGGCGCGTTGATCTCTGCTGAACGTCTGAGCGATGAGCCGTTCATCATTGAAACGGACGAACAGGGCATGGTGGTACGCGCCGGCGATCCATTGATGCCGTCGGTGATCAGCTATAGCCAAGATGGCTACGTGACAGAAATTGTCGACGAAATTGGTGTGCCGACGCTGTATGAGCATGACGAAAGCGGGCGGCTTAACGCGGTCTCTTCTCCCTACCTCGCGTTTGAATTGATCTATGAAGAGGGCGGGGAAACGCCGGTTGCGCTGCGCTCCAGCGATGGTGTCACGCTCACGCAGACGGTAAGCGATGACGGGGGTACATTACGTTACACGTCTTTGGATGCTGCCGGGATCGAGCGGCAAGAAATTATCGAACTGGATGATCAGGGGCGTGTGGTCCGGCAGGTCGTTGATACGGTTGTCACCGAAATGCGGTACGTCGACGAGAAAACTACTGAGATGACGACGACCAACGGTGATCGGGTTTTGTCTTGGGTCGAGGTATTTGACCCAGATCGCAACCAGTCGACCTTGACCCGACCGGACGGCACGCAAACTGTGACGACATTTGATGCAAGTGGTCGCGTGGTGGCGCAAATGTCACCTGAGATGCAGATCAGCTATGAGTTTGACCCGGAGGGGCAAATTCTGGCGGCGACCGTCGATGGGATCCGGTCTGAACTAGGTGACAACCATCAAACGTGGACTGTCATCGAGGAGGTGCAAGTTGAACCGAGTGACGATGGTGTTGTCCGAATTCAAACCATCGAAGATCCGCGCGGCAATCTTTGGCAGGCAGGAATTGGGTATGATGGAACAGAGCTGTGGTCCAAAGATCCGCTTGGAGGGGTAACGACAGTTCAGCGCGCCGCGACTGGGCAGATCACCGAAGTGATCGATCCCGATGGCCGGATCCAATATGCAGTTTACGATGATCTGGGCCGCGCGATTGAAATGGGCGCCTTGTCGGGGTGGGCAAAGGCGTTTGGCTGGGAAGGCACAATGCCATCTGGCCAAAGCTATTCCGGCGGTTCTCAGATATTGATCGAACCCAGCGAGGATTGGTCCAGCTTCTCGGCACTGGTGAACGGCGAGATCCACAACACGATCCGTTTCGATGAGAATGGTCGGTTAAGCGAAGCGGAAAATGCGATCGGTGTCATCCGTTATAGGTATGCCGAGGACGGGGCCAGTCAGAGCGTCACAGATGCATTGGGACGCCAGCTTTCTTTTGAGTATGACAGTTTGGGCCGGATGACGGCCTTGGTTCTGCCTGAAGGGGACCGTATCGGATACGCCTATCCATTGGGTGAAGGTCAGGTTCAGATCGGTCCGGACGGAACCCGTACGCAGACCGTTTATGATCCGTCGAAAGCCACATATCACCTAACTACCTCAGATGGGGCCGAGGCGGATGTCTTGTTGGCGACAAATTCGGTCCTAGCTGAGGTCGAAGTGCGCGCAGGGGCGGGCTCAGAAGGCCGATTGACCGTTGAACGCGCCGAAGACAATGCCGTTTCCGCGCTGACATTGAACGGGCAAACGCAGCGGATGGAGCGCGACGCGCTCGGGCGATTGGTGGCGGTGAATGAAGGGGATGTGCGATTAGAATGGTCCTATGACGGCTCCGGTAACGTCCTGACGACACCGGATGTCGATGACAGGGCTTACAATTCCGCGTGGCAGTTATCTGAAAATCAGGGGGAGACCTTGGCCTATGACATGGATGGCCAGCTCATCCAGAATGGTCAGATCACTTATACGTATGATGCAGCCGGCCAGTTGGTCTCGGTAAGCGATGGCGCACGAAATGTGGCGTTTGACTACGATGCGTTTGGGCAAATCGTGCGCCGAACTGCCGGGGACCAGATTGAAGAGTACCTCTGGTTCGAGGGACGGCTGATTGCAGTTTATGGTGCGGATGGTGCACGTATTGCGCTGATCGAGCGAAATGAAGCACTGCCCAATTACGTGCGACTGCATATGGGTGACGAGGTTCGCCTGTTGGTACCAAATCAAATTGGCACGCCCGTATTCGAAGTTGTCGGTGGCGAAACGAAAACGCTGGCACTTTATGATACGTGGGGTCAATCGCGGGATGCGCCTGCGGATTTTGCGCGTTGGGTGGGATATGCAGGGGGTCTGACGGACCCGGAATTCGGCTTGATCCATACGGATGCGAGGGTCTATCTGCCCGCGCTTCAACGGTTCAACGCCCCGGATCCAATGGGTATCGACAATCCATCAAACCCCTATGCTTACGCAGCACTGGACCCATTGAGCTATGCGGACACGGATGGGCACGAGGCCCATACGGTTGGCACCGGAGGTGGCGCACCACAAGCAGGTGGACCCATGCCAGGACGCGGCTATCCTCCCGGCAATGTCGGGTCAAACCCGAGGTACCGAAATGCCTATAACGCGATGGTACGCGATCTGGAATCAATCATTGCCAATGATAGCAGGCCTTCAGTGCGGTCCGGGGCAAATCAAACTCTGCAGCAGCTGCGAAGCCCTGCGACCAACCTGCATTTTGGATCGGACGTTGCAGGATACGGTTATCAGCAAGGTGGAAATCTCCACGTTAATCCGGGCCGATCTGTCTTGCGCGATCCGCGCGCGGCAGCTGGTATCCCCAGTCCCCGCGGCCTGACCGGTGTTGTTGGGCATGAGGGGCGCCATCTTTATCAACGCGGGCTAGAGCAAAACGGCCGATACACGATGGGTCGACTATGGAAGGAATTTGATGCCCACCTTCACGGGAGCAATCTAGAGCGCGCGGCAGGAGGGTTTCATCCCCCCGGCAGCGAACGCCGTTTGATGCGTCAGTCCATGAACTATGCGTTCCAGACTGAGTACAGGCAGTATCTTCCGCGCGGCGCGGACGGGCATTTGCCAAATACATTTCAGAATTCGCCGTACCGGGCGGCCCGTAGTTACACGCCGTGGACAGGCTTCTCTCAGATGACGCCCGAAACGATCGTGCGTAATGCGCGGTTACATATGCCCGAAGTACCTGCGCATCATGTGCTTGATGATTGGGTGCGCACAGCTGAACATTATCGAAGCAGTCCGGCCCACGAATATGCGTTGCGGAACTCTCATTTGGGTCATGATGCGGCCTATACGCGTGATCATATGATCCGTCAGGCCCGCGCCGCGGCATCGCGCGCGCGAACCGCCGCACTTGCGCCTCCGCGTCCAATGCCACAATTGCCAAACTCTCCGGGGGCTGTCGCCAGCGCGACTAACCCGCCGCCCGCCGCGCGTAGCATTCCGCGAACCAGTCCAAATCGAGCCACGATTGATCCTGCCCGCGCGAATGCTCCGGATGCGCCACGCCCCCCAGCCCGTACCGCACCGCCGCCCCAGCCCGCACGTCATGCAACGCAACGTCTGCCTGCGGTTGACTCTCCTGCAGCGCGGACCCAGGCACCTAACGCGCGGACCACGCAGCGCTTGCCTGCCGTTGATTTACCGGCAAATGGTCGCCCTCCTTCGACGTCACCGCGCCCCTCGGGCAGTGCGCCAAACACTGCACGCCCTAGCGCACCGCGGCCTCCGCACACAACGGCACCAAGACCGCGCCCACCAAGGGTTCAAGCCCCAACGGCCAGACCTCGCCCCCCCGCTACACAGGCGCCGCCTGCGCGTAATCCGCGTCCGGTTGCGTCCCCGAACCGCCCTCCGGTGCAGCCCGCATCCGCACCCGAGAGACCCATTGTGCGACCACAGCCATCAACGCCGGATGCGCCCAGAACACCGCGTACGCCGACCCCGGATGCCAGCGGCCCACGCAGCCTGCCGGACCGTCCCGCCGTGCCAGATACTGCGCGTCCGTCGCCGTCAGCGCCGCGCCCGTCGGCACAAGGTGGTCGATACCGCGTGCCAGATTTGGATGGGGGACCGCGCGTCTCTCCACCGCCGCGGACCGCAGGGGGAACCCCGACGGCGCGACCTCCGCGCACTGCGCGTGCCCGACTCTATGGATCTCCGCCAAGTGGCGGATCAGGTCTTGGTCGCGGATTTGGGCGGGCTTTGGGTGCGTTGAGCATCGCCTCTGATGTCTACAGCACGCACCTTTATTTGACCGGCCAAATTGGCCACCGGGAATACTGGACCGGTATGGCATTGAGCGGTGCAGGGATGGTTTTGCCGTATCCTTTGAATGCTGCAATTGCCGCCCATCAGGTAGGTGGGGCGCTTGGTAACTATTTGGCATACAGGTTACTTGATGCAGCCAGAAACGGCGACAAGGCCGCCCAAGCATTTCTCAGTTTTCTGCAACGGTCCGGGTTCATCAACGCCAATGACCCGACCTTTGTCGCAATGTCGGAATACGGGCCACCGCTGCTGCGAGGTGGGTCTATGTTGATGGTCGCCGGGCAGCCTCAGTGGGTGGCTTTGACGCTTTGGTCAGAGAGCGCCCAAGACGTTTCATTGGTACTGGTTGAGCCTGAAACCGAGGAAGAACAGGAACTGGCAAGCCTGTCACTGGTGCCGGGCGCCAATCCGCAGCTGTTTGCACCAGATATGTTTGTTGATCTCACGATCGGCACCTACGCGATCTTGATAGTTGGAGCCGACGGAACCCGCACTCCCGCCTATCTGATGGGTGTAATTGACACGGAAACTGACAGCACAGGAACCGACACAACTGCCGCGTTTTCAGCGGTGATTTCCGTCGCCGAGACACGATTGAAATCCACGGATTTGCCATGGGAGCGTTTTGATCGTCCCGAGCCTTTGCTGGCGCAAGCTCCCGATGAGGGTGTGACCCTAGGAGGTGCGTGGATTTGGGAGGAGGTCACGACTGGCCCAACCGACCAAGCCCATATTGGCGGCGGGTCGGGCCCCCCTGTTCATTACTTGCTTTGGGATGCGCCGCATCGGGTCATCGCGGGCGACAATATCATTCAATACGTCTATCTGCACCCTGAAACTCCACCGGCCCAGATCGTTTTGCAAGTCTATGACGAAACGCTCTCAGCGGCGCACCGCGCAAGCTTTGGTGCGGATCTTCTGCCCTTCGAAGACCGGTCGGGCTATGGTCACATTGCATCGGGTCCGTTGCCCTTGCCCGGCACTTGGATGCGGTTGCGCATCCCTGTTTCAGAGATTGGGATGGGGGGACGAGATATTGCCGGGTTGGCGTTCTACGCCGTGGACGGCAAAGCATATTTTGGTCCAACCCGGCTGTCTGGCGGTGAAGATGTCTCGCCGCGGATCGTGTCTGCTGCGGATCGGGATTATTCCGGTGCGCCAGAAGCAGATTTGACAGCAGAGCTTAGTTTGCCTGAGCCTGGCGATTTGACCTTGACGCTGGTGCTAGGCAATGACGCCGAGGTCCCACTCTTTTCTGGTCCGATTGCAGCCGGGCAACGTTATTTCTGGTGGCAAGGTGATGCGGGCATCGCCAATGGCGCGCGGTTACGTGGCCAATATGCTCCGGCCGGAGGTGATACGATAGATATCAACACGAACGTGGGTGGTAATCCGGCCCTGGTGGCGCGTTTGCTGTACCCACCCCAAGGTGCTGTGGTGCGCCAAACGGTACCGATTTTTGGGCAAGCCGGGGGCAAAGGGTTCAGCCATTACCTTGTCGAGATGCGCAGTTTTGGGACGGGCGACGAAAGCTGGCAAGAGTTGATCCGTTCAACCAATCCGACAGTCATGACGCAGCAAGAGGTCACCCGGCGGATCGATACGATCCTTAGCCAGCAGCTGCGGTCGACAGTTTACGGCAATCTCGCGTCTCTGGATACCGGATCGGCGCTTCACAGTTTTGAATTCGCCGAAAGCGGGCCCGTGATGAAAAGCGGGTGGATCGAGGTGCGATTGCGCAGTTTCGACGCCGAGGAAAATTTTGCCGAAGCAAGTACAATGGTCCGCGTAGGAGAAGTGGCCACAGGCCAAGACAACACGACACTGACCAGCCCGGATGGGTTGGCCAGCCTCAGTCTGCCTCCGTTTGCCCTCAATTTGGGAATGGGTGCGCTTTCAGTCGATGTCGCCGACAATGCGCTGCCGCCAAATGCACCCGAGGCGGCGGGACGTCTATACGGGTTCGCACCGCAAGGCCTTGCGTTCCGTGCACCTGTGACTTTGTCGTTGGAGAGCGAGGCGGGCAGATCGGTCGCGCTATTGGATGCATCTGGGGCGGTGACCGTTCTGGCTACGCAACGAAACGGCAACCGGATTGAAGCGCAAGTGCCTTCAAGCCTGCGCCCGACGCGGTTTTACGCAACAATGGCTGAACCGCCTCAACCATCGTCCCAACCGACCCAATCCAACGCGCCATGGTTCGCCGATGCGCCAGAACCGGGATTGCAGTTGGCTGTGCGTGACCCGGGTCGAGGTGTCGTCGATTTTGCTGCGCCAGTGTCGCTTGACCAACCGCTTGGACTTGTTGCACAGATCCAGATCGGAGATACCTCAGGGCTGGCGTTGCTGCTCAGATTTGATGGTGATGCGCGTCTTGTTCCATTGGGATCGGAACGATTGGGCAGTCGGGCGGCTTTGACAACGCCACCTCTGAATCTGGAACCAGGTGACGCCCCCCAACCAATATTCCTGTTGCTGTCGGAATACCTGCCACAGGAGGCGAGGCTTTTGGAAGGTGTTGAGCTTGTCAAAATCTCTTCGGCAGCCTGGCGGACATTTGCAGCCGATGTTCCCCCACAGGTTGCGGCGCAACTACTGTCGCTAAGTATCGGAACGCTGCCTAACACTGCCGAGACTTGGGCATTGCCCAGCGGGGAAGCGCTGGCTGCTGAGAACGAGGGCTGGCAAAGCTTCATGTCCGAGGACGGCCAGATATGGGTTGGATTGATCGACCGCACGCCACCACTGATCACTACGACGGAACCAGCAGAGGCAGGGGAATCCTCTGAATTGCTCCCGCGTATTTCGTTTATGGAAACGGGCGCCGGGATTGCTCGCGTGCAGACAGAATTGACTGTGAATGGCATTTCCGTTCCAACTGAGATCATCCAATTTGACACCGTCAGATCAAGCATGTCTGTCCGCTTGGGCGAAGTACCCGGATTGTCCGTACCCAACGGCGGGGAAGTCATTATCAGATTGGTGTTGGTCGATCAGCTGGGGCATCGCTCTGACCCGTTAGAGTGGCGCTGGCGCTATCGCGCCCAAGCGCTTGCCTTTGGCAATCTCACCCAGCTTACGGTTGACGGGGGCCGAACGCCTGCGTGGTTGCCAGATGGTTCAGGGTTCATCTTTGCCAGCCAGCGAGAGGGGCAATTCGACATTGCTAGTTATGATCTGGCGTCTGCGCAAATCACTTGGCTGACCGAGACTGGCGGAAATGAAACCAACCCCGTGATCGGGCCTGACGGCCAGATGGGGTATCTGACAGAAACCGGATTGGTTGTGCAGAAGTCATCTGGCGATGAGCAGTCCATTGACGGTGATTTTTCGGGGTTGGGCTGGATTGCAGATCAGTGGTTAGCCACCACAGAAAACCGGATTGTCGACCCGTTTGAATTGGACGTTTCAATCTGCGAATTTGCGGGTGGGGCAACCATGCTTAACCCGCGGCCAATAGGGCGCCAGGTCCTGGTCACGCAAAGTATCTATCATCGCACCACGTGGCTTTGTGATCTCGAGACCGGAACCACAATGGTTCTGTCAGCCCATCCGGATGCGCCCGCGACCCGTGATCTTGATGCAACGGCTATTACGGACGAAGCTTATTTGTTTGCAAAGGCGGACGGTGAAGGTGGGCTGTGGCGTCGGGAGGTTGGCGCGCGTCGGGAAAGTCTGGTCTTGGACAATGATGGTGGGTTGGATCGGGCGATGATGGTGTCCCCAGATGGCAGCTCCATGTTGTTTGAAAGCGGGCGATCCGGACGTCAGGAAATCTGGCGGATGGAATTTGACCAAAGCGTCGATTTCAGCCTCGATCAGGATCGCGTTTCAGGGGCGGTAGATGCGCCGTTGACCGGGTTCCTTGAAGGACGATCAGAGGATTTGGCTTGGCGGCTGCTGGATGCAGATGGCCAGACAGAGGACATTGCTTTCGAGGTAAACGTGGAAAATGGGGTGTTCCAGCTCACTTCAGCGGAGGCGCTGCCCGAAGGGATATGGCAACTGGAAATGGAAACCGCGAACGGCATTGGGCTACGCCGAGAGTTGATTGTTGATCGCTCGCCGCCGGTATTAAGCATCGCATTGGAACGAGACCCAGACCAATTGGATCTCAGTGCCTTGTCAGCAACGGATCGCATTGTTTTGTCTGGCGCCGATTTGACGAACTTCCGGATGACAGATGCAGCGACTGGCGCTACGCTTGTCGCAGGTCATGCATTTGCCCCGCGGCCCCAAGGTAGCGAGCCACTGCAAATTATTGCTACGGATGAGTTAGGCATTACGACAAACTTGATTCTGGACCTGTCTATTGGAGTGGCAAGCGCGCCCCGTCTGGCACGCATTGACGATGCGAAAGCAGACATGCCGGAAAACACGCCGCCCGTCTTGGATGAGCCGGAAGACTCAATCCCAACCGAAGAGACCTCAGAAGACACGAGAGGTGTACCTTGGGTGTTGCTGCTGATCGGCCTGCTTGTGATTGGTGGCGGTGCGACTGTCGCGCTGAGGCGTTCAAGATGAGGTTAGGTGCCCCAGTAATCCTTGCTCTTCTGGCACCTACTTTGGTCTTGCCAGATGAAATGAGGGTGAGTGCGCCAGAAGGGGCCGAAGTTCCCCGCATTTCGATTTATGATCCCGAGGCAGCCCTAGATGTGCCGCTGGCCCAGATTACCCGCGATCAAGCTGCAGATTTGCCGGATGGCGAATATGTCTACGGTATTGATAGTTTTGCTTGGCGAAGCGCGCGGTTTGATCATGTAGGGGAGACAGAATTGCGCTTGGGTGCGTTGAGCGTTAATGCCCCGGCAGACGCAAGTTTCTATTTTACTTTGCACGATGCTGCGCACGGTGCGCTGGTTCTGCCTATCGCTGAGAATGGCACAGTCGCGGTTCCCGAAGGATTGTTTGAACTGCGCGCAGACTTGGCCGAGGCGGGCTGGCCGGTACAAATTGAGCAGGGAGAAACGACAGGTTTTCCTGTGGGGGCCATGAAGGTTGAAACACCTCTGGCCATGGAAAGCGTGATCTATGTTGCCCAATCAACGGCAGATTCCATCGCCGGTATCCTCAGGGCAGAGACCCCAGTCTTGACGTTGCCCGAAGGTCGGTATCGGTATCGCAGCGGCAATCTCGCCGAAGTTCACTTTGTCGATATTGCGGATGGCGAGACCGTTGAGATCACATCGCGATTGATCCGGATGGTTAGCGGCTCTGGATCAGGGGGATTGAACCTGAAAACCGGTGATCAGGTGTTCCGCGTAGAAGAAGGTACGACCGCCAATGTGATTGTGTTCAACGACGAAATGATTGTACTTGAAAGCGACGAAGGTGCGGTGTCTACATTGCCTGTTTCACCGGAGTTTTGGCTTTGGCAGAATGCAGACGGGAGCTTTGCTCACGACGTTGGGCTGCCGGTCGATTTGGCCGAAAACCAGCAGAATATCGCCCTGCCCGGAGATACCGTTAGGCTTGTATCGCATATGGGATTTGAGGCCTCTGTCGATCTGCGCGTGCTGCAAGGTGATACTGAACTTGCGACGCAGACCTTCGGGCTAGGCACCGGCTGGCGTGAATTTTCCATCGCGGTTCCGGAAAGACTGTCTCCGGATGTCCCTTTGCGTGTTAATATTGCGACCGGACCGAAAGGAGCGAGATTGCAAGGGCAAATAACGGACATTCCAGTTCACCGTTTCCTGACCGCGGACCTCAACGGCCTGATGCAAGCGTCTGCGAGCACCACCGAGATCACCCTCACTTGGAGCGCTTCTGAAGAACCGGGCGTTCATGGGTACCGTGTGTTCAGGGGTAATTCTGAGTATCCAATTTCGGGAACGGCGCCCCTCCAAGATGCAGAATTTACCGACATTGCCTTGTCGGCAGGTCGGGCATTCATCTACCGGGTTTGCACGATTGATGCGTTGGGTCTGGTTGGTCGATGTGACGAGATCACCGCTCAGACGGTGGATAACGGCTAGGTTTGAGGTGCTCTGAATAGCCCCTAGTATTGTAGACGCTTTCTTCCCTAATTTTGAGGCAAGGAGGCCGTTATGGGGAAGCCAAATTTCAGTGAAGATTTCAAGCGTGATGCGGTGCATCAAATCACGGTGCGTGGATATCACCAATGCTATCCTTCCAGTGCTTCTCGGCCTTCGGGTTTCGGACAAGGTGGGCACGCATACCGACAGCGCCGATCTTGAAATCGACGACACAGACGGCCGGATCGTCCTGCCCCGCAAGGGGGCAAAGGTCTCGATCGCGTTCGGTTGGGAAGGGAGCGGCCTGCGGGTCGTGTTCCGCGGCAGCGTCGACGAGGTCAAATCGTCGGGCGACCGGGGATCAGGGCGCCGCCTCAAGATCACGGCGAAGGGGATGGACACGACTGGCCCGATCAAGGAGGGGCAACAGCGCAACTGGGACAACGCGACAGTCGAAACAATCATGCGCGAGGCAGGCGCGTTTGCCGGGATCACCAGTGTCGATATCGACCCTGCGCTGCGATCGCTGGCCCGGACCTATTTCGAGATGCGCGACGAGAGCTTTATCGGCATGGGCGAGCGGCTTGCCCGGGAGATCGGGGCCAACTTTCGGGTCGTGGGGGACACCGCGTTCCTCTCGAAGCGGAACGCGGACTATCAGGCTGCCGTCCGCGCCGTCTGGGGCGAGAACCTGCACAGCTGGGATATCACCCCCCAGCTTGGTCGCGCGCAATTCAGCGAGGTGCGCGCGCGCTGGTATGACGTGGCATCAGCCAGCTGGCAGAGGGTCCAGCGGTCAACCGGACTGGACGTGAGCGCGATCCATGCGTCGCGCCTATCGCGGGCGGACGAGACAGAGGCAGCGCAACAATCCGACAGTGACGCGGCAACGGCGCAGCGGGACGCCGGTGAAGGCAGGCTTCCATCGCCACCACGCAAGACGGCTGCTCACCCAGGAACTTCAGCAATTGCGCCCGCGACAACTTGCGTCGGAACACAACGGACCCGTCCTTCCCGGCGCCATGCGCCTGAAATACGTTCTTGGCCAAATCAAGACCGATGATGCTAACCTCTTTCATGGACGCTCTCCTCATAGCGATGTTTCAACACCCGCTACCTTGGCACATTTGATGCCGCCGGGGGGCGTCCACCCCATCGGATACGTTTGGGGTGATCTTGGCGGCGTCAGACTATGCTCGATGCCCAGTTCCGCGCAGAGCTTGTCGAACTCATGTTTCCCGCTTTGTGCGCGCTTGCGCAGGCCAAAGAGACGGTCGGTGAACTCCTTCCCGTTGTCCGTGAGTATGGTTCGGATGCGAAGTGGGCATGCCCGCTCCAGATCCCGCAGAAAGCGGCGCGCGTTGGCCGCTGTCTTACTGCTGTAGATGCGGATAAAAACCCAGCGCGTAGCCCGGTCAATTGCAACAAACAGATAACGGCGGGAAGTTTGATCCTCCATTTGAGGCAGATACTTCACGTCGATGTGGATATACCCGGGGTCGTATGCCTTGAACCCGCTGTGCTTGGGCCTTGCCACCTTTGCTTTCAAATCGCGCAGATTGCCCGCGCCATGCCGTCACAGACACCGATCCAGCCCTGAGCGTGACACATCCGGGTTCAGAAATTCCCGCACCACCGCGAGCAAGTCATCCAGTGACACAAGCAGCGCCTTGCGCAGAGCAACTGCAACGGCCTCTTGCGCAGGCGTGAGCGTTGTTTGCAGCCGGTGCGCTGTGTGGCTGAGGTCGTTCACACTGTCGCGCTTGCGCCACTTCCACACTGTCTGTTCGGTTGTGCCGAACCGCTCCGCCAGAACCCAAGCAGGCTCGTCACTCGCTTGAATTTCCGCCCGCACTTTGGGGGTCGTTGTCGCCTGGCTATGAAGATGGATCAGCATTTAGCGCCCTCCCGGATGTCACCCAAGACCGATCTTGCCATGAAAAATGCAGACCGACGAGGATCTATGTGATCGTCCGGGATGGAACAACTACCCTCATTGTTCTTTGTCTATGCCGAAAAACAGAAGGTACTTGTCGATCGCTCGCGCAATCTCGTCCTGTGGTTTGACGGGTTCGGGCATCCTATAAATGTGTTGGCGAATGCCGATATAAGCGATGCCTCCATGTAAGTTCCAAACATCTTCCATCTTCGGCGGAGTGTCTGTGTGGGCCAGGACCTCGGTTTCAGCTAGCAGGGGGCGCAGGATGACGTCACCCAAGTGTTCGAGATAGCGCTGGTTCAGCGACGCACCAGCAAGCCCTGAAAACATGAAGATCCGCATCCATTCCCATTCAAAGATCAGGGCGCTATATTCGCTATAAAAGGCAAGGAGGCGCTCCCGTATGGGTACGCTGCGGTCTGTCAGGCGTTCGGGCCAGTCGGGTGACAGGCGACCAATATAGACCTTTTCATAGACCGCATCAATCAGTTCGTCCTTTGTGGCGAAGTAGTTGAAAATAAGAGATTGCGTGACACCAAGACGCCTGGCCAATTCGCGCGTTTTTCCCTCCAGCCCAACCTCTGCGAAGAAGCGGACCGCTTCGTCGACGATTTGTTTACGGCGCTCTGCCGGGGGCAGGCGCCTCCGCGTGGCGCCATGTTCGCCATTGCGGGCGGGTCTTTCTGTCAGTCCGTCCATCATGCGCCCTCGGTGATTTGGTAGTGGCAAAAAATCTTCTTGCAACGACTCGCTTTTAAAGATCATCTGCTCAATAGAATTGATCAAGCGCTTAATAAGGCGTAGGTGGAAAAAGAGGGGCGGACGCCATGAAGGCATCAGCGGGAGGCTATGCCCGGGCTGAGAGCGTGGGACATGCGCTCGATTTGCTGGCGGGATCAGATGGTCAGGGGCGTGTGTTGGCAGGTGGTCAAAGCTTGATCGCGGCGATGAACATGCGGCTTTCGTTTGGAGATTTGCTGGTCGATATCTCGAAACTCAGTGAGTTGTCTGGAGTTGTCGTCGAAGGTGACACCCTGCGAATTGGCGCGTTGACCCGTCATGCTCAGGTTGGCGCTGACCCGCTTGCGAAGACTCACGCGCCGCTTTTGACGGACGCGGTTTCGCACATCGCTCATGCCGCCATCCGCAATCGCGGCACGATCGGGGGGGCTTTGGCCCATGCTGATCCAGCGGCGGAATTCCCGGCCTGCGCGCTGGCACTTGGCTCGACCATTCACGCCGAAGGGCCGGGTGGTGCGCGCGACATCCCGGCGGAAGACTTCTTTGAAGACGTTTTCACCACTGCGCTGAATGAAGACGAAATTCTCACAGCGATCTCTCTGCCTGTCGCTGAAGAAGACGAAGTTCAGATCCTCGAAGAGGTTGCCCGTCGCTCGGGTGATTACGCACTGGTCGGTTTGTGCCTCGTCAAGCGCACGGCAGGTCATCGGGTTTCGCTGTTCTCGGTCGGTCCGAAACCCATTCTGGCGGTAGGGGCCATGGCCGCGCTTGATGCGGGCGATCTGGATACTGCTCTCGATGCGTTGAGTGCCGAGATCGATCCACCATCCGACACACAGGCCAGCGCAGCCTACCGCCGCCATTTGGCTGGCGTCCTGCTGAGCCGTGCCGTGGCGCGCCTGAAAGGAGACACCGCATGACCGAGATGTTCCGTGACAAAGTTGACGTGTCCCTGACCGTCAATGGTGAACCGGTCGAGGCGCGTGTGCCTGCCGGACAGCACATGATCGATTTCCTGCGCCTTGAGTTGGGGCTGACTGGCGCACACGCAAGCTGCGAACATGGCGTTTGTGGAGCTTGTACGATCCGCGTTGACGGTGACGCCGTGCGCGGATGCCTTATGCTGGCCGCGCAGGCGGATGGGGCCGAGGTTTGGACCATTGAGGGCCTAACCGACACGAACGCGATCAGCGACCTGCAAGATGCGTTTGTCGCGCGCAACGCTTTGCAATGCGGCTACTGCACTCCGGGCATGCTTGTTGCGGCAGAGGAGTTGCTGTCGAAAGGCGACCTTCCAAGCCGTGCGGAAATCCGCGAACACCTGTCGGGCAATTACTGCCGCTGTACGGGGTACGAGGCGATCATCGATGCTGTCGAAAGCGTCGCGCAAGGTCGTGCTGGAAAGGGCAAAGCATGACCATTCCGTTCAACAATCCCGACCGGCCGAATTCCTATATCGGAAAGACTGTCCCGCGTCCGAATGCCTCCAAGCTGGTGCAAGGTCGTGGTCGCTATGTCGATGATATCGTCTTACCGCGCATGCTGCACGTGGCGTTTTCCCGGGCGCCTGTCGCACATGCGAAGATCGGTAAGATTGATGTGGACGAAGCGAAGGCCGTCAAAGGCGTGTTGCGCGTCTTTACCGGCAAGGACCTGGCTGAGGTGTGCACGCCGTGGGTCGCTGTTCTGGCACATCTTAAGGGGCTGAAATCCCCGCCCGAACATCCATTGGCTGTGGACCGCGCCTGTTGGGTCGGCGAACCGGTTGTGGCCGTGGTTGCAACGACCCGCGCTGCGGCCGAAGAAGCGGCGTCGTTGGTTATGGTCGACTACGAAGACCTGCCCGTTGTCACTGACACCATGACCGCGCTCGACAAGGATACTCCGGTCATTCATCCCGAATTGGGTGACAACCTCGCTTTTCGCCGTCTGCACGAAGAAGGCGATGTCGATGCCGTGTTTGAAACCGCGCATAAGGTGGTTTCGGCCAGCTTCCGTACCGCGAGGCATACCGGCGTCACGCTTGAGCCGCGTTCGATCCTTGTCGATTGGAATCCGGCAGAAGGGCAAATGACCGCCTATCATGCAACGCAAGCGCCGCACATGATGCAGACTGTCTTTGCCAAGCATCTCGACATTCCCGAAAGCCGCGTGCGTGTCATCTGCGGCGATGTGGGCGGATCGTATGGCATCAAGGTGCACGTCTATCCCGACGAAGTGGCGACAGCCGCCATTGCCAAGGTGATGGGACGTCCGATCAAATTCATCGCCGATCGTCTGGAAAGCTACACCACGGACATTCACGCGCGTGACCACGAAATCGAGGCCAAAATCGCAGTGGATGCGGACGGAAAAATCCTTGCAATGGATGTCGATGACTGGACCGGGATCGGGCCGTATTCGGTCTATCCGCGCACCTCGGCCATTGAGGGCAATCAGGTCGTGAACCTGTGTGGTGGACCGTATGATTTCGCCAATTACCGGGCGCAGACCACAGTTGTGTTCCAGAACAAGACGCCAACCTGCCAATACCGCGCCGTGGGCCATCCCATTGCCGTGGCCATCACGGAGGGCTTGGTGGATATGGCGGCAGCAGCGATTGGCATGGACCCGGTCGAAATCCGACGTCGCAACATGTATGCCGACGATGCCTATCCGGTGACGTCCCCCGCCAAGATGAAGTTCGAAGGCCTCTCGCATCATGCGTCGATGGACAAGCTGATGGAGATGATGGACTACGACGCCCTTCGCGCCGGTCAGGCCGAAGCCCGCAAGAAAGGCAAGTATCGCGGTATCGGTATTGCGTCTTTCATCGAACTGACCAACCCGTCGCCGTTCATGTATGGCATTGGCGGCGCACGGATTTCGGCGCAGGATGGCTGCACTGTGCGCATGGACCCGGACGGGTCCGTCGTGGCGCTGTCAGGCGTGACGGAACAAGGGCAGGGCACAGAGGCGATGCTGAGCCAGGTTGTGGCGGAAGGCGTCGGTGTGAAGCCAACCAACGTGCGGGTGATCACAGGCGACACGCAGGTCACACCGTATGGCGGTGGCACATGGGCCTCGCGCGGAGCCGGGATCGGCGGCGAAGCTGCGTTGCAGGCGGCTAAGGCATTGCGTAACTCGATTTTGGAGGTGGCGGCAGCCATGCTTCAGGCTGATGCGGGCAAGCTTGATATTCGCGACGGACAGGTCGTCGATATGGACAGTGGCGAAGAGCGTATGCCGCTCGAAGAACTGGGGCGGATCGTCTATTTCCGGGGCGATACTTTGCCAAAAGATTTGCCGCGAGAACTGGTCCAGACCCGGCACTTCATTACGATGGAATACCCGTTCGCTTTTACCAATGGCGTTCAGGCCTCATACTTGGAGGTCGACACGGACACCGGCGTTGTGACCTTACTCAAGCATTGGTGCATTGAAGACTGTGGTCGGGTCATCAACCCGCAGCTGGTGGACGAACAGATCCGGGGAGGGATCGTTCAGGGCCTTGGCGGCGCGCTTTACGAGGAAATCCATTACGACGAGGACGGTCAACTGCTCAATGGCTCGATGGCGGACTACCTTGTCCCGATGGCCGCCGAGATGCCCGATATGCAGGTTGGTCACGTGGAAACACCCACAAAAGAAAGCGAACTGGGTGCCAAAGGCGCGGGGGAGGCCGGGACAGCCGGAGCACCTGCTGCGGTGATGAACGCGATCAACGATGCCCTGCGCCCGCTTGGCGCGCAGGTGACCGAAATGCCCTTTACGCCAGAACGCATCTTGCGGGCGCTGGGCAAAATTAACGACTGAACCAAAAGGGCGCCGGGGAGTGCGCCCGTCAAAGGGAGGACAACTATGAAACTCACAGCACTTACAACGATCGGTGCGATGCTGATCGGCAGCGCGGCGGTTGCGCAGCAAAGCATAACTGTCAATATCGGCTCGTCGCATCCAGAGGCCAACATCTGGGTCTACGCGATGAAGAACACCTTCCAACCCGAGGTGAACCGCATCCTTGCCGAGAATGGCAACGAATATCAGGTCAACTGGGCCGAGAACTATGCGGGCACGCTCTACAAGTTTACCGACACCCGCGAGGCGGTGATGGACGGCATCGTCGATGTCGGCATGGTCGGCACGGTTTGGGAAGGGGCTAACATGCCGCTCCAGAACGTGACCTACTTCACGCCTTTCGCGACCGAAGATCATCGCATGATCATCGAGATTTTCGATGAGCTTTCGGAAAACCTGCCCGAGCTGAAGAACAGCTGGGCGGAGAACGGCATGGTGCACCTGTCATCGCTGATCACCGACAGCTATGACATCTACGCGACCTTCCCGGTCAACTCGATGGCGGACCTGCAGAACCGAAAGCTGAACGCGCCGGGAACGTCGGCTAACTGGCTGCGCGAAACTGGCGCGACCCCGGTCGATGGCGCGCTAACCACGTACTACACCAACATCCAGACCGGTGTGACCGAAGGTACGCTGTCCTTTGCATCCGGCATCCTGCCCACACTCGTTTACGAAGTGGCGCCTGAACTGACACGTGTTGGCATCGGGTCGATGTATTTCGGGGGCATTGCTTCAAACAAGGACTTCTTTGACGGTCTGCCCGCACCGATTCAGACCGCGTTCCGCGAGGCGGCACAGGCAACCTCGGTCGCGCATGGCGACTATGTAGGTGATCTGGCAGCCCGTGCACTGGACGAGATGCAGGCAGCCGGTCTGACCATCCACCAGCTTCCCGACCAGGAAAAAGCCAAGTGGGTCAATGGCCTGCCAAACATCATCGAGCCTTGGCTCGAACAAACAGGTGATGCAGGCAAGACCGTGCTCAAGGCCTATTTCGCGGCTCTGCGCGAACGCGGTGCGACACCGCTTCGGAATTGGGACGAAGGTCTCTAAGATCGTAACCTGAACTTTGCGCCCGTCCGGAGCCAAGTGGATCGGGCGGGCGTCTCCTTGGCTCCAGGACGCCCCGCCATGAGCAATGAAGACACACCAGAGCTGCAGGAGGATCGGTTTGTTCCGGCCTTTTCCAAAGCCCCCTATGGCGCGGTTCTTGGGTCGATTGCAGCCGCCATGTCGGCGGTAGGCACGGCCAGTATCGGCGCGCTAATGATGTTGATCGTGGCCGACGTGATCGGTCGAAACTTTCTGGATGCCCCCATCACCGGCGTGTCCGAGATTGCTGCGCGTGCCGTTGTTGCCATTGTCTTTCTGCAGGTCCCGGCTGCGATCCTGCAACTGCGCCTGACCCGCGCCGATTTTCTTGTCCGCCGTCTGCAAAAATCCAACCCACGTTTGGTGGCTTGGATTGAGGCGCTGTTTTGCCTCGCTGGGGCCATCGTTTTTGCCCTCATCTTTTGGGCCTCTTGGCCAAAATTTCTGAGCGCTTGGCAAACCGCCGAATTCTTTGGTGTGCAGGGGGTCTGGACCATTTCAACGTGGCCGTTCCGTGGCATCACCATTCTGGGCTGCGGGGTTGCCGCACTGGCCGCCCTCTACAGAGCCCGCGAAGAAATCCGCATCGCGAGGAGCACAGCATGACCACGCTGACCATCGGTTTCATCCTGATCGCTGTGCTGGTCGGTCTGGTGCTTCTAGGGATGCAGATCGCCTACGCGCTGTTTGGTGTGGCGTTCCTCGGAATTTGGATCATCCGTGGCAATATTGATCTTGCCTTCCGAATGCTGGAACTGACCGCTTATTCGGGGATTGCCGATTACCTTTTCGCAACCATTCCGCTTTTTGTCTTGATGGGGTTGTTGGTCAGTGTGTCCAATGTTGGGCGCGACACGTTCGAAGTGGCTGAAGAACTGTTGCGCCGCATGATCTGTGGCCTTGGCGTTGCGACTGTGGCCGCAAACACCATCTTCGCCGCAGTCACCGGCGTGTCCATTGCATCGGCCGCAGTCTTCACCCGCGTCGCAGTGCCCGAGATGACGCGTCATGGCTATCGCCCTGCCTTTTCCGCAGGCACCGTTGCCGGATCATCGGTTCTGGGCATGCTGATCCCGCCGTCGCTGCTGCTGATCATCTACGGCGTTCTGGCAGAGGTCTCGATTGGTGGCATGTTCATTGCCGGGATCGTTCCCGGGCTGATGCTGGCGCTCGGCTTTGTTGCGATGCTGATCGGAATTACCATCTTTTTCCCGAGTTTCGTTCTGAACGATCCGGACGCCGTGCGCAAGCGGCGGTTGGACCGTGATTTCACGCCCATGCCATTCAAGGAGCTTTTCCTCAAGCTAGTGCCGATCATCATGCTGGTCATCCTAGTGCTGGGTGGCCTTTACACCGGGTTCTTCACCCCGACCGAAGCCGGCGGCATCGGTGCGTTTGGCGCGTTGATCGTGGCGCTGTCACGACGCAGCCTTGATCGGCACAAGCTGTGGCAGGTGATGAAGCAGACCGGCGTGATCTCGGTGTCGATCCTCCTCTTGCTCATCGCGGCATCCTTTTATTCGCGCATGCTGGCGATTGCCGGCCTGCCCAATGCCATCGCGGGTCTGGTCACCGACTCGGGCTTTGGCCCGCTGGGGTTTCTGTTCTTCTACGCGGTGATCATCTTACTGATGGGTATGATCCTCGACAGCACGTCGATCCTGCTCATCATGGTGCCTATCGCGGCACCCATCGCCCAAGGGCTTGGCATCGACCTCATGCATTTTGGTATTGTCACTGTGATCGCCGTCGAGATCGGACTACTCACTCCACCCTTCGGGATATCGGTCTTCACGGTGCATAACACGCTCAACGATCCAAACGTATCGGTCGAGCAAATCTTTGCTGCAACGCTGCCCTTTATCGCCGTCATGCTGGTCGTGCTTGTAATCGTGGCGCTTATTCCGACGACCGTAACCATGTTCCTGTATTGACGCGTCTACGGACAACGTTTCGACGGTCTTGTCAGAACAAATTGGCTTGAAACGGGCAGGGTGGTCTCGTAGCTTTCACTCATGACGAAAACAGACCCATTCAATTACTTTCACAGCAGCCCGGAGATCATTCGCCTGGCGGTCATGATGTACGTTCGATTTCCACTTTCGCTCCGAAACGTCGAGGACCTGGTGCAAGAGCGCGGCATCGACATCAACCACGAAACGGTGCGGTACTGGTGGAACCTTTTCGGCCCAGTTTTAGCAGCCGAAATCCGCAAGAAAAGAGTCAGCCAGATGCGCGCATATTCAAATTGGCAGTGCCACTTGGATTAGGTGTTCGTGAAGATTAACGGCGAGCGGCACAACCTTTGGCGGGCTGCTGATCGTGAAGGCGAGGGTGGATGAATATACTTGGGTTGGATCTCAGTCGCGTTTGCATCAAATGTGATTCCAAACCATAGGTCAGTGCAATGAATTCAATAGCTTAGAGGGTGGAGAAGGTTCGATATCAGACCCATCCGCTCCGCCAGAAACCAGTCGCGAACCCAATACGAGGCCCCCAACGGGGCCTTTTTTCTTTTGGTTTCAAAGGGGTTTAGCGGCGGCGACCGCCCTTCGGAGACTGGTGAAATGCCCAAAATCAGTCTCTGAACGCCATTTGTCTCTAACCGAGCGCCCTAGTGCTTCAGAAGGGCGCTTTCAAAAAGTATTGAATTTTCAGTGTGTTGGTGTTCTCGGTCGAGCGCCCTTTTCGAAGTTTCAACTGGTAGCATAATGCATTCCGAAACCGCGAGGCGGGTCTTAGGTCGGTCGCTTTGGGCGGGAACCGGACTTTCTCTGCATCTGCGAGCCAAGAATACGTCATCGGTCGGAGCCGACATTCAAACAGATGCTATTCTGGGTCTATCTCTGCAGCGCGCTAGGCAGCACCGAGCCTAAAGCAGACGCGCAGTCCTGTCGATTTGGCGTCCAATGGCTTTTCCAGGAAACCTTCTCGATGTTCGAATTCTCAGATACCGGGCAAGCTCGAGATTGCCCGCAAACGGTGTGCAAGTTCTATCGAAATTGAGGTATGCTAGTCTATCGCTTCCACCGGACCTGCGGCTTTCTGCCATGCAGTGAAGCCGCCTGGGATATGTGCAACATTCTTAAGCCCCATCTCATGGGCAATCTCAACCGCAAGCGTGGATCGTTCGCCGACGGCACAAAAAAGCAGAAGTCTGCTGCTTTTTGCCAAGCCCGCAAGTTGGCCGCTGGATCTGCAGTATTGATCAAAATGCCCGTACGGGGCGTGGATCGAGTTGGGGATTGAGCCGTGGCGACGCCGCTCGCTTTCTTCCCGGATATCAACAAATTGACAATCAACCGATGGCCATCCTGCGAGGATTTCATCGACTTCCAGAACGGGGACGCGGTGTTGCGCGGACATTCTCAGACCGAGTTTCAAGTTTTCGGGCACTGCGACGTCCATCAATGCCGGGTTAGCAAGGTTTAGGTTGTTCATGATATCGGCATACTCTTCGGCCGAATTCACTTGGAGACGCGGGTTGTTATGGCGCTCTTCTGCAATCGTGCTGACAGTGTCCCCTTTGTAGTCGTGGCCTGGATAAACCATGGTGTTCTCGGGCAGTTTCAGCAAACGCTCGAAAAGCGAATGATATTGTGCATATGGATCGCCATTTTGAAAGTCGGTGCGACCCGTTCCCCGGATCAACAGAGTATCGCCAGTAAACACCCGGTCATCCATCAAGAAGCTGTAACTCTCTGATGTGTGCCCCGGCGTGTACAGCGCAGTCAGCGTAAGGCCTTCTATCGTTAACGGATCATTATCGCGCACGCGCATGGAGACGACATCGGCCGGAGACTGTTCACCCATGACGGTCGTGCAACGCGTGGCGTCTCGCAATTTACCCATCGCGCTGACGTGGTCGGCGTGGATGTGCGTATCGACGACCTTCACCAGCTTGAGGTCGAGTTCCTCAAGCAGCTTCAAATACCGGTTGGTGTGCTCAAAAACCGGATCGATCAGCAGCGCCTCACCACCGTGCCTGCTGGCAAGAAGGTAAGTGTAAGTACTTGATGTTTTGTCAAAAAGCTGCCTGAATATCATTTCTGCGTCTCCCAGTGGTCAGTGGTTAATGCTTCTAAACAAGCGTCACTTGCCTACTGGGCAACTCATTTGAACCGCTGTCGCGACGCTACTCTTTCCAACAACTTGCAGCAACCATTGCATTACTAAGTCGTCAAGCTTAGCGTAGTGAATGCTTTGTGCAGGCGGCTCGGGATGAGCCGTAATGCATTCAGAGCACTGTCCCCAAAGGAAAAACACCATGAGTCTACGTATAAACGACACGGTTCCGAACCTAACCGTGGAAACTGACCAAGGTACCTTTTCCTTGCATGATTGGATCGGAGACAGCTGGGCAGTCCTTTTTTCGCATCCTAAAGACTTTACCCCTGTTTGCACGACAGAGTTTGGCGCGGTAGCGCAGATGGCCGATGAATGGTCCAAGCGCGGCACCAAGGTCATCGGGGTTTCCGTAGATGGTGTTGAGGATCACAAGAAATGGAAGGGTGACATTGAGAAAGTTGGGGGCGCACCTGCAGGCTTCCCGATTATTGCGGACGACGGCCTGTTAGTTTCAAAAGCCTTCGACATGTTGCCAGCAGATGCCTACATGCCGGACGGACGCACACCTAATGACAGCCAGACCGTAAGATCTGTATTCATCATCGGGCCAGATAAAAAGATGAAGTTGTCCATGACATATCCGATGAACGTGGGCCGCAATTTTGCAGAAGTCTTGCGGGCACTGGATGGTCTGCAGACGGCGGCCAGCCGAGGTGTCGCAACACCGGCAAACTGGAATGTTGGTGATGATGTCGTTATACCCGTTGCTGTCAACGATGCTGATGCAAAAGAGAAATTCGGCGACTTTACCACTGTCCTTCCCTATCTACGAATGACAAGCCTGAAAGGCTAAGTCATCGGTAGGCCCCATTTGATCGAAATCTTTTGGGGCCTAGTGTTCCGGGTCTGACGCATCTTACCGGTTTCCCCAGATTTCATCGAGTGTGTCCAGTGCGCGGCGTTCCCGGATTAGGATGTCTTTGGCGGTTTTGGTCCACCTGATGGGCTTGGGCTTTTCGTTGTGGTGCGCGAGGTAGTCGTAGATCGCGGCCTCAAGATCATCGACGCTGGAATAGCTGCCGCAGCGGATGCGCCTTGACGTGATCTCGGCGAAGAACCATTCGACCAGGTTCAGCCAAGACGCGCTGGTGGGCGTGAAGTGGAGCTTGAAGCGCGGGTGCTTGTCCAACCAGTCCTTCACCTCGGGCGTCTTGTGGGTTGCGTAGTTGTCGAGCACCAGATGCACATCTCGCCGCGCGGGCACGGCCTTGTCGATCTGTCGCAGGAATTTCAGGAACTCCTTTGCCCTATGGCGCGGCATGCAATCACCGATGACCGTGCCCGATTTCACGTCCAGCGCTGCGAACAGTGTGGTCGTGCCATGGCGCTTGTAATCGTGCGTTACGGTCGCGGCACGGCCCTTCTTGAGCGGCAGTCCGGGCTGGGTCCTGTCGGGTGCCTGGATTTGCGACTTTTCGTCAACGCAGAGCACGACCGCCCTGTCGGGCGGATCGAGGTAAAGCCCGACGATATCGGTGACCTTCTCCTCGAACTTTGGGTCATTCGAGACTTTGAGCCCCTTTGTGAGATGCGGTTTCGAGCCAGCTTCCGCCTATATGCGGCCGACGCTCGATGGCGAAATGCCCATGGCTTCGGCCATCAGCGCCCGGCTCGAGTGCGTTGCATTGGCTGGGGATTCCTGCACCGTCTTGGCGATCACCTTCAGCCTTGTTTCCACGGGCAGAGGCGGCACACGCGAGGGGCGCGTCTTATCGCGCTTGAGCCCCGGCACGCCTTCATCCAGATACCGCGCCTGACAGCGCCAGACCGTCGGCTTCGACATGCCGGTCCGCCGCATGATCTTGAAGGTGCCATGGCCGCCGGCCGTCGCCAGCACGATCCCGGCCCGCCAGATAAGCTTGCGCGGCGTGTTGCGGTTGATGATCAGCACTTCAAGCTCAGCGCGGTCGGCGGGGGGCAAGGCAAAGGCAGATATCGAAGCTTCTCATGCCCAGAGTATGACACACCCTGAAACCGTTGGGAATCTTGCGTCAGGTGGCGAACACTAGTTTCAGAAATTGAACAACGGCACTGAATGCGCACCGTCGTTGAAACAAAGGGAAATTTGTCCCGCTGGCCAACACTTCACCCAACAAAATACTGCACGATGCACGAACGGCAACAATGCGAAGGCTGCACCGCAGCGTTGGGTGGCGACGTCAATGGCTGGTCTGGGCCGTCTACAACGGAGGGCTGTGATCACTCCACAGGATTTTCAGTGACCGATCTAAGGACTACAGAGAGCCCGAAGCGGGCATGGGCTGACAAATGTTCGGTTGATTTGCATAACCGCCAATGTCACTAATCTTGCTCATCAGTCAGCCGACAGCGGGGCAGGTATGGCAAGCCAGGATACGAACACCGCTGGGTTGAGTGCCGCGATTCTCGGCGGTTGCGTGATTTCATTCCTCGGATTTGGGTTTGCCGCGACATTCGGTGTCTTTCTTGCGCCCATGTCGGCAGAACTTGGTTGGGGACGAGAGATTTTCTCTCTTTCTGTCGCCGTGCAAGCCCTTGTATGGGGCTTTTCTCAACCCATCGCAGGGGCGATTGCGGACAGATTTGGCACCGCGCGCGTGCTTGCTTTTGGCGCAATTTGCGCAGGCATTGGCTTCGCGCTTCGTGGTCTGACCACTGATCCGACGTTGTTCATCATGACGGGCATACTGGTTGGTGCAGGCACCGGTGCAGCATCGTTTCCTATCGTGATTGCTGCACTTGGCAAGATTGTAAGACCCGAACGCAGGAGCTTCATTCTGGGTCTTGGCACCGCAGCTGCCTCGCTTGGTATGTTTGTGGCTGCTCCAACAGCAACAACACTGATCAGCTCGGTTGGATGGCAGACAGCGTTAATCGGAATTGGGTTCAGTTTCGCCCTGATCCTGCCCTTCCTGATTTTCATCGCACGGGTATCAAAACCGACGGCATCGGGATCCAGCGCGGGCGATTTCGGCCGCGCGCTGTCGGCTGCATTTACCGACCGAAGCTACCTCTGCCTGTTCGTCGGCTTTTTCGTTTGTGGATTCCACGTCGCCTTCATCCAAACACACCTACCGGCATATTTCGTCGATTTGGGTCTCGCAGCATCAATCGGTGCATGGTCGCTCGCTCTGATTGGCTTGTTCAACATTGCCGGGTCCTTCCTGTCAGGATGGTCAGGCCAGAACTACTCCAAGAAGACTGTTCTTAGCGGTATCTACTTTGTGCGGGCGTTTGTCATTTCTGTGTTCATTCTTGTGCCTGCAACCGAAGTCAGCGTGCTGATATTTTCAGCTGTGATGGGGCTTTTGTGGCTGTCAACTGTGCCGCTGACTATGGGCTTGGTCGCACAGACACAGGGACTAAGGTTTTTCTCAACGCTTGCGGGACTGGTGTTCCTAAGCCACCAAACCGGCAGTTTCATCGGCGCGTGGTTGGGTGGACGCATCTACGACATGGCACAGGATTACACCCCGATGTGGTGGGCTGCCGTCGTGCTTGGACTTTTGGCCGCGCTGATCCACCTGCCTATACGTGAGGAGCCGGGCGCGCTGGCGCGCGCGGAACTGGAGCCTGACGCGTAAGTCATTCACCGGCCATGTCGCGGGGGCACTGGAGCCTGAACGCCTGCAATCGTGATATCGGCAGAGGCCTGGGTTAAAGGACCAGTGTATTCAACAGTTAACCGGCATCCCAAACGTCAGGTTTGTCCGCTGACCGACGATCAAGCCGCCGAAATGCTGCGCGATGCACGAATGGCTGGTCTGGTGAAGCTGCACTGCGGCAAAGGCTTCACTGGCGACCGGCAGCAGTGGGCCGGTTCTGAACCCCAATTCTTGGAGTGCTGCTCAGTCCGGTTCTGCCGCCTCCCACCTACCAACAGAGAATT